>JAKBBU010000017.1 GCA_021808365.1 Pseudomonadota bacterium
CCCTAAAAACCTCGCCTCTTTATGTGCCAACCCCTCACAAGCGCACACAGAGCCCTCGATGCGCGGGTCATTGCCTAAAAATCACCCGATAATGCCCTGTACCCTTTTTTCACTGTCTGAATCACAGTTTAGCAGGGCGCTCGGTTGATTTTGAGTAATAAAGCGGTGTATACTTAACATAAGCGGGTAAATCCTAAGGTACTGCGACGCTGAAAAGGTATCGTAAGCGTTCTGTAAGAACGCCAGTCTTAGGGACCGCTTTTTTTATGCCCAAAATTTGACAACCATGCAAAAAGCAACTGTTTATTTAGATGAAAGTGGTGATTTAGGGTGGAAGTTTGACAAACCCTACAGAAAGGGTGGTTCTAGTCGTTACCTCACTATTACTTCTATCATTACCCCTGAACATAAAAGCCATCTACCCAGTCGGCTTATTAAGAAATTATATGAAAAATTTTCTTGGGATCCTAAACAAGAGCAAAAATGGAAATACATGAAAGAGCATCATAAAGATGCTTTTAGTGAAAAAGCCGTCAATCTTATTCAAAAACATCCCGATATTACTTACCATTCCATTACTGTGTTTAAACCCAATGTTGAAATACATATTAGAGAAGATTCCAACAAGCTTTATAATTATATGATTAAATTGATGTTAATCGAAGAATTAAAGCAGTTTGAAGTGGTTGATTTTATACCGGATCCAAGAAGCATTAAAGTTCAATCTGGAAATAGCCTGTCTGATTATCTCCAAACTGAATTATGGTTTGAAAAAGGTGTATCCACAAAATTACAAAATAATCCTCAAGATAGCGCTAAGTCGAAAGGTATCCAATTTGCTGACATGTTGTCAGGAATTATTCAACAGCATTTTGAAGATCAAAGTACGCCACGTTTTGAAAAAATACAGCAAGTGACAAAAATACAAAAGCTTTATTTTCCTTAACTGCAAGCAGCCTGAAGTACGCTCCCCCAATTATTCACAGGGACATAACCTGCTTTACTGGTAGGATCAGGGATCCATTTTCCATAGGTTCTTATAATCATTTCCGTATCACGATGACCCATTTGTTTAGCGAGCCACTACATGTTTTCGCCCGCAGATAATATCATCGAGGCGTAAGTATGTCGCATTTGGTAAGGATTACGATAGCGCACACCGGCGCGCTTGAGCACCGTGCGCCAAGGGTCTCGAATTTGATCACTTGAATTCCAGGGTACCTGAGTGAATGGGTTATGAAAAATACGTTTACCTTCGCAATGCCCAAAGTCCACCCAAACCGCAGGACAAACTCTGGCAGCAAAACGTGCAAGCCAGTCAACGCTGGCTCGAGCGCCATGCGCATCCACCGCCAGAGCCAGCGACGCATCACCCTGACGCAGTTAAGGGAGGTTCATCATGCAAGCCCATGAGCAACCCGCGTTTCTGGCGTTACTCACGATGTTAGCCAGTGTGTACGGCAAATCGTTACCTGAAGCGGTGATTGAACTGTACTGGCAGACTCTACAGCGCTTTGAGTGGCAAGCCGTGAAGCAAGCGCTCCATGCGCATGTGCAGCATCCCGACATCGGTCAATTTTTTCCGAAACCCGCTGATGTGATTCGCCACATTGAGGGAGGCCCAGAGCAGCGCGCGATTCGAGCGTGGGCTTGGGTGTTGCAGGCGATGCAAGTGCACGGTTCTTATCGCACGAACGCATCAATCTCAGCAGGAAACTTTCATAGTGTTGAACCGAAATAACGCTGCTGAAGGATTGAGAAACACTCAAATGAGTATTCAAAAGGAGAACGAACATGACCCAGCATGCACCGTCTGATTTAGCCGTGATGGAATGCATGTCCATTTTTGGGCGTAATTTGGGCGTATTCGCTGACCATCTGTGACAATCGCAGACCATCCGGTCAAAAAAGAATTTTTCCTAATTGTTTGATTAATCGTTGTTTTTGGTGGTCTGAGAGGGTCAGGCGTGGTCAGAAGAATTGGGGAATTTGGCGCGCCCGGAGAGATTCGAACTCCCGACCCCCTAGTTCGTAGCCAGGTACTCTATCCAACTGAGCTACGGGCGCGTAAGCATTTTCCTAGAGGGGCGATTATATCGGGTTTTGGAGCAGATGCAAGCGGGCTGGGTTAATTTTTTGACGAGCGTGTGCTTTTATATTATTAAGGCGGATGATCCGTATAAATTGTCAGGACCTCATCAGGAGCCAAACTAGCCTCTTTACTGAGTTTATTCCACGTTCGAATATCATTGGGTTTTACCTGAAATCGATCAGCGACGCCGTCGACAGTGTCGCTGTTTTGAACATGGTAGGTCAATAAATAAACTTTAGGTTTGGGTGGTGCTTGAGTGGAGGCCGGTAGTGAAAGACCTGTACTTTGTGGCGTGACCCAATAAGGTTTATCGGTGAATGTGGTGTTTTTTTCTGCGGGCAGCGTGAGTTGATCCTTGGATGTTTGTGATAAATTGTTTTGAAATTCTGAAACTTTATTCAGCGGTAATAATAGTCGCTGAGGGCCATAGGGATCTGTGATGCCGCGTTCATAGCCAGGATTGAGGGCATAGATGGTTTTTACGCTGACCTTGGCTAAATGTGCCGCGCGAATGAGATCAATCGGTGCGTCAAGATCAACTTCTCCCCAATAAGGTTGATTTTTGACGGAAGGTAATTTCAGGGGATAACGTTCCGGGTTGGCGATGATCGTTGCCAAGGCAATTAACCGCGGTACGTAGGCTTTCGTTTCTTCCGGTAAATCCAATGACCAAAAATCCGTTGGTTCTCCCCTTGCTTCATTTTTTTCTATCGCCTCGCGTACAGTTTTATTGCCTGCATCATAGGCAGCCAGGGCAAGGAGCCAATCCCCATCAAACAAATGATCCAAATAGGTTAAATAATCTAGAGCGGCTTGGGTTGAACTGATGAGATCGCGACGCCCATCATACCAAGGGTCTTTTTTGAGGCCAAAATCGGTACTCATATCGGGCATCAATTGCCAGAGGCCTGCGGCACCTGTACGCGAATCAGCGTGGGGATTGTAAGCGCTTTCAATGAAGGGGAGCAGGGCGAGGGCGGTTGGTAATTGACGTGTTTTGACCTGGTTATAGATGTAGTACAAATAGGGTGAGGCTTGTGTAGCAACATTGTAGAGGTAGGTCTGATGTTTCATAAACCAATTGATTTGATTTTGAACGCTGGGTTGGTTTTGTATCGCGGGCGGGATATTGTAGTCGGGTTTAAATTGAGCCCAGAGATTTGTTTTATTAGGTGAAAAAGCTGTTTCGAGGGATTGAACTTGTGTTTTTGTGAGTGTAGGGAAAGAATCGCCTTGTTTTATCACTAAGGGGTCAGCATGAGCGGTAAATATTACACAAAATAAGATGACTATTGGTAAAAAAAAGCGCATTAGGCGTCCTGTGATGGCAAAACCAGAAAATCATTCTACTTGAAATTGCAGATCTTACAATGTTAGAGCTACAATGAGATCTGAATTCAGTAAAGGGAGATTCTCATGGCATACAAACACATTCTCTTAGCGGTCGATTTTGCGAAAGGTAGTCATAAAGTCGTTGAGCGGGCCAAAAAAATGATGGCTGAGACGGGTGCAAAGTTGACGCTGGTGCACATCGTTGAGCAGGCACCCACATATGCTTATGGCTATGTTGGGATTGCTGATATTGAAGAGGAACTGGTTGAAGCTGCTCAGAAGAATTTGGCTAAAGTCGGCAAGGAATTAGGGATCAGTGAGGCGGATCAACGCGTGGGTGTGGGTACCACAAAAGCCTTGATTCTTCAATTTGCGGAAGAGTTGAAAGTTGATTTAATCATTTTGGGCAGCCATGGCCATCATGGGCTATCGCGTTTGTTAGGTTCGACAGCCAATGCGGTGATCAATAGTGCCCATTGTGATGTGTTGACGATTCGGTATCAGGATTAGTTTCGGTAACAACAAAAGTATGAGCTCTCCGGAGTTTCATCCGGAGTTGCTGTAGTAATGGCAGGAAAATCGTAACCTGAGACATTTCGTGAACTTGCTTGAGTTTTAAGAGGTAAGCTTTCTTTATTTTGTTTATTTTTTATAAATAACAAAGCCAATAAAGCCAAGCCCATATCTACTACAGATAAAAAACTACCAGCTTCCATCTTTCGCTCATAAAAAGCAAATATTGTTAAAAACAATGAAATAACAAATAAAGTACCCGTAATAAAGGGTTTAGTGTCTAGTGACATAATTTTTATCTCCTCTTTTGTTGAATCTAATTTAGGCGACGAGCATTATAGGGAGATATTCTTACAGCGTCAAATAGATAGCTATCAAAAGCCAACAAGGCTAAGAGTTTTTAGGCGAGGCCAACCGATAAAACCACAGGCCTAGCGCAGGTACCGTGAGGGCTCCGAGAATGTCTGCCCCCAATTGCCAGGAAGCGGGTGCCCAATGGAGAATATCAGGATTATGCGAAACCGTGAGTGGGATAGCCAGGGCGACGTCCATGAGTGCCGCGCCAGCGACCAATCCACAGGCCAGCAGCATGTCGCCTCGTTTTTTATTAGGTTCTTCAGGTCCTTGGCGAAAACTGGCAAACAGCGCAAATAAGGCGCCTAAAAAGAGGGCTGTTGAAGAAGACCAGGGTAAATAAATGCCAATCGCAAGACCCAGGACAGAAAATTTCAAGCCAAATCGGCTTAAAATAAAACGAGCTAAAAAACCTAGAATAGTGATTGAAATACCGAGGATCAACATTGTCCAAGGAAGATCATGTACAAAAATGGCTTGAGTGATCGCTGCCATTGCCGCGGCAGGAGGTGCTGCTAGCATTTGGCTATGGTCCATGCCCGATCGCGGAAAAATACCCGCAATACCATAAGCTTTAAATAAAAGCTCCATCACAAAGGGAATGACAAGAGCTGCTGTGATGGCACCGAGCATCAACATCAATTGCTGTTTCCAAGGGGTAGCGCCGACCAAGTAACCTACTTTTAAATCCTGAATATTATCGTTTGCAATACAGGCGGCACCCGTGATTAAGGCACCGAGAAAAATAGTCACGGCTTCTGCACTTAAAATTTGTGCTGGTGTTGAACTCGTTAGCGCTAGGATTTCACGCAAGATTAAAGCACCGAGCAAGAGGCCTGCTATCATGACACCCGAGCCTGGGCTGGCACTCACGCCAACCATCCCTGAAAAATAGGCACACAGCATGACCGCAAAAAAACCAATGATCAGCACGTAGATCGCGCAAACAAGGCTTAGCATCGCTGCGCTTTTCATAATCCCTTGGAAGAAAAAAGTAAATTCATGCTGAAAAAGTAGAAAGACTAAAAGTGACATAAATGCGACACTGCAAAGTACCAGAGAAAGTGGAAGATCACGCTCAGTTCTTGGTAATCCTACAGCGCTTTTAAATGTTTTTAAGCTTAAATGAATGCTGCTGAATAAAGGTTTGAGCAAACCGAGCAAAGTTCCAAGACCGGCCGTGACCATGGCGGCCACACCGATGTAGCAAATGTAATTATCCCAAAGTGCGGACAATTGATCCGCCGTTGATAAATGTGGCACTGGAAATGTGTGGCTTAAGATCGGGACTAAGATCCCCCAACTGATCACGGCGCCAATAAAGAGGCTTAGCCCTGTACCAAACCCAATCAAATAACCTGCGCCCACAAGTGCTGGTGAAAATCCAAAGCCAAAGCCAAGTAAGGTCGACCCTCGTGCGACCCATAATGCGAGATGATTGCTGATTAAGCCAATGCCAGTTTGGGCTAGTTCAAGTGCGGCACCTACTCCACCGCCGAGTAGCATATTGCGAAGCCCGAGATCAGTTTGATGACCAACAATTAAGACTTCAGCAATCGCAATTCCTTCTGGAAAACCCAATTGAGGGTCGGTTACGAGAGTACGGCGTAGGGGAACTGAGAGCAAGATCCCCAGTAAACCGCCCAGCAGGGCAATGGCCACGGATTCAAAATAGGGGAAATGCGACCAATAGTGGAGGATGATTAAGGCAGGTACAGTATAAACCACGCCACCAGCAATAGCTTCACCCGCAGAAGCTGCTGTTTGTACGAGGTTATTTTGTAGAATATTGGAACCTTTAAGGGTGCGTAGGATCCCCATTGAGAGAACCGCTGCAGGAATGGAGGCTGCCGTTAAAATGCCTACTTTTAAGGCAAGATAGGTGTTTGATGCGGCCAAGATGATGGCTAGGAAGAGGGAGGTGAGGATGACGGGCAGTGTGATTTCCCGTAATGCAGTAGAGCTGTTTTTCAAGGGACCTCCCATAATGTGATTAGGCGAAGTGTACCGATTTGCGTGCTAATGGTATAGTAAGGCGGTTTCTGGTTTTAGGTTCTGTTGAGAGTTTCATCTTATGAAAAAGTTTTCGAAGATTTTCGCGTTGACCGCCTGTTCCTTGGTATTCCTATTTTTGATCCTTGGATTTGCGCTATCGCAATTCATCAATACAAATAGAATTAAAACTGAAATGAGCAAACGAGTTTACTCGCTGACGGGCCGCCAATTGACCATCAATGGATCGCTACACTGGTCTTTTTTTCCCTACATGGGTGTCAGTATTTCAGATGCCACATTGAGTAATCCGAAAGATTTTCCTAAAACACCCTTTATTGAAATTAAACAAGCAAAAGTTCGCGTGGGTTTAGCACCGTTGTTTCTTGGTCGAATTGAACTGAATCAGATTGATTTAGAACGGCCAGTCATTCATTTGATTAGAAAAAGTGATACCTCAAATAATTGGCAATTATTTAAATCAGCACCCATACAAACGCAAGCCTCCAGTTCGACAGATGAGAGTTTATTACACTTTAAGACTAATATTTCTCAAATTTCAGTGAGTAATGCGTTGGTGACTTATCAAGGTGGAACTTCCAATTTAAGCCTTGATCAAGTTAATTTAAATTTGCACGATATTGCATTTGGGAAAGCTTTTCCTTTAACACTCCAGTTTAACCTCAAGAATCAAAACCCCTCACTGTCAGGGCCTGTGAAAATTAATAGCAAGATCATTTTAAATCCCACCTCACAAACCTATGAATTGCATCGGGCTTTAATGGTTGGAAATTTAGTCGACCCGAGTAATCCTGCGCGGAAAATTGACGCACAAATCAAACTTAATTTATCGGTCGATCTAAAACAACAAACACTGGCGATTAATAATGTGCGTGGGCAATTAAATAATATGTCATTTAATGGTAATGTATTGGGCCAAGCGGTTCGTGGATCAAAGCGTTGGACGGGGCATTTCGTGGTTACACCATTTAACCCACGTGCGCTTGAAAATTCCCTTGGTTTTGAATTGCCCAATACAAAAACACCTTTTGTATTCACAAAGGCACAAGCTGACTTGCAATTTACTTCCGATGAGAAAGGGATGACGATTAACCCTCTAGCCGTCACGGTGGATAATACCCATTTGACAGGGCAGATTGGAGTGTTAAAGTCGCCGGAAATGCCCGCTATTAAATTTAGTTTAGCAATTGATCAATTGGATTTAGATAGCTACTTGCCAATGCTTACGTCGATCAAGATGCAGCCTAAATCAGTACCTGCTGTTCAGCCTTCAACTGGGGATAATCAATCGCTTCCCTGTACTGTCGATGGTGATTTGAAAATCGGTACATTTCGTATTCGTCATATGATGATGCAATCACTCAGTGCGCATATTGGGAGTTCTTCAGCAACAAATACGATTAATATCGCCCCCATATCTGCACAAGTTTATCAGGGGCAACTGAAGGGTTCTTTGAGTGTTGTTCAGCCGAGTGGGGCATCAACGTATTTGGCACAGGCGACATTAAACCGTATTCAACTTCAACCCTTATTCCATGATTTATTTGGCAACGATCTTGTATCAGGTCTTGGGGATATGACGGTTAAATTAAATACAAAGGGAACTACACCCTATGAGCGATTGAAAAACTTGCAGGGCAATGGTTCAGTGTCGATGGATCAAGTAGCCATTAAACAATTTAATTTGCAATACCAACTTGCGCTCATTGATTCGTTGATCCACATCGTGCCGCAAACGTCACAACAAAACTCAACCACAATGATCAGCCATATGGGTGGAAATTTCACGATTAAAAATGGCGTGGTTCACAATAATAATTTTTCACTAAAATCGCCGTTGATTTTAATCAAAGGGCAAGGTGATATCAATTTGGTTGATCAACAATGGTTATATCATTTGCGTGCAACGGTTTTAGTTGGATCGGATGCACGCTTGATTAATCTGGAGCAAATGTTGGGTGGATCAATTCCTTTCCTTGCAAAGGGTTCATTTGATCATTTCCAAATTTTACCGGATCCCTTAGAAATGGGGCGCGGTGCGCTTGCAGGGCCTTTGAAAGAAATTAAAAAAGAAGGTCGTGTGAATTTGAATCGTACGTTTAATCAGCTTCAGCGTGTGATTGCATTGCCGCAATAATGAAAGATCCATTAATATTTCAAAAAAAAGTACTGACGTGGTTTAAAAAACACGGCAGGAAGAGTTTGCCCTGGCAAAATCCAGCCACGCCGTATCGCGTTTGGGTGTCTGAAATCATGCTGCAACAAACTCAAGTTGCAACGGTGATCGATTATTTCGAGCGGTTTATGCAGCGTTTTCCCAATGTTGCTGATTTAGCAAGTGCTCCCTTGGATGATGTATTAACGCTCTGGGCAGGGCTTGGCTATTATGCAAGAGCGCGTAATCTTCATCGCAGTGCGCAAATGATTGTGCAACAATTTAGCGGTGAATTTCCAGAAAGTTTAGAAGAGCTGCAATTATTACCTGGAGTAGGGCGTTCAACAGCTGGTGCTATTCGTTCCTTGGGTTTTGGAAAATCAGCGGCTATTTTAGATGGAAATGTGAAACGGGTTTTGGCACGTCTTCATGGTGTAGAGGGTTGGCCAGGTCAATCGTCTGTGTTAAAAATATTGTGGGATTTAGCTGAAGAATATACGCCGAAGCGTTCTGGGGGCGCGTACACTCAGGCGATGATGGATCTCGGTGCGACTTTGTGCACACCCAAGGCACCTAAATGTGGGATTTGCCCTGTGCAAGATTTATGTGTGGCGTATGATTCGAAACAAGTGTTGTTGATTCCCGGTCGTAAACCGAAAAAAACAATGCCTGTTCGTGAAACGTGTTTTTTGATGTTGCGTAATGAATCAGGTGAATTTTTATTGGAAGTGCGTCCGCCCGTTGGAATTTGGGGTGGGCTTTGGTGTTTTCCTGAATGTGGATTGGAAGATGATGTGGTGGCATTTTGTCGCAAGCATTTTTCATTTCGTGTGAAGTGTCATGAGCGCTGGCCTGCTTTTCGGCATACGTTTAGTCATTATCATTTGGATATTATCCCTATTTTAATTGATGTGAAGCCAAGCGGTGCCCGAGTGATGCAAGCAGGTGAACACGTTTGGCATGATCCAAAATCATCGCGTGGGTTACCAAGGCCTGTAGAACGGTTGATGAAGAGTTTGGGTGATGTTTAAAGGAGCTGAAAATTAGGTATTTTTTAGCAGTGTCACCAGTCCCCGTCATCCCGGGATTTAGTGGTTCTTAGCGAGTACTCTCGCGTTAGAACCACTTAATACTTGGGATCCAGAAAATAAAAAAAGATTTCTTCATTATTATTAGAGGACAAAAAATGAGAACAATTCAATGTGTGAAATTAGGCAAACAAGCCCAAGGGCTCGATATTGCACCCTATCCAGGCGAATTAGGAAAACGGATTTTTGATTCAATTTCAAAAGAAGCTTGGGAACAATGGATAGGACATCAAACGATGCTAGTGAATGAATATCGTTTAAGCTTATTAGACGCGGATGCCCGAAAATTCTTACGGACTGAAATGGAAAAATTTTTATTTGGCGAAGGCAGTGAAAGGCCAGCGGGTTTTGTGGAGAAGAAGTGAGATCGTCATTCCAGCGGAGGCCTTCAGGTCCAGAGGCACCAAAGCTAAGTAGTCACGTAATTTAACTATACTAACAATAAGGGCGTTGAATACTTACTAAAAACCTTATCGTGTGTAATCAAGGTGAGCTCTTCACACTCAGCTTGCGCGATTAATATACGATCAAAAGGATCGGTGTGATGGGGTGGTAATGCTCCGGCAATAAGCGCATGCCGTATATTTATCACTAAAGGTTGAAACCTGTTATATGAAAGCGCATCTTCTAGATCATCAGGAACTTCGAGTTTACCAATCGCTTTTTTAATTGCAATTTCCCATGCGGTAGCAGAACTTACAAAAATAATGTGAGTTGGGTTGCTGATTGTTTCTATGGTTTTCTTGGACAATTGTCGACTTTGTGCTAGCCACCATAATAAAATATGAGTATCCAGCAAAAACTTCATTTATTTTTTCCTTCAAAAGCATCAAGAATTTCTTTTGGTAACGTATCAAAATCTTTAGCAATTTTAACTCGTCCCTTCCAGTAGCCTGGATGTCTTGGCTCTTCAACTTCAAGATGATACGGTACTAATTTGGCAATAGGCTTACCTGCTTTGCCAATAATAATTTCTTCGCCATGACTTACCCGCTCGAGCAGCTGGGAAAGCTGAGTTTTTGCCTCATAAGTGTTTGTAATGTGCATAATCATCACCATTGGTCTAGTTAATCAGACCTAATTATAGGTCAATAAACAAGCATTGTCAACTGCTATTTACAATGCATTAAATTGAATTCCCCGCATCCTGAGCGTAAACGAAGGACCTCGAATCCAGTCTTTTAAAAAGGATTTCTTCTTTGTATTTTTGAAGCAATCCAGGCGCTTAATTTGTTTATGAAGTGATCTTTTTAAGATGGTTATCTGGATTGCAGCGCGATTGCGCTGAAATTTTTGGTGCTTTTTTACGATCGTTCAGCGCAATCGGTCGCAATGACTGAAATAATCATTTAACTGCCAAAACATTTAAAGTTTCTTCACCAAAGACAGCGATCTCATTCGGGTATTTTTTCAGCATAAATTGATAATGATCGTCTTTGAGTGTTTTACGACGAAACTTTCCATGTGTCGTTGCTTCCCAAAAAATTAAAAAATCATCAAGATGTTTAAATACGCAATTATTTCCTGATTGTACAGACAAAATTTTAAAATTATGTTTTTCTAATAGCGAAATCCACTCATTTTTATTAATAAGCGGGTATTTATTTTGAGCATGCGTATTAGATTTCTCTGGTGTATTTTCAAGGTCGCAAACTATTTCAGAATATTGAGCAATACAATTCATGATGAACTGACCTTTAGGTTTTAACAAATCGTAAAGTTTAGTAAGCGCCTTACTTTTCTCATTAACCCAATGCATAGCATAATTTGAGTAAATAATATCAATTGATTCGTCAGCTAGCTCATTGAAGTTTTCTACTCCAAGATTATACCATTTGATATTTCTAAGTGTTTGCGGTTGATTTTCTTTAGCAATATTCAATCGTTCGGTATCAGGATCTATTGCCCCGATTTGCCCATGGGGCAATATTTTTTCAGCTAATAGATAAGTTAATTCCCCTGTGCCACAACCCACATCTAAAATATTTTGATTAGGATGAATGTTAACTTGTGTTATTAGCTTTTTCCCCATTTCCACTTGCCAGCAATTATATTGCTTATATAAAACTGCTTGATTGGTTATCATTAAAATCTCCTATTTCCTCGCCAAAAAAGCCAATCCCACGCCCAAGATATAAATCAATCCTGCCAAGATCAAGCCGCTGTGCATCCCCGTAATAAATGAAGAGGATGTTGTAATGATCGTACCAAAAACAGCGACGCCAATGAGGCTACCTAATTGTCTGCTGGCATTAAATAAGCCTGAGGCAATACCTGCACTGTCCGTGGGAGCGGATTGAATCACAGCGATGGTGGCGGCAGGCATCGTAAATGTTAGGCCAATCCCAATGGAGGCAAACAAAAAAATTAAGCAAGTATACGGTGGTGTGTGTTTTCCAAGTATGAGTAAACTTAAAAAACCGAGTGCGCCGAGTGAAAGTCCCATCATCATGGGAATTCTTGAGCCGATTATTCCTACGAGTCGTCCGCTGAAATAAGAAGAAAATGGACTAAACAGCACTAAAGGAATAAGCGCCAAACCACTCATTAAGATACTATAGCCACGAATTTCTTGAAAATACAAAGGTAAGCTGAAGAGTATTCCATAATAGCCAATATTCATGAACATCCCAATCATCATCGTGGATGAAAAAATATTAGACTTAAAAAAAGAAAGAGGTACGATAGGGTCGCGAGAAAAATATTCAATCAGTAAAAAAATAAACGTGCTGATTAAGAATAAAACAAAAGCACCAACGACGATCGACGAAGACCAGCCAAATCGTCCCGCTTCAATTAATCCAAAGGCGAGTGCGGCGAGGCTGATGATGGCACTTAGTTGACCTGAAACATCAAATCCACGAGAGTCTTTAATTGCAGGGCTGATAACATATTTCCAAGTGAGAATAATGGCGATGATCCCAATGGGAATATTTACAAAAAAGACACCGCGCCAACCAAACAGGGAAGTGATGATACCACCTAAAATAGGCCCGCAGGCGGCGCCCGCGCCACCGACCGTGGCCCATACGCCAATGGCACGGGCGCGATCTTTGTTATTATTGTAACTGGCATTAATTAAGGCTACCGAGGTGGGCATGATGAAGGCAGCGGCCATGCCTTGTAAAAGTCTAAAAATAGTAAGAATTAAAATAGATGGAGCAACACCGCAGCCGATAGAAGTTAATACAAAGAGCGCTAACCCAACAATAAAAGCTGTTTTTGCACCTAATCGATCACCAATGGTTCCAGCCGATAATAAGAGGCAGGTGAACATGAGGGTGTAACCATCAACGACCCATTGCAATCCTGAAATCGTGCCCGATAGATTGGTTGCGATATTAGGCAGCGCAACGGTTACGATCATCACGTCGATGATAACCATGAAGATGCCAAGGCAGAGAGCGAAGAGTGACATTAAATGACTTCCTCTTTGTAGTTACCGCAGTATATCCAAGTTCAAATTGGAAGGCAATTATCACAACACCTTGATATAATAGGTTTTTTTGAAATCAGAATGGTATACAGCTTTATACCAAACAATTAGAAGTAAAATCATGTTTTGAAAATAAAATATAGCTTTTGAAACAGGAATTGGTTTATAATGGTTTGGTATTTCAAATGGAGATAATCACTATGCAATGGCAATCTTTGGGGTTTAATGCCGATCCTTTAAGTACTGATCCGATTTTTAGAGAAACCTTAAAACTTTATACAGGGCACCAGAACGAAATAAATATCTGCCTTAACGTTTTAAGTGAAGGGAATAGAAGAGTGGTTGTGGAAGGAGCAAGGGGGGTTGGTACGACTTCTTTTTCTAACTTTATTCGTTTTTCACTCCAAGAAAAAAAGTTATTTTTTACTCCTCGAAATGAAATTCGAGTAGATGCAGGTTGGCAAATTGAAACATTACTATCGGTGATCGTCGCTAATATTGTTCGTGAAATTGAATTATTTGGATCAGAAACTATTAATAAGGATAAACGTTTTCAAAATGCTAAAGCGTTATCAGCTAGAATCGCCGAAACCTATCGAAGTTTTGGTGTGGATGCTTTTGGAGTTGGATTAAATTATGGAAAAAATGCTGGCATCGTCACTCAACCCATCTTAGTACCCGCAGCAGTATTGGGTCATCATCTCGAAGATTTAGTGTCTTTAATTCAATCAGCTGGCTATAAAAAAGGTATTATTATTCAACTTAACAATCTTGATGTGGGTGAGGTACATGATGAAACCCATTTAAAGTATTTGTTTAACGCGTTAAGAGATTACTCGCAAACTAATGGAGTTAGCTGGTTGTTTGTCGGTGATGTTGGGTTAAGAAAATTTATAGCACAGCAAGTAGATAGGCTTGATGATATTATTTCATTTGAAGTCAAAATTGGTTCTTTGAGCAAGGAAGAATTTAAAGATTTAATCCTCAAGCGCGTTGAATTTTACCGTAGCAATCTAAAGGCTGAGATGCCTATTGAAATGGATGTGTTTTTATATCTTTTTGATATCACCATGGGGCGGTTACGATATATTTTTGGTTTGCTTGCTCGGCTCCTGCCAAGTTTACACGTTGGTGATTTAACAGATCGCATTACATTAGATATTGCAAAATCAATGTTAATGAAACTGGCCAGAGCGCGTATTGAAAGAAACGATATTACACCTGCAGAAGAACAAATATTGAAAATAGTAGTTTATAAAAAGGAATGTATTATTGTTGAGATTGCAAAAGAGGTAAAAAAATCTACTCAATACGTTGGGAAAGTATTAAATAAGCTATTTGAAGCTAAGTTAGTAAAAACAAGAAAACATGGAAAGAGTAAATATTACAGCCCTTCATTAGACGCTGTAATAGCATATACGGATCTAGAATGAGAATGTTTTTAGTTAGAGTTTATTGACATTTACTTTCTTGGCTGCAAAAACAGACTCTATTTCCTCGCCAAAAAAGCCAGCCCAATACCTAGAATATAAATCAATCCAGCTAAGATCAAGCTACTGTGCATCCCGGCAATAAATGACGAAGATGTTGTAATGATCGTACCAAAAATAGCCACACCAATGAGGCTGCCTAATTGTCTGCTGGCATTAAAAAGCCTGATGCAATGCCGGCGCTGTTTGTCAGAGCAGATTGAATCACAGCGATGGTGGCAGCAGGCATCGTAAATGTTAGGCCAATTCCAATTGCTGCAAATGAGAAAATTAAACAAACATACGGTGGTGTGTGTTTTCCAAGTATGAGTAAACTTAAAAAACCGAGTGCACCGAGTGAAAGTCCCATGATCATAGGAACCCTTGAACCAATTATGCCTACAAGCCGCCCGCTAAAATAAGAAGAAAATGGACTAAACAGAACAAAAGGTATAACCATCAACGACCCATTGCAATCCTGAAATCGTGCCCGATAGATTGCTTGCAATATTAGGCAGTGCAACGGTGACGATCATCACGTCGATGATAACCATGAAGATGCCGAGGCAGAGAGCGAAGAGTGACAAGTTACCCCCTCACAATCATCAAAGCCACAAAGATTACAAGCATCAAGAAGAGGGCCAATAATCCTAATGTTTTCGCGCTTTTTCCAAAATTTTCTTTTGAAAAGGCGTCGGGGTTTTTACGGATTGCTCTGTAGGTCAACCAACCGACAAACGCGGCGAGGATGCCGCCGATGAGTGCTTCCCAATTCATAGTGTTTCCTTATGTTTTTGTCACTCCCACTGAGGTAGGAATTCAGAACTTCGTCATCCCGGGATTTAGCGGTTCTAACGCGTGAGTACACGCGAAGAACCGCTAAATTCCGGGATGACGACGCTTTTACAGAATATCAGCTCCTGCGCTAAAAAAAACATCAACATCTTCAGTCTTCACCTCAGACAAACTCGATTTCCAACGTGGGTTTTGATCTTTATCGATCAATTTGGCCCGTACGCCTTCATAAAAATCAGGGTGCTTTAAGAAATGTTGCGTGACAATATATTCCATCGCCATGCAATCATCAAAATCAAGATCAGCGCCTTTTTCTAATAAACGCAACGTGACGTTTAAACTGGTGGGTGAACTTTGTTGCAAGGCATTTAATGTGGTTTGCGCCCAATCCGAATTTTTTTCCTGCAAAGCTGAAATGATCGCTTCAATCGAATTGTGATTAAAACAGTGATCAATATCAGTTCGTACTGTGTTTAATGTTCCAGGTTCTGGTGCACCCGCATATAATGCTAAACAATGTTCAATGGATGATTTTAAATCATCGTTAAACTCAAATTGTGCGAGGGCTTTTACGAGATCATCCAGCTGATTGCGATCAACATAATGGGTCGCGATCCCAGTGCTTATGAGATCACCAGCTTTTAAACGTGCGCCGGTTAATCCTAAGTAAAAACCCAATCGACCTGGAAGACGGGGTAGAAAATAAGAACCACCGACATCAGGAAAAAAACCAATGCTGGTTTCAGGCATGGCGAATAGGGTTTTTTCAGTCGCAATTCGGTAAGAACCATGCACAGAAATACCCACACCACCGCCGAAGGTGAGTCCATCAAGCAGGGCGATATAGGGTTTTGAATAATGGTAAATTCGACGATTAAGCTGATATTCGTCTTTAAAAAATTCCAGCACATGCGGATCACCACGTAAGCCGTTCTGATAAATTTGGCGAATATCACCGCCTGCACAAAATCCCTTGTCCTGTGCACGAACAACAACAGTTTTAATCGCTGGATCCTGTTCCCAACGAATTAATTGCTCATCCATGGCAGAACACATGCTCTGTGTCAGCGCATTAAGTGCTTCTGGCCGATTTAATGTGATCACGCCAAGTTGCGTGCCAAGAACATCAAATAATATTTCTGCCATCATTCACCTTTAAAGTCAGGTTTACGTTTTTCTAAAAAAGCAGATACACCTTCCTGCTTATCGCGGCTTGCACAAGTCAGGGCAAAATGGACGGCTTCAAGATGAAGCGCTTCGGCAAGCGGTAAATCATAACCGGATTGAATCACGGCCATCACGGAACGCACAGCGAGTGGCCCTTGATCAATAATGCCTTTTAAAATCATTTCCGCATGAGGAATAAGATCTTGGGGGGCTGTGACTTCAGTGATCAGTCCCCATTGCAGGGCATCTTTCGTCGAAATGAAACGACCTGTCAAGCATAAATCAAGCGCACGACCTTTGCCGACAAGGCGGGCTAAACGTTGTGTCCCACCATAACCTGGGATCACACCAAGTTTGACTTCAGGTTGCCCAAATGTTGCCGCTTCAGCTGCAATGCGAATCGTCGCTGACAGCGCTAATTCACAACCACCACCAAAGGCAAAACCATTGATTGCGGCGATCGAGGGTTTGCCTAAATTTTCCAGGGCCCAAAAAACAGCTTGGCCGCGTTTGGCAAATTCTAATCCTGTTTGAGCATCCACTTGTGCTAATTGTTGAATATCCGCACCTGCAGAAAACGCTTTTCCAGCACCCGTGAGTAATAAGCCTTTCACGCGCGATTCTGAAGCTGCATTTTGAATGACGGCATGCAGATCATCCAATAATTCTCGGCTGAGCGCATTTAAGCGATCAGGGCGATTGAGTGTGATCCGTAAAATACCGTCGGGATTTAATTCCGTGAGTAATGTATTGTAATGCTTATCCATAATTTTTCCTTAATTGTCAGTGCCAGAGAAGAGTGCACCAATGCGTGTTGTGGCATTGGTGCACTCTTCTCTGGCACTGATTTTCTAGTTTTTACTTGACGAATCCAAGCTCTTTAACCGCATCGCGTTCTTGGCGCAGTTCATTCAAAGAGATCTCAATTTTTTCACGTGCGAAGGTATTATGTTCGATCCCCTCAACGACTTTGATCTTGCCTTGTTCTTGAATACAGGGGTAGGAGAAAATCAAGCCTTCATCAATGCCATATTCGCCGCGTGAGCACAACCCGACAGAGAATGTTTCACCTTCAGGCGTGTCGTGAGTGAGAGCATAAACACTTGCAAGTGCAGCATTGGCTGCTGAGAATGCGGATGAAGCGCCGCGTGCTTCGATGACAGCCGCACCACGTTTTTGAACCGTTTCGATGAATTCATGCTGTAACCACTTTTCATCTAATACTTCATGCGCGAGTTTACCGCCGATAGTTGCGTGGTAAAAATCAGGAAATTGTGTGGCAGAGTGATTGCCCCAAATCGCTAATTGGCTAATTTCTGTGATATCTACGTTGGCTTTTTTTGCTAATTGTGCATCTGCGCGAAATTTATCGAGCATGGTCATCGCGAAAAATTGATCGCTAGGCACATCAGGTGCGCTATTCATAGCGATTAAGCAATTGGTATTACAAGGATTGCCGACGACAAATACTTTGACATTATCTGCAGCATGATCATTAATTGCACGGCCTTGGGGCCCAAAAATTTCGCCATTAATTTTCAGTAAATCAGAACGTTCCATACCTTGCTTGCGAGGCATGGCACCAACCAGCAGCGCGACATTTACGCCACTCATCGCTTTGTTGATGTCAGAGGTACAAATGATGTCTTTGAGTAATTTAAAACCACAGTCTTCTAATTCCATGACCGTACCCCGTAGTTTATCCAGGGCTGCGGGAATTTCGAGCAGATGTAGAACAATTTCAGTATCGGGCCCGAGTAAATCGCCGCTGGCAATACGGGGTAATAGCGCATAGCCAATTTGGCCACCGGCGCCGGTGACAACAACATGAGCGCGTTTTTTAGGGGGAGTTGGCATGGGGTGTTCCTCTTGAAAAAAGTTTCCTCATTATCACAGAGGTTGATGGAAAAGCCAACAGTGCTTTTACTTGCCTTTATCAGCCCCCACGCCGTAGAATCAGAGCCAGAAAATCTTTTTCTAAACAAATTTCAAAGGAGTTTTGACATGAGTTTTAAATTACCAGAACTGCCCTATGCGATTGATGCCCTCGCTCCGCATATTTCCAGCGAAACCTTGGAATATCATCATGGAAAACATCATCGTGCCTATGTGGATAATCTGAACAAATTGATCCTAGGTACAGAATTTGAACATTCTACCCTTGAAGCTATTATCCAAGAAGCAAAGGGGCCTATTTTTAATAATGCGGCGCAGATTTGGAACCATACATTTTATTGGCATTGTCTTTCACCACAGGGCGGCGGCCAGCCACAGGGGCGTTTGAAACAAGCGATTGATGAAGCGTTTGGCTCATTCGAAGCATTTAAAGATCAATTTTCAAAAGCGACCATCGGTACTTTTGGTTCAGGTTGGGGTTGGTTAGTGAAAGATGCGCAAGGCAAATTGGCGATTGTGAGCACCAGCAATGCAGGCACGCCGATGACGGAAGGAAAAACAGCGCTGTTGACTTGTGACGTTTGGGAGCATGCTTATTACATCGATTATCGCAATGCCCGCCCAACCTATGTTGAGCATTTTTGGGAGTTAGTGAATTGGGCCTTTGTAGAAAAGAATTTGTTCGGCTAAGCTCAATATATGTTTTTTTGACATTGAGAGCCTTGAATGAGTGAATTTCTCATGCCCGTCTACAATCGTCTTCCCATTTCATTTGTGAAAGGGGAAGGTGTTTGGCTCTGGGATAATCAAGGCGAACGCTACCTTGATGCAATCAGCGGTGTTGCTGTCATGGTGCTTGGGCATGCGCATCCTGCCATCATCACCGCTATCATTGAACAAGCTCATGAGCTTATGCATGTGGGCAATCTCTATCAAATTCCCGAACAAATCAAGGAGTTTTTACAATGACTTCAGACAAACTCACTGAAGAACCCACAGGCAGTTTAGCTATTCGCATTTTAGCCATGCCCAAAGATACTAATGTGAATGGTGATATTTTCGGGGGTTGGCTGGTGAGTTTGATGGATCTTGGGGCTTCAATCACTGCCAAGGAACGTTGTAAAGGACGTTGCGTGACCGTTGCGATCGATAAAATGGTGTTTCACTATCCCGTGCATGTCGGCGATACCGTATGTTGTTACACGGAATTATTGCGTGTAGGAAGAACATCAATGACGATTCGTGTTCAAGCTTACGCGGTTGGAATTGCATCAGAACAACGTGTGAAAGTCACCGAAGGTATTTTTACCTTTGTAGCGGTTGATCAACAAGGAAGGCCACGTTCGGTGGATACCATTAAATAAGAAAACAAATTTCTTTTTAATTTTCAATTGTTACTCGTAAATTGTGTGTTCGAAGAAATAGTTTCAGTCTTGTCTTGAAGGTGACTAAAAGAGGATTGAAAAAATCTAGAAAACTCTATTCTAAAAGAATAATTTGAATTTTTACTGACATTGACTTTAATGTCCGATTTTTCTTGTTGTTTTGTATCAATTCCATATTTTTTTCTGTTATTTTTTTCATCTTCTCCTTCGGAGTCTGATTCTTCGATTTCATCAGGAAAAATAGGTGATGATTGAATTATATTTTTTGATGTTTCAATGTTTTTAACATTTTCTATTTTATTTTTAATGTGCTCTATTTCTTTATGAAGCGATGTTTTTATTATTTTAAAAAAGAATGTTGATTTGAGAGTATTTTCCAATTTTATTAGCGAATCATTTAGATCGTTAATATTTTTTGAATTTAACACAAGATCAATTCCTTGTGTAAGACTATTTTTATTGTTTTCTATTGAAATGATTCTTAACTTTAATGAATCAAAAATTAATTTCTTTATTGATTCATTTAATGAATTCATTTTTTCTTTAATAGGTTCATCGTTATCTTTCACACTTTCATAGTATGAAATAGACGTTTTGTATAAAGAAATTAATTCCTGCTCAAATTGTTCACGATTTTCATTTTCTGTGAAAATGGAAATAATTTCGTGCATTTTTGTTTCTAAAGCCATAGGAACTAAAGAAAACATAAGTTTGATATATTGTTTAGGCATTTTTTTCTCTTAATTATTTATTCTTATGAAAGTAGACTAAATGAAATAGTATTTTATTATCTAAACATTAAGTAAACATTAAAATTGAAAAATATTTTTTCTTTAATTTTCATGGGGTTATTTTTTTGAAATATAGAAGTAGCAAATTTACATCATCTACATTTTCCGCAGCAAACCCGCTTCTGCAAACGAAAAACGATCTTTCTCGCCAATAATAATATGGTCAAGAACTTTTGCTCCTACTAAATCTAGGGCCGCTTGAATTCGCTGAGTGACTTCGCGATCCGCTAAACTGGGTTTCGCAAGTCCGCCAGGATGATTATGGCTGAGGATCACCGAGGCAGCATTATGATGCAATACGCGCCTGACGATTTCGCGAGGATAGACACTCGCTTGATCAATGGTGCCGCGTGACATTTCTTCGCAACAGAGTACACGATGTTGACTATCAAGAAATAAACATACAAAAATCTCCTGCACTTCATCGCGCATTCTAAACATGAGGTAGCGGTAAGTGGCTTCAGGATCAGACAGCGCACAATTTTGCAAAAGATCCTCATAAAGATAGCGACGTCCTAATTCCAAGGCTGCTTGTAATTGCACATATTTGACAAGTCCTAAACCAGGTTTACTACAAAATTCATCACTGGGCGCACTCAGGATGCGCCGAAGGCTACCAAATTCTGATAAAAGTTCACGTGCCAAATCGAGCACTGATTTTCCTTTCATGCCTGTTCGTAAAAAAATGGCGAGAATTTCAGCGTCAGACAAGGCAGCTGCGCCTTTTTTCAGCAGCTTTTCTCGGGGTTGTTCACCACTTGGCCAATCACGTACAGACATTTTTTCCTCTTTCTAGCGTCTTATAGTATTTCTCACCTTGATCGAGCACAGGAAAGGCTACACCAATACCACAACACGTATTGGTGTAGCCTTTCCTGTGCTCGATCAAGGTGAGAAATACCATAAAGAATGTTATCATTCCGCTCAATCTCATTCTGTAGGACAAGCCTATGAGCACGCTTTTTAACAAACGCATCTTACTCGGGATCACCGGTGGTATTGCGGCCTACAAAAGTGCAGACTTAATTCGTCGCTTGCGCGAAATCGGCGCAGAAGTGCGCGTGGTCATGACCGCTTCAGCAAAAGCGTTTATGACGCCGCTGACCTTCCAAGCGCTGTCAGGTCATCCTGTGCATGATGATCTCCTCGATCCTGCAGCCGAAGCGGCGATGGGGCATATTCAACTTGCGCGCTGGGCGGATTTAATTTTAGTCGCGCCAGCCACGGCTGATTTTATGGCACATTTGGGTTATGGTTTTGCGCAAGATCTATTAACTACACTTTGTTTAGCGACAGCATCGCCCATCGCTATCGTTCCCGCCATGAATAAAAACATGTGGGATAATCCTGCGACTCAATCCCATCACACGCTTTTAAAAACACGAGGTATTCACATATTTGGCCCTGCAATCGGGTTGCAAGCCTGTGGTGATATGGGTCCAGGTCGTATGCTTGAACCGGCCTTAATCATTGAAGAAATAGAAACGCTTTTTTTAACGCGAGCGCTTAACGACAAGCATGTTGTGATTACCGCGGGTCCTACACAAGAACCCTTGGATCCCGTGCGTTATTTTACGAATCACAGTTCGGGCAAAATGGGATTTGCATTGGCACAAGCGGCAGTAGAAGCCGGAGCGAAAGTAACTTTAATTGCAGGGCCAGTTCATTTACGGACACCTGATCGTGTTAAACGGATCGATATTCAAACCGCTGTGCAAATGCACGAAGCCGTGATGAACGCGATCAAGGGTTGTGATATTTTTATCGGTGCTGCCGCTGTTGCTGATTATCGTTGTAAAACACCTTTACTTGAAAAACACGCTAAATCGCCCGAAGGGATCACGGTAGAATTAATTCCAAATCCAGATATTTTGGCCGATGTTGCACAACAAACACCTCGTCCTTTTACGGTTGGGCTTGCAGCACAGACGCATGATCTCGCGAAAAAAGCAGCAAAAAAATTAAAGGAAAAAAAAGTAGATTTAATTGCAGCCAATGAAGTGGGGCGTCCCGATCGCGGTTTTGGCAGTGATCATAATGCTTTTTTGGTGATGTGGCAGGGTGGGCAATGTGTCTTTGAACTACGTTCAAAATCACAATTAGCGCGAGATTTAATTGAAGTCATTGCAAAGAGGATAAACTCATGAAACTAAAACTGGCTATTAAAGTATTAAGCCCAAAAATAGGCCGCGAAATTCCAATGCCACATTATGCGAGCGAAGGTGCTGCAGGTTTAGATTTACGTGCTTGTTTAGATGCACCCTTGCAACTTACACCAGGTCAAACTGAATTAATTCCAACAGGCCTTGCGATTCACATTGGTGATCGAGGATATGCAGGCATGATTTTACCGCGCTCAGGTCTCGGCCATCGTCATGGCATTGTACTCGGTAATTTAGTGGGTTTAATTGATTCGGATTATCAAGGTGAATTATTAATTTCTTGTTGGAACCGCGGACAGGATCATTTTACGATAAACCCCGGCGATCGCCTAGCGCAATATATTTTAGTGCCCATCGCGCATGCTGCGTTTGAAGTGGTTTCAGAGTTTTCTGCGAGTCAACGAGGTGAGGGTGGTTTTGGGTCGTCTGGACTAGATTGACAAAAATTAAGAACTCAGTAAAATCTCAAGCTGATTTTTACCTAATAGGTTAATAAAAATGAAAAAATTTGATAGAAAAACAACGGCTTTGCTTTCCATCCTGGCTCTAAGCCTGCTTGCAGGTTGTTCAGCCGATAGCGTAAACCCAGTTGCAGCAACAGGCGTTGTTGTTGCTTCAAGTGCAACGCCGGTACCGCAGGGTTGTCATTACCTTGGGCAAGTTACAGGGAGCCAAGGTAATTTCTTTACAGGCGGATGGACCTCTAATAAAAATTTAGCCACAGGCTCCATGAATCAGCTAAAAAATAATGCGCTTGCTCTAGGCGCTAACTATGTTCAAATGCTCAATTCAAATGCTTCAAATACAGGAACACATTGGGGGCCTGGTCGTAGTAAGGAAACAGGCGCTACTCAGATGGGCAGTGCTTACCGATGCCCGCCTGAGAAAATTGGATTATCTTATTCCTAAAGGTTACTTAAAATCTTGATCAACTCCTCATGACTTTTTTGTTCCTGAGGGCGATCTGAACGTAGATATTTAATGCTCACATAGCCTTTTTCGATCTCATCATCACTTAAAATGAGCGCGAGAAAGGCATTGCTTTTATCCGCGCGTTTAAATTGAGTTTTAAAACTACCACCTTGGGCATCAACAAGCAAACGAACAGGACATTGATCCCGCCATTTTTCAGCAAATGCTGGACCCACGCGTTGAGCTCGATCACCCACTAAAATTAAATAGGCTTGTAAAGGTTTAGTGATTTCTTCGGTAGATTTAACTTGCATCAATAAACTCACAACGCGTTCAACACCGAGTGCAAATCCAAAGGCTGGCATTGCTTGTCCGCCTAATAATTCAACGAGGCTATCATAACGCCCGCCAGCGCACACAGTGGCTTGTGCACCTAATTCAGGCGTTGTCCATTCAAATACGGTGCGAGAATAATAATCTAGGCCGCGGACCAAGCGCGGATTGAGCTGATAAACAATACCCATTTGATTGAGTTGATCACAGAGTGTTTCGAAATGTATTTTTGATTCAGGATCGAGATGATCGATTAATCGAGGAGCTTGATTTAAGACCTCAGCTAAATCTGGATTTTTACTGTCGAGGATCCGAAGTGGATTATTGATTAAACGACGCCGACTTTCTTCATCGAGCGCTTCAATGTGCTGCATTAAATAATCCACGAGGGCTTTTCGGTAATTTATACGCGTTTCTGTAGAGCCTAATGAATTTAATTCCAAATGAAGTTTGGGTAATATTCCAAGCTCGCGCCATAGGCGTGCAGTGAGCGCGATTAATTCAGCATCGATCCCTGGCCCTGACATGCCATACGCTTCAACACCCATGTGATAAAATTGACGATATCGGCCTTTTTGAGGACGTTCATGACGAAACATGGGGCCTGCATACCAGAGGCGTTGAATTTGATTGTAGAGCAAGCCATGTTCAATACCGGCACGTACACAGCTCGCAGTGCCTTCAGGTCGCAAACTCAAGGATTCACCATTGCGATCTTCGAAAGTGTACATTTCTTTTTCAATGATGTCGGTGACTTCGCCGATAGATCGTTTAAATAGGGCTGTTTTTTCGAGGATTGGAAGACGAATTTGTTGGTAACCATACAACGAAACTAATTCTTGAAATGTTTTTTCCAACAATGCCCAGTAAGGCGCTTCTTGAGGTAATACATCATTAAAACCGCGTACTGCTTGTACTAAGCCTGCCATAGGAACCTCTTTAATAAACTTTTAAAATCAATAATCTGATATAGAATGATCGCGATTTTTTACATTTTTCAATATATGACAAATATAACTATTAATACTTAAATTTTCTCTTTTTGCAGCAAGTGCTACAGCAAGATGCAATTCATGTCCGAGTCTAACATTTAGTGAGCCCTTAAAAGGATGTTCTGGTTCAATTTTTTCATGCTCACACATCATCAAGTAATCATCAACAGCTTCTTCAAATGCTTTTTTTATACCGACAGCATCTTGTGCTTCATATGAAACTAAAGCTTTAATAAACTCTAATTTTCCATAAAAAATAGGTTCATCTGGATCATAATGTACAGATCCATAAAATCCTTTATAGTGTATTAAATCTTTCATAATTGTCCCCTATCTTGTAAAACAACTAGAATTTGTTTTAGTTGATAACCTTTTAGTATAGAACTTGGATGAGGTTTGTGTAAGCTAATGGGTGCAAATTGAGTATGTAAAAATTTCACCCGCGAGCCGCTCGTTTTGCCTGCCTGTGTTTCTTTATAACCTAGTGAACTTAGCATTTTTAGTAACTCATCCCAGGTAAAATCGCTCGGTTTTGATAAGAACCTAGCTTTCAGCTTATCAATTTGACCCATCGGTAATCCCATACCAGGTTTAATTATAAAAGATAAAACATAAAAATGCAACTATTTTTAGTTGCACTCAACTAGGGGCTTGCCCCTGCCATCGATTGTAGTAGAATGCACTCTTCGCGGGTGTAGTTCAATGGTAGAACTTCAGCTTCCCAAGCTGATAGCGTGGGTTCGATTCCCATCACCCGCTCCAGCTTTCTCCCAGCTCAATAAAAGTGCTGAATTTTCTGAGTGATTTGATTTTAATTTGACAAACCTTCGACAGCAGGGAAGCTGTCGAAGAGCCTACATGGATGTATTTACGGCGTGTTTGGAAAATTAAAATCAAATCACTCAGAAAATTCAGCCTCCTATACATCAATCCACCTTAATCTTCTTATGTCGCCCTGAGGCATGCCGAGCGCGTAACTCAATATCAATGTAACGATCCGTGATTGCACTCGAACTATGCCCAGCATCATCACGCACATGCTCACGCGGCCGCGTTTTTACATCCTCCGAAATACCCGTATGCCGCAACCAATGCACCGTTGCAGCCATTAATGCCTCAGCATCTTCCACAAACCCATCAGCCTGCAAATTCGAAATTGCCCGATCAAAACACGCTTGAACAATATTCCTGATCTGCCGTGTATCTCCAATTGGGCCTGTTCCAACCAACTTAGAGACCAAGGGCGTCGACTCACCCAGACTTGGCAAACTGCTTAAACCTAGACTGCGACGATAACGTTTCAAGGCATCCAACATTGCATCACTGACGGAAATATCTCGCTCCTTATTTCCTTTTCCTACCGTTTTAAACCACCAATGTCCATCGCCATCCCGAAAAAAATGCCCCATTTCAGGTGTCCAACGTGGGCTTGCAGCCAACTCAGAAATTCGAAGGTAGAGCCCAAACAAAGCATTCATGATAAACAAAGTACGCTCATGACGTTGCGGATCTTCATTCGCCATTTTCTCAGCCATTTCGATCACATAGGCCCATTGTAATTCTGACAAACGCCGCACAGGCGTCTTATGAGATTGTTTTCGAATGAATTTACTTTTTTGCCGAATTTGAGCGACAGGATTAACTGTGACATAATTTTCTTGCTCTAAATAATTATAAAAACTGCTTAGAATGGAAAAAATAGCTTGCAAGGCACTGCGAGAAGGTGAATACAAACGTGCATCAGGCAAATTGCCATCACGAATGGATTTTTTACTTAATGTCGCCACATAGGGGCGCCATTCGGGGTTCGGCACGCGAAGGCCTTCTTTTGTGGTAAATCGTTCTACATGTTTTAAACCGATCCAAGCTTTTGGTGGCGATTGGCAAAACTCAAGGTAGGACTCAAAATCTGCGCGCGACAATTGGTTGATCGATTTTTGCTGAATTTGCCAACTCCAATGCAATAAACGTTCTACTTCGCGGCGATAAGCATTGAAGGTCATCGTGCTACCACGGTAACTATACAGAAACATGGCGCCATGATGATAATCTTGTGCTTGCGGGGGCGTTAAATGATTTCGCCCTTGTTTTTCTAAATGGTCGAGCGTGTCGAATAAAGGAGAAGGAATATCATGATTCATAAAACTGTTAACACTTGCTCATGTCTAGTAAGATCTCGATAAAGCGCATCCAATTGCGCTTTACTTTCAGCTGTAAAGGTGATTGTGATAGACGTGTATTTTCCATCCTTGCTTAAACGCGAGCTGAAACAATGTTCTGTTAATTCTTTTACATGTGCTTTGACAATACTTAACACTAATATTTCAAAATCATCAGCCGTATAGCCGATGACTTTGATCGGATATTCACAGGGAAAAGTAAAAAATGTTTCTTCGTCATTCATATTGGCTCAGTTTTTCACGATAATTAAAGTAAGCATCAATCATGCGATGCCATAATGGACCTGGTTCACCGGTTCCAATGGGAGCTTCATTTAACATTAAAATTGGAACAATATCCTTGGTTGAACTCGTCAGCCAGATTTCATCAGCCGAATAGAGTTCAGATTCTGCCAGATCACGCTCTTCAAAAGGAATGTGATGCATCTTGGCTAATTCTAGCACTACACTGCGTGTCACGCCGCCTAAAATAGTTTCATTCAAGGGCGAAGTGAACAATATATTATCTTTAATAATAAATAAATTACTCGATGCGCCTTCAAGCGCATGACCTTCTCGGATCAGAATAGCATCGATTGCTCCGCGATTTTTGGCTTCTTGTGCCGCAAGCACATTCGCTAATAAGCCAATAGTTTTGATTTGGCATTGGTGCCAACGTAGATCGGGTAGGGTGATCGCTGTTGCACCTTGTGCTAATTTTTCTTTTGAATTAGGTACTAAAATATCGGAGCTGATATATAAAGTGGGTTTTATTGAAGTAGGAAAAACATGCCGACGAACAGGATTGGGATCGCAACCTCGAGTGATTTGCAGATATAGACTTTGATTGCCCGAACCATTACGACCAATGAGTTCAGTCATGAGATCAGGCAATGTTGAACAATCAAAATCTAACTGGATTGCTGATAGACTGTGCTCTAAACGTTCAAGATGTTCTTCTAATCGAAATAAACGGCCATTTAAGACTGGAATGACTTCGTAGACACCATCGGCAAGCAGGAAGCCACGATCACACACGGAGATCATGGCTTCGTCGATGGGTAGGTATTGGCCGTTTAAATAAACTGTTGGCATATGATAAATTCGTTATTTAATGAAAAAATCCTTTTTTATTTCCTGGATCCCGGATATTAAGTGGCTCTAAAGCACGAGTACGTGCTAAGAGCCACTAAATTCCGGGATGACAAAGGTGCTGGATTTCAGTCTTCGCCGGACAAAAGTACTAATTACTTCGAAGAATCTTTCTTCGCAAAATGCAATTTCAAACTATCAACCATATTCGACCAACCACTACCCTTTGGATCAGCTTGAAGAGCAATCAAGGGATAAGTGAACAATGTTTTGCCATTTAATTGAACTTGCAAAGATCCCAACACTTGATTTTTTTGAACTGGCGCAAGCACAGGTTGGTTTAAGTTGATCACCGCATTTAGGTTTTTATATTCACCTCGAGGGATTGTTATCCACACATCTTGCGCAACACCGACATCAACTTGATTCGTTTTTCCTTTGTAGATGGGAATTGTCGTTAATTTTTGTTGAGCTGTGTAGAGTTTATGTGTAGAGAAAAAGCGAAACCCATAGTTTAATAGGCTTTCGGCATCTTCAAAACGGGCAGGAACGCTCGGTGCACCTAGGACAACCGTGATCAAGCGCGTATCATTTTTCTTTGCAGAAGCGACAAAACAATAACCTGCATCATCTGTAAAACCGGTTTTCATGCCATCCACACTGGGATCACGAAAGAGCAATTTATTACGATTGGGTTGCGTGATCTTATTATAGGTAAACGATTTTTGACTATACCACTTATAATCTTCAGGGTAATCTTCAACGATGGCACGTGCAAGAATGGAAAGATCATGAGCAGTTGTGTAATGATTGGGGCTCGGCAGACCGTTGACGTCATTAAAATGTGTGTTCGTCATCCCTAAGCGTGCGGCTTGTTGATTCATCAAGTCAACAAATGCTGATTCGCTACCGGCGACATATTCTGCCATCGCAACACAGGCATCATTACCAGAATCAATGATAATCCCGTGAATCAGGTCATCAACAGAGACGGTATGGCCTTCTTGAATAAACATTTTCGATCCGCCTGTTTTCCAGGCTTTTTTGCTGATGGGTACTTGATCCGTTAAATGAATTTGACCTGAAGCCAAGGCTTGAGAAATGACATACATCGTCATGAGTTTTGTTAGACTTGCAGGCGCGCGGCGCTGATCAGCGTTATTTGAAGCGATGACATTACCTGTCGTAGCATCGATCAAAATATAGGCAGCAGCACTGACGGTTGGAGCTGCGGGAATCATGATGGGGCCGGAAGGTGCAAGCGTAGCACGGCCTGGTGTTGGAGGGAGCGCTTGTGCAGCACTTTGTGCGGCAATTTGATCAGCTAAGATAGCGGGTTGCCCATTATTTGCAGCAGCAGAACTGATGCTGCCGGTCGCTGATAGGCTGGGGCTTGCTAGGACAATGTTAAAAGAAAATAAAGCAATAAAGATAAGCCCGTAACGCCATAAGAATTGAACCAACATGAATTTCTCCAATCTAGAAACCTAAAAATTATAACACACTATTGGCAAACAATGCGCAAATCAGCACTTCGATCATTGAGTGTAAATTGCTCTTGGTTGTTTTCTAAAAAGTGACCTTGAAGCAGAACTTGTCCGTTGGATGATATTGAACAATCTGTCATATTTCCGAGGGTAAATATCAAGGGAAGATATCCTTCAAGATCAAGAGTCATCGAATGTTGATCACGACTAAAAGCAGTCACACGACCATTGGCATCAACCAAGTAGGGCGGGCCCGATTCTTTGGGCAAGATCACACTCAGGCGAACGAGTTGGCCTAGGTAGGGCAAATTCATCAACCATTGGACAGCGCTTTGCAAATCACCATCCGATGAGCCTGTTTTTAAATTCTCACTCGGTAAAAAACGTAAAATGGATGTTGTTGCAGGGCCAAGATGCAGGTAATAATCATTTCCATACACACTATAACCAACTAAATTTTCACTATTGAGTAGATCAGGCTTGCCCAGATGGCGCAGTGCACGCAATTCGCGTAGATCACCATGGTTATAAACGATAAAGCCATCTTGTATTTTTGCGAGGGTGAGATCATTAAAATCCAATACTTTTTTGAAATAATCAGACACATAAATGTTCATGATCGGCTGGGTTAAGGTCCAGGCGTAGATCGTTTTTAATGCTTCAAGCGAGGCTTTTTTTGTTGCAGAATAAAAGTGATAATACAAATCAATGGGTTTCAAACGTAGAGGTGTATTGGTGAGTTGAAACGTTTGAATGACAGTAATAAATCCATAAAAAGGACCCTGCCAATCATTGGTATAAATTTCTTCATTTTCATTGGGAGCGTAAACTTGTAAATAAGGACCTAGAGCAAGGTAGAGTGGTGCAACGTCGCTCAATGAATTATTTTCATCCGTTATCGTGGTATCACCACCGTTCATATTGGCGACATGATCTTCATAGGTAAGCTTTACGGCTTCCATTGAAGGCGAAGTGTCTCCAGACCACAGCAGTACTTTACAAAATTTTCCAGGGGGCGCGAGATAGCGATTGATAAAATCAATGGAACCCGTGATCTCGGTATCAAGATTAAATTTGTAATGGGGAAGATTTAATGCATCCCCTTCCGTACTTTTACCTTTTTTATTATTTTCCTCTGCTTTCCAGTGAAAAGGATGAGAATAAGTGTGGCTAGCAATTTCAACCCAAGGTAATTTAAAAATAGCTCGGGCTGCTTTCATGGCTTGTGTTGATAATTGAGGTGCAACGCCAAAGGGTGCAATTTCACCGATGATGATAGAGACCGTCGTTGGAATTTGAAAACGCTCGAAGATTTCAGTATACATCGTTTCACCTGCGAGATGTTTTGGATCAAATTCTGTTCGGCTGATAAAGGCATCACCATCAACGTGAACCATCATTAACCGCCGACCATTTTCGGTGCTAACATCTGGAACAGGCATATCAGGTAAACGCAGAGCTTGTCGATAAAATTCAATGGGGTTGATGATCCAGCGATTTTCTTCGTTCGGCAGTGTTTGAATCAGGTAAGGATCGAGGGCATAACCGCCCCACGACGTGATCGCTGCCATATCCGTGTAGTTATTTTGTTGATCGGCAATACGCAATAAGGGTTGCTGATTTTTTAAATGAAATAAAGTATTTTCAAGTTGTGCCGGAAAAGGTTGAATTTCATAACCCATCAAGGGGGATTGAATGGCAACATGGGTTCGTGAGAGTGTTTGTTCTTGATGGACAACGTTAAGTCCAAAAGGCGCAAGATTATTATCAGTGAGTGTGAAATCAAAAGAGCTCAAAAAAACAATGGGAAAACCTGCTTGAATTTGCTTGATAGCCCAATCATGTAAAGCTTGCGAAGGGATATCCTGAGATGTGCTCCAAACGACGATGCCTGCGTAGCGATCGTGTTGTAAAGTCTCCGGGAGAGGTTGCCGAAGATCAGCATATTCAGCTTTATATCCTAGATAATTTAATGGAAAAGTTCCATAGAGAAAGGCATCAGATTGGTCGACATCCTGATTAGTCAGCATCAAGATGGTCCGCGGCATGATTTGCGCAGAGGCTGGATTTGGATCAGCTCGCGCAACTTGAATAAACAATAAGAAAATAAAACAAATAAAGTAACGCATTCACAGTCATCCTTAGTGTGAAATTTCATCCTGTTGCTTTGCCATACAAGGTTTCTTCAAACGACTTAAAAAGAAAAAAGCGAGCAAGAGATAGAGCGGTAAAATAGCGAGCGCAAGATGGTAAGAGTGCAAATTAAAGTAATGCACGCCTTTGACGATTTGGCCTGTCCATCCGAGATCGAGGATTTTACCAATTAAAGGCTCAGTGAAGGATCCAAAAATAGCATCACCGCTATTGATCACAGCGACAACAGTGGCGGCCACCCAGGCTGAATTTAATTCACGGCCCACAGCAAAGCAGAGCATGAACGCGCCTGTTCCAAAACCCAGTAAAAACAAAGCAAGCCCTAATACGCCATAGGGAAGGGTAGGTGCATAGAGCACAGTGATCAAGCAAACCACAGAAAGAAGCAGACCAAACACCATGATTTCATAACGTTTACCGAGCCGATCTGAGATCAAACCGAGAATTGGTGCACCCAGTGCAAGACCTAAAAAAAGACAAGAGGTGAGTGAAGCGGCTTGTAAAATATTTAAATGATAAGCTTCTTCTAAGAAGGGGTTTCCCCACAGTCCACCAAAAATAGACAAGGGACAAAAAGCGAGGCCACTGTAAAGCATTAAATACCAATTATGTTTGTGTTTGAGTACATCAACGAGCTCTTTCCATTTTGCATGCCCGCCTTGATCGTTATGAGTTGCTTCAGGTTGATCTGGATTTTTATCGCGGACAATCACATAGAACGCTACCATCAGTACAACACCTAAAACAGCACAATCAATCAAACTCATCTGCCAACCTTGGTGTTCAACCAAGAATGCCAGAGGGGTTTGCCCGACGATCGAACCCATCATCGCTGCGGTGGCGAGTAAACCACCCACAAAAGCAAATTGACGAGGTTTAAACCAGATGACTGCAAGCTTCATATAGCTAACCGTCGCAAATGCCGCACCCACACCAATTAAACCACGTGCAAATGCGGCACTGAATAAGCCGTGAGACATTGCAAAACAAAAAGCCCCGAGTGCACTGATGCCAAGCGCCAAGGTACTTAAAAGCCGTGGACTGTAACGATCCATGAGTGGTGCGATGAAAAGTTGTGCAATCAGATAGGTATAAAAATAAGAGGCAGTTAAAACGCCTAATCCAGCGCCGTCGACATGAAGCACTTGCATGAGCTGGGTTGTCATAACGCTTGGAAAAACTTGGAGGATGTATTTATAGAAGAGAAATGAAGCACAGAGTGAAATCACAATCCAGGGATAGCATTTTTTGTAGAGTGATTGCTCAGAATTTGTTCTGTTTAAAGGGTTGGCTTTTTTATTCATTCATTCAACCTTTTTTATGATGACAGACTTGAGGCTAGCAGGTCTCTAAAAAAGAATCAAATCGATTATTAATTATTCAACTCCACTTCCAATGCAATAGCAATTTGATTCGCACAAGATTCCAAGAGATGCATTTGTTCTGGAGTAAATAAATAATGAGGCTGAACAGGGATTATCCTCAATACACCTACATTGCCTTGAGTGGCAAGGAGGGGTAGATAGAGCGCTTCAGAAAAAGACAGTGTATCCGTTCCCGAACCTGCCATTTGACCCATGTCATAAACCCATTGAGCAACGCCTTGCTCTTTAGGACTTAAGGTCGAACCTGTTTTGTAGTGTGCACGAATGGTGACCTGTTCATTTTCTGGCAGTAATATGACAACTTGGCTATTAAAAGTTTCACCTACATAGCGCACGGCGATTTGCAATAGTTTATTTACGCCACGAATACCGACTAATCGGTGGCTGAGTGTATGCATGGCGGCACTATATTTTTCGCTCAACCGAGCGCTTTTGGTTTGACGACGCGTAAGAATTGTTAAATGGCTAATAATCAATGAAACAAAAAGCATGACAACCAATGTAAAAAGAGATTGAATATCTGCTACGATAAAACTGTAGATTGGAGAAACGAAGAAAAAATCGTACGCTAAAACACTCAGAATTGAAGCGAGTAGCGAAGCACCGATTCGGCCAAACCGTGCAACAATCGTGACCCCTAATAAATAAATCATAATTAGATTGCTGGAGCTTAATTTGGAATAAAGTAAAAAATCAATAAACGTAGCTAAAGCTACCACACCCACTGAAATGATGTAGCTTTTCCAGAATGAAGGTCGCTTAAAGCAGAATGATTTTATCGAAGAACCTTTGCTTATTTTATCAGTTAAGCTAGGTGTTACAATATGTACATCAATTTCACCACTATGATAGACTAGTGTGTCGGCCAGACTTTTCAATAAAAAATCTTTCCAACGTGAGTGAATATGTTTCCAGACCATAATCTGCGTAACATTTTGTTCGCGAGCAAAATTCATGATTTCTTTAGTGATGTCAAAGCCAGTGATCAATCTTGTTTCGGCACCAAGTCGTTCAGCAAAACGCAAATTTTGTATGGCATTATTGCGTTGTTCTTCGGGTGATCGAAGTCGCTGAGTATCAACATACACAGCAACCCATTCTGCATGTAAACTAGTGGCCATACGCTTGGCTACACGAATGAGGTTAATTGATTCAGCGCCAGGCCCAACACAGACCAATATCTTATCTTTTGTCGGCCAAATATGTTTGATATTTTCAAGCTGTCGATATAAAATCACTTGAGCTTCAACATATTCTGCAGTGATGCGTAATGCTAATTCTCGCAATGCAATGAGATTGCCTTTGCGAAAAAAATGTTCTGCAGCAATCTGCGCTTGTGCAGAAAAATAAATTTTACCTTCTTCTAGGCGTTTTAAAAGATCTTCGGGAGACAAGTCTACAAGTTCGATGATATCGGCCAATTCTAAGGCTGAATCAGGTATTGTTTCTTTAATGCGAGTTCCAATAATTTGTGAAACGGCATCATTCAGACTTTCAATGTGTTGGACATTGAGCGTGGTATAGACATTAATGCCTCGCAGAAGCAATTCTTTGATATCTTGCCAACGTTTTTCATGGCGTAACCCCGGTGCATTCGTATGTGCCATTTCATCGATTAAGATCAGTCCTGGATTACGTTTTAATGCGCTATCGAGATCAAGCTCCTGTAATGGTTTATTTCTGTAGTCCACTATTTGCAGAGGTAATATTTCAAAATTTTTGAGCAAGGTTTCAATTTGTGCGCGACCATGCGATTCTACGATGCCGATAACGACATCAAGACCTTGGGTACGTTTAATGAGTGCATCTTGTAGCATGGTGTAAGTTTTACCAACCCCTGGCGCAGCCCCAAAATAAATTTTAAGTTTCCCACTTTTCTCCTGACGTTCTTCTTCTTGAGCACGTTTTAAAAATTTTTCAGGGTTAGGGCGTTGTTGAGTTGTCATAAGATCCTTGCCTATGTTGTAAATCATCTAAAGCTAAATTTAATTCGAGAACATTTACATAAGGTTCACCTAAGATGCCAAGAGTGCGGTTATTTATTAAATGCTGTATTAATTTATCTACTTCACTTTCAGATAAACCGCGTGCTTTTGCAATTCGAGGAACTTGATAAAGTGCAGCGAGGGGACTGATGTCGGGATCCAAGCCACTGCCTGAAGCAGTGACTAAATCTACGGGAATTAAGCGTTGATGCCTAGGATCGGATTTTTGGAGATGTTCAACACGATTTTTTATGGTGGCTAAGAAATCTGGATTAGAGGGCCCCAGATTTGAACCTGAAGAGCTTCCTGCATTATAAGCATAAGGTGTTGTGGCAGAAGGGCGTCCCCAAAAATACTGGGGTGAATTAAAAGATTGACCTATTAAAGAAGAACCAATAGCTTTATCGTGTTGCTTGATCAGGCTGCCATTGGCTTGCCAAGGAAATAAAAGTTGTGCCAAACCTGTGATCATGGAAGGATAAATGAATCCTGTGATCAAGCTCAATAATAAGAGCAACATCAAGGCGGTTTTTAGTAATTTTAACGTTTCTTTAACGATCATGTTCTAAGTTAACCCCATGGCCAATAAAAGTAAATCAATCAATTTAATACCGATAAAGGGTACAATCAAACCACCCAATCCATAAATAAAAACATTCCTGCGCAGCAGATGAATGGCAGAAACACGACGATAAGCCACGCCCTTTAAAGCGAGTGGGACAAGAAAAATAATAATTAAAGCATTAAAAATAACAGCTGACAAAATCGCACTTTGTGGTGTGGCAAGATGCATGACATTTAATGTATTGAGTACGGGGTAAGTCCCTGCAAAGGCTGCTGGCAAAATTGCAAAATATTTTGCAACATCATTTGCAATACTGAATGTGGTTAAAGCGCCGCGCGTCATTAATAATTGTTTTCCAATCTCAACGACTTCGATTAGTTTTGTAGGATTAGAATCCAAATCAACTAAATTGCCCGCTTCCTTGGCCGCTTGTGTACCTGTATTCATGGCAACTGCAACATCTGCCTGGGCAAGAGCAGGTGCATCATTCGTGCCATCGCCCGTCATTGCAATTAAATGCCCTGCTGCTTGTAAACGTTTAATCAAGGCGAGCTTGTCTTCGGGTGTTGCATTTGCAAGAAAATCATCAACGCCTGCTTCTGCCGCAATCGCTGCAGCAGTTAAGGGATTATCACCAGTGATCATAATGGTTTTAATACCCATTTGCCGCAGCTGTGCAAAACGTTCGTGAATACCTCCTTTTATAATATCTTTAAGATAAATAATGCCAAGAACATTTGCGCCTTCTGCAACAACTAATGCTGTTCCTCCTTTGCGGGAAATGGATTCAACATTTTTTACGACATCGGCCGGAAAACTACCGCCCATTTCTTTGACATAGGTTTCCATTGCTTCCGAGGCACCTTTGCGTATTTGTCGGCCTGATAAATTAATTCCACTCATGCGAGTATAAGCTGTAAAGGGAATAAAAGTTGCACCCAACTCTGCAATGTCTCGTCCGCGCAGACCATATTTTTCTTTTGCTAAAATAACAATGCTGCGTCCTTCAGGAGTCTCATCGGCGAGTGATGCTAATTGTGCGGCATCTGCTAATAATTCAAGACTTGTACCATTGACGGGAATAAATTCTGTTGCTTGTCGATTGCCTAGTGTAATTGTTCCTGTTTTATCGAGTAACAAGGTATCAATATCACCCGCCGCTTCAACAGCACGCCCTGATAAGGCAATAACATTGGCCTGAATCATGCGATCCATTCCAGCAATGCCAATCGCGGAAAGTAATCCTCCAATGGTTGTCGGCGCCAAACAAACAAATAAAGCGACCAACACGGTAATGCTGACTACGCTGCCTATGCCTGTGGCATGTGCACTATAAATGGAAAAGGGAAGTAATGTTGAGCAGACCAATAAAAAAACCAGTGTCAGCGCTGCTAACAAGATCGTTAATGCGAGCTCATTGGGTGTTTTTTGTCGTTTTGCACCTTCAACCAAGGCAATCATATGATCTAAAAAAGTTTCACCAGGATTACTCGTGATCCGTACGATTAACCAATCTGAAAGAACTTGTGTTCCACCAGTGACACTACTTCGATCACCGCCGCTTTCTCGAATAACAGGCGCACTTTCTCCTGTGATCGCACTTTCATCAACTGAGGCAATGCCCTCGATCACTTCACCATCGCTGGGGATAAAATCGCCAGCTTCAACAAGAACGATGTCATCGGTACATAAGTTTGCAGAAGGAAGCAATGCGAATTTTGCATCTCGAGAGGGTTCTGCCAATTTTTTAGCTTGAATATCGCGACGCGATTGACGTAGAGCTTGAGCTTGGGCTTTTCCGCGTCCTTCTGCCATCGCTTCAGCAAAATTAGCAAAGAGCAGGGTGAACCAGAGCCATATGGTGATCGCTAAAATAAAACTGGCAGGTGCTTCTCCTTTCCCCAAGAGGGCTTGAAAAAAAAGACAAGATGTCAAGATCGATCCAATATATACGCTGAACATGACAGGATTACGCACTTGCTGGCGAGGTGTTAATTTTAAAAAAGAATCCCAGATGGCATGTTTTATAATGTTTAAGTTCCAAGCAGAATGTTTTTGCGTATTAGTGCCCATATTGTTTCCACAACAAAAGGTGCTCAACGATGGGCCCTAGCGCGAGCGCAGGAAGGAACGATAATGCGCCTAAAATAAGGGTTACGCCGATTAGAAGAGCGATAAAAAGCGGTTGATGTGTTCCAAGTATCCCTGGACTTGGCGGAATGATCTTTTTTCGTACAAGCGAACCCGCAAGAGCTAGAGTCGGGATCGCAATCCAATAACGTCCAACCAACATTGCGAGGCCACCGAGGATATTATAAAAAGGGGTGTCGGCATTAAGCCCTGCGAATGCACTGCCATTATTGTTGCCAAAAGAAGAAAAGGCGTAAAGTATTTCAGTAAATCCATGTGCCCCTGGATTTGCAATCGATCCTAATCCCATGGGGATGACAACAGCAATGGATGTAAAAATCAAGACAAGCAAGGGCATCACTAATACGGCAATCGAAGCCATTTTCATTTCAAACGGTTCAATCTTTTTACCTAAATATTCAGGCGTTCTTCCCACCATGAGCCCCGCAATAAAGACTGTGATGATTACGAGCATCAGCATGCCATACAAGCCTGATCCCACGCCGCCAAAGACAACTTCGCCTAAATGCATCATGAACAGAGGGACTAATCCGCCTAATGGCGTGTAAGAATCATGCATGGAATTCACAGAGCCATTTGATGCTGCTGTTGTTGCTGTTGCCCAGAGGGCAGAATTAACAATACCAAAGCGGCTTTCTTTACCTTCCATATTACCAGCAGGATATAGGTGAGGTTGGGGCGTTGGGTCGACCCCCATCTGTGTGAATGCAGGATTGCCTTGTTGTTCAGCCATAATGGCTGCACTAGCTAGGGGAATAAATAGGATCAGCATGGCGAATAAAATCGCCCAGCCTTGTCGTTTATCTTTAACCATTTTCCCAAATGTATAACAGAAGCTCGCAGGAATGAGCAAAATGGCGATGAGTTCTAGAAAATTCGATAAGGACGTGGGATTTTCAAACGGGTGTGCAGAATTAGCATTGAAAAATCCACCGCCATTAGTGCCTAATTGTTTAATGGCAATTTGTGAAGCGACAGGGCCCATGGGAATGATTTGTTCAGTGATTGTTCTTGTTTCAGTTTTGGAATGGCCACTTGAATCTACGAGGGTTTGCTGATAGGTGATCGGTTGTATAAGTGTAATTTTTTGATAGGGTTTAAAATTTTGAATGACCCCTTGAGAGGTTAAAATGAGGGCGAGGAGGAAGGAGAGGGGCAATAGAATATAAAGCACCGTCCTGACGAGGTCTACCCAAAAATTCCCCAGTGTTTTTGCTTCACGTCGGATGAATCCTCGAGTCAGAGCAATCAATAAAGACATTCCCGTTGCGGCAGAAAGAAAATTTTGTACGGTTAATACACTCATTTGGGTGAAATAACTCAAGGTACTTTCACCTGCATAGGCTTGCCAGTTTGTATTTGAAGCAAAGCTAGTTGCAGTGTTAAACGCTAAATCAGGTGATACATTGGTAAAGTGTTGTGGATTGAGAGGTAAAAATAATTGTAATCGTTGAATGGCATAAACAGCGAGTAGGCCTAATATATTGAATATGAGCATCGCCAGCAAATAACCTTTCCAGTTCATTTCTTGTTCAGGTTTTATACTGCAGAGCCGATAGATCAATCGCTCAAGAGGTCCAAAGCATCGATCAAGTCCACAAGGTTTACCTTCATAAACCCTTGCCATGTATCCACCCAAGGGCACAACAAGTGCGAGGAGAATGAGTAGGTAGAATGTGATTTGAAAGATACCCATTTCAGTCATTGGAAAACGTCCGTGGTTTATTTATATTCAAGTTTCTGGTTTTTGGGTTTTAATTTTCCAAACACGCCGTAAATACGTCCATGTAGGCTCAACGCCGACATCCATGTCGCTGATGGTTTGTCAAATTAAAACCCAAAAACCAGACACTTGAAGAGGTAGAAACTAAAACCATTCAGGGTGAAATAAAACAACAAGCAAATAACCAAATAATCCTGCTGTGATCAATCCACAAATGAGATAGAGCATCACTTTTCGCTCCCTGACAAGGAATCAAAAAAATGGATGAGGCCCCAGCAACATCCAAAAAAGATAAAAACTAGCATGATTAATAAAATATCCATCGAGCAAGTATAGCGTAAGAGGGATTCAAGGCAATTGGGTCAAGAATTAATCATTTTTTGTGATCATTCCAGTTACTACAGTACCGTCATTCTCGCGGAGGCGGGAATCCAGTCATTAAAAAAAGGGTTCTTGTAAATTTCAAGTGGGTAAACAGGCTGGATTAAGCTTGCTAAAATCGAGCCCACCCGTGATCAAATATACAATGGTTCTGAAGTGTTTAAATTTATATCCTCGTGCTTTTCGC
>JAKBBU010000061.1 GCA_021808365.1 Pseudomonadota bacterium
CCAGGGCTTTACCAAATATCTCTCCCATCTCCATCGCTCACCTCTGCGGCCATTAAAACCACAGATTCTCCCTTAATTCTTAACCGCTGAAAACCCCTTTACCCACTCGTTTTTCAAAAGAGCCATTTTTATACTCCATGATGGTTAGCCTCAACTTTGTAGCAAAATTGGCATAAGCTTCCTAGCTAGCTAATTCATCAGACAAATTTTATACTATCTCTAAAAAACCTCTTGATCCTATTGTTACTATATCCCTTATCTTAGCCAAAGAAGAGGAAAAATGATGACCCAATGGTATGTAAAAGAATTGAGCAAATTGACCCAGGTGACGGTGCAGACACTGCACCATTATGATCGGATTGGTTTGCTTAAACCTTCTGTCCGGCTCGCCAATGGGTATCGTTTATACTCTGAGAAAGATTTATTGAAACTCCAGCAGATCATTGCTTTAAAGTTTTTTGGGTTTGAATTGTCTCAAATAAAAGCCTTACTCAGTCAAGATGTTAACATGATTGATCATTTCTCGGCTCAATCACAATTTTTAGAAGAGAAGGCAAAAAACTTATTTGAAGCAAGTCAGACTTTAAAACACATTGTTTCTGATTGTAGTCGCGATAAATCTATTCCTTGGGAAACTATTATTAAATTAATTGAGGTTTATCGTATGACACAGCAACTTGAAAAAACGTGGGCAGGCAAAGTATTAAGCCAGGACGAGCTGAAACAATATGCTCGTTTCGAGCAAGATTTAAAGACTAAATTTACCGCTGATGAACAGAAAGCTTTTGAACAAAGCTGGGATGATGTCGTTAAAGAAGTGAACGCCAATCTAACAAAAGACCCTACAAGTGATGTAGGTATTGCATTGGGAAAACGTTGCATGGATTTAGTCAATGGTTTATATGGCAATGAATATATCGCCTTAAGAACCACTATTTGGGAAAAAGGATATAAAGGTGGTCATTTGGGAGAGGAGCATAATTTATCACCTGAAGCGATTGCCTGGCTTGATCAAGCAACAGCGGCTTATTATAAAGATCGTGTTTGTAAAGTACTCAATCAAGTAAAAACGCAACCTTATCAAACGGGATCAAAACAATGGGAAGAATTGTTTACTGATATGTATGGCGATGAGCAAGCACCCAAGGATGAAATATTTAATTCCATTTTAAATGGCACTTTGTATGATCAAACGGCTAAAGATTGGCTTAGGAAATATATAGAGGAATCTAAATTCCCAAAAAAGTGAAATCCAGCAGGTCGTCATCCCGGGATTTAGTGGTTCTTCGCGCGTACTCGCGCGTTAGAACCACTAAATCCCGGGATGACAAAAACAGAAGTGTTGGGTTACGCTCAGCCTGTCGGCTGCACTAACCCAACCTACATCTTTTTTTGATTGTCTCTGTCATATTATCTTACACTAACGTCGGAATCGAAAATTCACGCAGAGTTTTTGTAGTTGGCCAACGTGATGTAATTGTTTTTGTCTTCGTATAAAAATCAATACCCGTTTCGGCATGCATGCGCGTGTCGCCAAACACTGAACGCTTCCATCCACCAAAACTATGGTAAGCCACAGGCACGGGGATCGGCACATTGATGCCCACCATCCCTACTTGCACACGCGCTGCAAAATCACGAGCAATTCCCCCATGCTGCGTAAAAATCGCAACACCATTACCATATTCATTCGCATTCACTAAGGCCAATGCTTGTTCATAATCAGCTACACGTACGATACACAATGTCGGCCCAAAAATTTCTTCACGATAAATGCGCATCGACGGTTTAACGTGATCAAATAAAGCAGGTTTAACAAAAAATCCTTCTAGCGGGCCAACATAACGACCACCTACCGCAATCGTGGCACCCTCTTCCTTTGCAATTTCTAAATAACGTTCGATCCGCTCGCGCGATTCTTGGCTGATCACGGGACCAATTTGCGTATTTTGATCTGCACCTGAACCAATTTTTAATTCTTCAATATGAGGCTTTAAATAAGCTACTAATTCATCGGCGCGCTGTTCACCTACAACCACGGCTACGCTGATCGCCATACAACGCTGCCCACTTGAACCATAGGCCGCGCCGATCAACGCTTCTGCGGTTTGTTCAAGATCGGCATCAGGCATAACAACAGCATGATTTTTTGCGCTACCGAATGCTTGTACACGTTTACCATGTTGTGTACCGGTCTTATATACATGCTCTGCAACCGTTGATGATCCCACAAATGAAATGGATGCGATGGCTTCATGGGTTAATAAACGATCCACCGTTTCACGATCGCCATTGAGTACATTCAATACGCCCGCGGGCGCGCCTGCTTCAAAAAATAATTCAGCTAATCGCATCGCACATGAAGGTACTTTTTCCGAAGGTTTTAAAATAAAGGTATTGCCGCAGGCAGTGGCCATGGGAAACATCCACAGGGGAATCATCGCAGGAAAATTAAATGGCGCAATACCTGCACAAATGCCCAATGGCTGACGCAATGAATAACTATCAACTTGCGTACCGACATTTTCAGAATAATCACCCTTGAGTAATCCGGGGATCCCGCACACATATTCAACCAGCTCAAGACCGCGCTGTATCGACCCTCGTGCATCATCCAAGGTTTTTCCATGTTCTTCACTAACTAATGCAGCAAGATGATCGCGATCTTTTTCGATCAGTGTTTTGAAATTAAAAAAAACGCGTGCGCGTTTTGCAGGCGGTTGTGCAGACCATAGTGGGAAAGCTTTTTTTGCGCTGTTAATGGCTTGATCGAGATCATCCGCTTGTGCCAGTGCAACTTGACGAATGGCTCTTCCGTGCGCAGGATCATAGATTAAACTTGTTTTTTGATCGGATCCTTTAACGATGCGACCATCAATGAAGTGCCCGAGTGTCTGCATGATTTTCTCCCTTTTTATACTAATTTTATCACCGAGTAATAAAGAAAGTTGCACCAATGCCACAACACGCATTGGTGCAACCTTCTTTGTTACTCTGTGAGAAAATTCCCACCTGATAACTGCTACGGCAACGCTAACTCGCCCGTTTTAATTGTAAAAATACGATCCATGTGCGAAGCAAGCTCAGGATTATGCGTCACAATGATAAAACTTGTCTTCAATTCGCGATTCAGTTCCAGCATCGTTTCATACACGCGATCGGCCGTCTGTCGATCCAAATTCCCCGTTGGCTCATCCGCCAACACACATTTTGGATCTGTCACCAAGGCACGTGCAATAGCAACACGCTGACGCTCACCGCCTGATAATTCCCCTAATTTATGGGACAACCGTTCTTTTAATCCGACTTTTTCAAGTAAATGTTCTGCTTTTTCCTGTGCAAAACGTGGCTTTTCACGGCGAATTAATAAAGGCATCGCCACATTTTCAAGCGCACTGAATTCAGGCAAGAGATGATGAAATTGATAAATAAAACCGAGGTAACGATTACGCAATTGGCAACGATCACGTTCATTTAAAGCACTTAAATCTGCGCCATGAATAAAGACGTGACCCGATGTCGGACGGTCTAATCCACCCAAAACTTGTAATAATGTTGTTTTTCCCGAACCTGATGCACCGATAATTGCAACCTGTTCACCTGCTTGAACGGTTAAATTAACATTTTTTAAAACTTCGATATTTATATCACCATCGTGGAAGGTTTTTGATACTGCTTCACAGTGCAATACTGCTCCATTATTCATAACGCAAAGCCTCCGCCGGTTGCACCCGTGATGCCCGCCAAGCAGGATAAAGCGTGGCTAAAAGACTTAAACCAAATGCAATCGAGCAAATTTCCACAACATCAGAAAGTTCGAGTTTCGAAGGAAGATAATCAACATAATAAAGGTTAGATGATAATAATTGCACACCGAAAATACTCTGAAGTGTGTTTGCAATACCCGTTGCATGGGAAGCTAATAAGACACCACCGATTAAACCTAAAATCGTTCCGGCCAAACCAATCACAGCACCTTGCACGATAAAGATCTGCAAAATGGTTCGAGGAGAAGCACCAAAGGTACGTAAAATGGCAATGTCGGCTTGTTTATCAGTGACGACCATCACCAAGGTTGAAACGAGATTAAAGGCAGCAACTGCGACAATCAATAATAAGATAATAAAGATCATATTTTTTTCAAGTGCAATCGCACTGAAAAACGCACCAAAATCTTCCGTCCAATTTGAAACCAAATAACGGCCAGAAAATTGTTTGGCCAAGGCTTGTGTCATGCGGGGTGCCGCATAGAGATCCGTGATTTTTAATCGCAACCCTGTGATATCTGGAATATCATAAAGCTTCTTCGCATCTTCAAGATTGATGTAACCTAAATGATCATCAAACCCAAAACCACTGCCTGCCGAAAAAATACCAACCACCGTGAATCGCTTAAACCGTGGGATCACACCTGCCGCTGTTAATGTAGCTTCCGGTGTAACTACGGTGACTTTATCGCCGAGCGTCAAACCTAAATTGTCAGCTAAGCTGTTTCCGACCACAATTCCAAAACTTCCAGGTTTTAAAGCTGACAAGGAACCTTTTGATATCATCTGTCCAATCCCTGAAACTTGGGCCTCAAGTTTGGGATCAATCCCCGTCACCATGGCAGCGGTTGTCGTTCCCAAATTAACCATCATGCTCTGCCCTGTCACATAGGGTGCAACGCCGATGACACCTGGAAAATGCGCAATACGCTGAGCAAGCGCTTCCCAATGCGGAAGCACGCCATTGAAGGTTGAAATCCGAATTTGGGGCGCCATCCCAAGAACGCGATCCTTGATGACCGTATCAAACCCATTCATGACGGATAAGACCGTGATCAAGGTTGCAACGCCAAGGGCAATGCCAACCATCGACATCCAAGAAATAAATGAAATGAAATGATTACGCCGCTTGCCGCGCGTATATCGTAGGCCAATGAACAGGGGTAGGGGGCGAAACATAAGTATCAGTCACCGTGTAAACTCTTGAACCGAGTTTATACCATCGATAAGCTCCGGGGCCAGCTTTTTTGAGTCAAGCTGCTCGAGTCAGCTTTAATCTCACAAATTGCTGTTTAATAAACCAACCGATTAACCACTCTCATGCCAACGTTCTGAGTCGTCTTCTTCAGCTAAAAAGTGTGGCTCGATGCCGAATTCATCAACCATTCGGGTGTAAATATCGTCATTGGGCATGGAATACCCATTCAGCATGACACGGGCCTTCTCACGGGTGATCCCTAAAAGCTTGGCCATAAGGGCTTCACGCTCGCGAACATCCGTGGGCATGTCGAGGTTATCCAGCGCTCTGTTTAGCATGCTGGAAAACAGTTTTGCTTGTCGTTCTGCCATGATTCTTCCTCTTTACTCAAAGTTTAGTGTACAGGTTAAGGACTGCAAGTCGTTTGCTTTCGCGCCCTTCTTGTCTGACCTTGAAACCAACTCTACGCCCTGATTATTAAGCGAAGATGAAGAAAAAACTTTTTGTGAAAAAAAGTTAGGGTGTGCCACTTGACCTATCCCTGCCCATTGATTACCATGAATCTACCTTCCTCGGTAGCTCAGTTGGTAGAGCAGTTGACTGTTAATCAATTGGTCACAGGTTCGAGTCCTGTCCGGGGAGCCATATGAATCAAGGAGTTATGTATGAGTGCCGTAGAAACATTTCTAACTCCAAAATCAACAGACCCCAATGATTATCTTAGGACGAAAGCCCTTGTTATAGAATGAATCTCACCGTTATAATAAAACCTTTATTTCGTTCGACTTTTAGGAAACTTTTATGGAAAATTGTTTAGATCTTCTTGAAAGTGTTGTAGCGCTTTCCCCTGGCCACCTATATTGGAAAAACAAACAAAATAAATATTTAGGCTGTAACAATGCTCAAGCCCGCACATTAGGCCTTGCTTCTCGCGATGAAATCATCACACAAGAACCTTATGCACAACTACCAAAGGAAATAGCTGAAAAAAGCCGGGAAACTGATCAAGAAGTTCTTTTATTTGGAAAAACAGTGGCCATAGAAGAGATTGGCATCACAGGCAACGGGGAACTAGGACTTTTCTTTAGTAAAAAAGCACCTTTGTTTAACTCAAATCAAGAGATTATTGGATTAATAGGGATCTCGATTGATATCACGGCTGAAAAAAACTTGCTCCCTTTATTAAAAAATACTCTAACAATTATTAGATCAGAAAAATGTTCTATTTTCGAGTTTAACTCTCAAATACAATCTTATGCCTTGACGCCTCGTGAATCTGAATGCCTATTCCACCTTCTTCGCGGAAGAACAACAAAGACTATTGCAAGAATATTAAGCGTATCTCCCTGCACGATTGCGTTCCATTTAAAAAATCTGAAATCCAAATTTAATTGTCATTCGAAATCAAGGCTTATTTCAAAAGCAATTGAAAAAGGTTTCCTTGAAAAAACATTATTTTTATTATTAAGATCGAGTTCTGCATCTAACTCCTAAACACTTAAATCTCATGTATAAAGGAAAAAGCTAATGAGTACGAGCGAAAAACTAAAGGTATAGGATAATGCGACGGTTATATCCAACTTTGAAATCCATTTGAAAACCCCAAAGTAAGCCAGTGGTTTTTCATCCAATTCTTCAGATGTAGAAAAGTAACTGCATGCTAAGGCAAACCACCCCATTATGATTGAAAGCATCTCCACCATCGCCACGCCCTTGTTAGAATTAAGTTTTGTTTCTCAATTAACCAATTCATCAATGAATTGCAATGCCCTGTAAAGTTCGCATCTTTTGGCAAATAGTATATAATCTTTGTAAGCATTGATTAAGTTGTTGAAAAATAAAATTGGCCGTAAGGAAAATTGACGATGTGGTTCACGAATATCATAGAAACTGTATTTAGCTTAGGATTGTTTATTAATGCGTTCTTATTCATCCCACAGATTTTGAGGCTATATAAAAGTAAAAATGCAGAAAGTGCATCTTTGTTGACCTTTGGCGGTTTTTTTGTGATTCAGGTCTTTATCGTTCTTCATGGTATCATTAAGCATGATGTGCTTTTAATTATCGGTTATTGTGCAAGTTTATTAACGTGTGGGACTGTTGTTTTATTAATTATCATTTATCGAATAAAAGCTAGAAACAAACAAACTTAAACAACCTTTAGTTACGCTGTTCTTCAAGCACTCGTTCAGTTTTGCGTTTAAAGCGTAGTGGAAGCCAAATTAAATGATCGCCCATATTTGGTTTTACAATCGTTTCATAGGTCTTTTCCATCGCTTCTAGCATATTACTAGGGTAAATAATAATATTAAATCCTAGTTCTGCCCATACTGGCATAATAATAGCACATTCTTCTTTAAGGTATTCTAAAGAGGCATTAATAGCTTCTTCATATGAAACTATCATGTTTTGACGCTCCATAATCCTAGCCACAAACTCATTAGCTGACTTTAAAAAGGCTTCACGAAATTTGAGATCATGTTCATAGAAATAATCAACAGTCTTTCTATGCTCTTCGTAAGTTGGATGTGCAAACCAACTAGCCCATCTCGTAATTTTATAATTCATTTGAAGCTGTCCCAGAAACTTATAATTTCTCGTAAGCCATTGCTCGCCAACTTCTTGAGCTTTCAAATAAAGAACATCATCGGACGATGCATCTATGATTTTCAACGTATGTCGGTAGTTAGTATCCCCTATTATGATTAGGCATTCTTTGAACCCCGACCGATTAATTAAATCAATGGTAGCTGCAAATTTTTCACCCTCGTGATACTCCTGGCCTGGGCTGATCAAGAGGATGACTGTAGAATCATTGTAAATAAGTTTACTATTTTTTACATTATGTCTAAAAGTTGCCCTTAGTGCTGGTTCTTTTTTACTCATGTTATTAAGTTCTCTGAATAGTAGAAAATTGAGCTGCTCCATCAAGTGCGACAACAACAAGTCTTAAAATCCCTGGTTATTCTGAATATTAGAAAACCAGAAAAAGTTGCTATTGTTTGCAAACTCAATCCTACATAATAATTGTTAGAGATTGTTGGTGCCAACGTAAAGGAATCGAACCTCTAATCTTTCTGGTTACAACCCAGATGCTTTACCTTTAAGCTACATCGGCTTTGGCATATGATATAATATCACAAGCTGTTCTTAAAGTTAAACATTCAATATTAACTCTTTTTTACATTAAAGGACTTTTATGATGGATACAATCCGGCGATTTGCTCAAGACGATACAAACAGACTTGAGACTATTATTTCATTATTGCCAGGGCATGTTTATTGGAAGGACCGAGATTTTAAATATCTTGGGTGTAATCTGCAGCAAGCACTATCATTGGGGTTATCCTCCCCCGAAGAAATTATCGGTAAAACAGACTATGACATTTCTCCAAAATCAACAGCTGACCTAGTTAGAATCTCTGATGTTCAAGTCATATCAGAAGGGGTAGAATTTAACTTTGAAGAAGTAGTCCTTTTAGACTCCGGGAAAAAAGCTACTTTTTTATCTACAAAAAAGCCTTTGTTCAATAAACAAGGTCAAGTCATCGGGCTACTTGGAACCTCTCTCGATATTACCAAACAAAAAGAAACTGAAAATACCCTGCAGGAAATCATTTCATTTTCACCCGGAAATATTTATTGGATGGATAAAAACTGTGTGATTGAAGGATGTAATGAACATCAAGCACGTTTTGCAGGCTTTTCATCGAGTCAAGAAATGATTGGGAAAACAGACTATGATATGCCCTGGAAAAAACATGCTGATGAAATTATCAGGCTCAATAATAAAATCATGGCGACCGGTGAGACAGTTACTATAGAAGAAGAAATTAAACTCCCTAATGGACAGAAGGTTATATTTTTATCTACAAAAGTCCCCCGTTACAATAAACAAGGTGAATTAATTGGGTTATTAGGTGTTTCTATCGATATTACGCCACAAAAAGCTATCCGATGCACACATTTATTTGAATAAAATTTGTTTAAAATCAAATAACTATCGATTATAATCTATTATCTTAAAAATTAATTTGTGTTATAAGGAGATTGTAAAGATGTCTTTAGCAAGTT
>JAKBBU010000018.1 GCA_021808365.1 Pseudomonadota bacterium
GAATGGGTATCGCAGTGAAAGCCCTCCCGGTCCAATTACTATGTTGCGTGGATTGCAAAAATTTGAACTTCAATATGAGGGCTGGCTTTTGGCGCAATAAATGTGTGCATCGGATAGGTTCTGGAGTTGCTTGCTATAGCACGCTGCATTTCTATATCACCTTTAGCTTCGGCGAATAAGCCAACACTGCTTGTTAAAAGTGAGCCTGCAGCCCCTCCCAACGTCACACTTGCGGCTAAACCAACAGGACCTGAAACGGGGATAGTTGTTCCAACAACAAGGCTGATGCCAGCAGTAATGAAACCTGCAAGTCCTAGCGCTACACCTGCTGCAATGTTGAAAAAAGCGCTATTACGTAAGGAATTTTTATGTTGAGTTTCTTGTAAATAATTTGCTATCTCGCGATGGCCTTGCGAATTGGCCACAGCTAATGGGGTTTGTCCAGCGTTATTTTTACTATCAAGCTTAGCGCCGCGTTCAACTAAAATTTTCACTATTTCGAGATTGCCACCCTTAATTGCCTCGGTGAGAGGAGTTTCTCCGTCTTGATTTTTACTATGATTAAGGCTGGCACCTTGATTGATCAATAATCTGACACAGTTTGGACTTTTATGATGTATTGCAACCCATAAAAGATAGTTTATTTTGTTGCTAACAACGGATTCATTTAAATGTTTTGTTTGTTTTAAACATTGATTTAATGTTTCATCGCAGTTCTCACGAGCGCACATATGAGAAATATCAATTCCTTTTGGATCTTTTTTATTTAATTTTTCAGAATTAAGTGCATGGGTTGCTTGAAATTTTGTATTATCTTTAATTGCACTGACAATGCAATCTGCTTCTTTAGAGGCAGATTTAAAAAAAACCTCTGTCGAAAACAAAACGTTTCCTTCATTAAAAGCAGCCTGAATACGTTCTGAAAAATGACTTGGATCCTCAACCTTAAGATCGTAGAGCTTATTTGAATCGACTAGGGTCCACTTTCTTTTATGTGTTTCTTGATCTGCGGTATAGGCAAGTAAAATTTGGTGATCAGAAGATCCTAATGAAAAACAAATAGTTTCTTTAAAATTTGGGTATCTTGCTACAGCTTCTTCAATACTTTCCAGGTATGTTTTAAGTGTATCGGCATTATAGACCCCTGCAAAGGAATGAGCTTTATACAAGAATTGATCTTGGCCAGAATTTTTATCTTGAAGTGAGCTGGGCAAGGTCAGTGTTTGCGAAAGCGCAACGTCTTGTATCCGAGCACCTTTGAATTCATTCAGTAGTTGATGGTTTTTTTTAAATCGTGCATTTAAATAAATACCATCAAAAAAGGCTAAGAGATCGATAACATCTTTAGTTTTTGGTGTTTCTTTTACTTTTTCAGCTAGTTCTTCCGGTGTATAGTTATTTAACTGATTAATTCGATCCTTGAATGTATTAAAGGCTTCTTCGCCTTGAAGGATGGCCTGCATGGCCATGGCTGTAATGCCATAACAAATTCCTTTGTTTTCAAGGTCATAACCTAAGCCCTGCTGCATGAGAGCTATTAAATGGATATGAATGTTTTTCTTATCTCCACGTTCTTCAATATTTCTGGACATGTTTTTTCTCTTTACTTGTTATAATTCTGGGGAGCAAAGGCGTTTTATTTGTATAAATTATACACAACGAAGATTAAGATAAGATGAAAGTTATAGGATGGGCGCGGGCTTATCGCGATAATTCAAGGGCATGATTCCCCCTCATTTTCATGTATACTCGCGACTCTGCCGACTCGTAAGGAGATTGCTTTGCCACATCGTATAGAAAACACACTGACTGAGGTCATGAATTACGCAAAAAGTATTGGTTTTGGCCAACTTCATTGCAAAATTGATGCGCAAACAGGTTTATTAGCTTTCATCGCAATTCATAACACAAAACGAGGACCAGCCCTGGGTGGTTGTCGCTACTTGCCCTATGAAGACATGGCGGCGGGTGTGAAAGATGCTTTGCGTTTGGCGCGAGGCATGAGTCTGAAAGCGGTGATGGCAGGTATTCCCTATGGAGGAGGGAAATCGGTCTTGATCAAACCGGATCAGGTGCCCGATCGTGAGGCTTATTTCAAATCCTTCGGCCGTTTTGTCGATGAATTCAATGGGCGTTACATTACAGCCATCGATAGTGGCACTTCGCGCCAAGATATGGATATCATTGCGACACAAACACCTCATGTAACAAGTACTTCTGATCATGCCGATCCATCATTTTATACAGCCTATGGTGTTTTAGTGGCGATGAAGGCCGCTGTTCGATTTACCTTCAAGCGCGAAAATCTCAAGGGATTGCATGTGGCTATACAAGGTACCGGCCATGTGGGTTATTTATTAGCAAAAGATTTATATGAAGAAGGTGCTAAACTCACTGTGTCTGATGTTTCAGCAGTGTCTGCTCAACGTTGTGCCCAAGAATTTGGGGCTACTATTGTTTCACCTGAAGCTATTTATAGTGTTGAATGCGATGTCTTTGCACCTTGCGCCCTGGGTGGTATCCTCAATGAAGAGACATTGCCCCAATTGAAAGCAAAATTAGTTGTGGGTTCTGCCAATAATCAATTGGCTGATGATGCGCAGGGTGTGGCTCTGCATCGTCGTGGGATTGTGTATGTGCCTGATTATCTCGCGAATGCGGGTGGGCTGATCTGCGTGGTTTGTGAGCATGAAAAAAAGGATTTGGCTATAAATTTATCACTGGTTGAGAAAATTTCGCAAAGAACTTACGATCTACTTACGCGAGCACAAAAAATTGATCGTGCGACTAGCACATTGTGTGACGAATTAGCATTGGCTGAACTAGTTTAATCGTCCAAGGAATCTAATAAATGAATACATTAAAATTTAATCTCCCCGATTTGGGTGAAGGACTCACCGAAGCAGAAATTCATCAATGGCATGTGAAAGAAGGCGATACGGTAGAACCCGATCAGATTTTAGTGTCAATGGAAACGGCTAAGGCTGTTGTCGATGTGCCAGCACCGCATGCAGGGAAAATTGCTAAATTGCATGGGGCCGTGGGTGACATTATTCAAACCCATGGTCTCTTGATTGAATTTGAACAAGAAGATCAAACTCACAAGCCTGTAGAAACACCTGTTGTAGAAGCCTCTTCTCAACAAGCTTCTAATCCATCGTCCAAAGTTCGCATTTTACCCGCGCTACGTGCCTTAGCATCACAATTGCGGGTTGATCTGGCGCATGTGATTGGAACGGGTACTGATGGTCAAATTACAGCCGACGATATTCGCGCGGCGGGTTCAAAGAATGCACCCTCCACGCCACAAGCTATGGAACCCATCAAGGGTGTGCGTCGCAGCATGGCCAAGGCGATGAGTGCCGCACATGCGCAAGTTGTTCCCGTTACTTTGGTTGATGATGCGGATATTCAAGCATGGCCCGAAAAAACAGATATTACTTTACGGCTTGTGCGTGCAATTGTTGCAGGTTGTAAAGCAGAGCCTGCATTAAATGCTTGGTTTGATGGCCAAGCGATTGCGCGAAAACTTCATCAAGAGGTGCATGTTGGGATCGCCATGGACACGCCCGATGGATTATTTGTGCCCGTGTTAAAAAATGCGCATCAACGTTCAGTGGTAGAATTGCGTACTGAATTGGATCGGTTTAAAGGTTTAGTGCGTTCACGTGAAATTCCAGCAGCAGATTTACAAGGCAATACGATCACCCTCAGTAATTTTGGTATGTTTGCAGGCCGTTACGCAAACCCTATTGTTGTTCCACCCTGTGTGGCTATTCTCGGTGTGGGTCAATTGCGACATGAAACAGTATTATCGAGTGGACAAGCAAAAACACATCGTATGTTGCCACTTTCATTAACCTTTGATCATCGAGCAGCAACGGGCGGAGAAGCATCTCGTTTTCTTGCTGCTGTCATCAGTGATCTTAAAAAAGCGGATTAATTCATGCAGGAACAGGAAGGTTTGGAAGAGCCCGTAAAAAAGACGGGAGTAGCATTAGTTGCGCTGACTGCCTTGGGTGTTGTATTTGGTGATATCGGTACGAGTCCGCTTTACGCTTTACGCGAGTGTTTTCAATACCTGCAACCCACGCGAGAAAATGTGATGGGGATTTTATCGCTGGTTGTGTGGGCGTTGGTTATCGTGATTTCAGTTAAATATGTTGCCTTCATTTTACGTGCGGATAAAGACGGTGAAGGCGGAACCTTGGTGTTGATGTCCCTGCTGGATCCACGTCGTTATAAGAAAGGTTTTTACACGCTCTTATTTTTAATCGCCATTGCCAGCGCGAGTTTATTATATGGCGATGGCATGCTTACGCCGGCGATCTCAGTGCTTGGTGCCTTAGAAGGTGTTTCTGTGGCTTCGCCCCATGGTGGGCATCATTTGATCGTGCCCATGACCGTTGGCATTTTATTATTACTCTTTTATTCGCAACGCCATGGCACGTTTCGTATTGGTTTGGCGTTTGGTCCGATCATGCTGGTGTGGTTCATTTTGATCGGTTTTTTTGGTTTGATTAATATTTTTAAAGATCCTGGTATTTTAGGGGCATTAAACCCGGTTTATGCTTGGACTTTTTTTCACGATCATGGATTAGCAGGGTATCTTGTTTTGGGCGGCATTTTCTTGGTGATGACCGGTGGTGAAGCGCTCTATGCCGATATGGGGCATTTTGGGAAAAAACCCATTCGCCTCGCATGGTTTGCTATTGTGTTCCCTGCGTTATTGTTGAATTATTTTGGGCAGGGTGCTGAAATTATTGTTAATCCTTTATCGCTTGCCAACCCTTTCTATAGTCTTATACCTTCTTGGTTTTTAATTCCGTTTATATTGATTGCAACAACAGCTGCAATCATCGCATCTCAATCAATCATTTCAGCCGTTTTTTCACTGACAAACCAAGCTGTATTGATGCGGTTGTTTCCAAAAGTTCGGATTGTGCAAACTTCTTCTGAGGAAAAAGGTCAGATTTATGTGCCCAGCATGAATTGGCTCTTGGGTTTTGGGACGATTGCCCTCGTGCTGCATTTTGGATCATCCAGTAATTTAGCGAATGCGTATGGTCTAGCGGTTAATATCGTCATGATCACGACAACGTTCTTGGTATTTTTTGTTTTTCTACATCGATTTAAATGGCCGATATGGTTTTGTTTACCCTTGAGCCTATGTTTCTTTACCATTGATGCTGCTTTTTTTGGCGCAAATTTACATAAAATTGAGGCCGGTGGTTGGTTTCCCCTGCTTTTTGGTTTCTTGGGTGTGACGATCATGTGGACGTGGCGACAAGGCTTGGATCAATTAAGTAAATTCAATCACGAAAGTAGTTTGTCGATTGACACTTTTTTAAATCATTTAGCCGGTGAGCAAATTACGCGGATCCCCGGAACAGCGCTTTTTGTCACGGAAAATGAAGATGAAAAGGGAGGGAGTTTGTTGCACCATTTAAAATTAAACCAAATGCTGCATGAACAAGTCATTATTTTAACGATCAATATTGCTGAGAAACCGATGGTGCCGCTTCGAAATCGTATTGTGATCCAAGAAAAGGGTGGCGGTTTTTATCGAGTGTGGCTTAATTATGGGTTTATGCAAACAGTTGATATTCCTGGTACATTGGCTTTGTGCCAAGAAATGAATATGTTAACAGTTATGGAAGAGATTGATCAGCTGGTTTATTACATTGAAACTATAAAAGTTGCATTCAATCCCAGAGATAAAACAATGGCCAATTGGCGTAAACGGCTTTTTGCCTTCATGATACAAAATGTTTCTCATGAAGCTGACTTTTATCGTTTGCCCGTTAATCGAACCATTGCGATTGGGTCGTATTATGAGATTTAGCCATGTCAGAACAACGACTTTATCTTGACTCTTTACCACTTTCATCTTATCAAGCGCTCGATTTTCCGGTATTTATAAAAAATAAACAAAGCCAATACCTCTGGGCGAATGATTTTTTTATCAAAAAATCAGCAGGTCACCAATCTTTAACTGAAATTTATCATAAACACGATCAAGTATTCCCATGGCGTGATTATGCAGATGAACTTCGTTCAAATGACAAACTGTTATTTGAATGCGAACAAAATTTGAGCGTCTGCGAACGTGTTTTAAGATACGATGGCACCCATGTTGACATTGTCAGTAAAAAATCTCTTTTATTCGATAATAAAAAAAGAGTAGTAGGATTGATTGGGTTTAGCCTTACATTGCCTAAAAAACCACAGCAAGTCTTATTAACTCAACGTGAATATACAAGTGTCTTATTGATGTCAAAAGGATATACCGATAAAGAAATTGCAAGAAAAATGGAAATTTCACCTCGAACCGTCGAATCACATCTGAACAATGCCAAACAAAAATGGCAGGTCACAAGTCGCTCTGAATTGATCGTTAAGTTCTGTCAAAACAATCCGTGATTCCACGGATATACAAAAAATAATTTATACGTTATTGTTACGCCATGGTGACCGGTTGTGGCTGCCATGAACTAACTAGGAGTTTATCATGCAAGTTTCAAAAATTCTTTTTGCGAGTCTAATGGTTGGTCTCATAGCGAGCAATAGTTATGCAGCAGCAGTAAAGACGGATCAAACAATTTCGTATAAAAATCAACGTGGGTCAACGTTGTCGCTGAATTTTGATCAGGCTAAGAATAATACAGGCAGTTTGAGCGGAACATTTATTACAGCCGTAGGTAACTGCCAGGCAGATATGAATAAACCCATGCCAGTGACGGGTTATTTTAATAATAATGTTATTGCGCTTTCAATCAATTTCCCAGATTGTAAGCAAGTGGTGAGTATGACAGGGTATTTAATGCCCGATAAATCGCATTTGAAGACACTGTGGTTAAGTACGGCAGTTGTTGCTAATCCCAATACAACGGATTGGGACTCAAATGCAGTCGGTACGGATTGGTATACTCGAATCGGACAAAAATAATATATTGTTATTTAAAAAATTAAAAAGTGTAGGTTGGGTTAGCGTACTCGCGTAACCCAACACACAATCTTAAAAGAGAAAATAATCAATGCAATTCCCATCAGATGCCCTTGTCCAAAATTCTTTGTTTAATACAGATAATAGAAAACAAGAACTATATTTACCTATGGTAATAAACGATAACGAAGAATCTGAATTACTTCCAATCCAAGAAGTAATAGAAGATCCAAATATTTCCACGTGTGAAAAATTAAGAAAAGCTTTGTGTTATGTATTTGCTATCGCCTGCTTCATTGGAGGAGCTCTGTTTATTGGAATGCTAGCGCATGCTGCAGGTGCAGGTCCTGTTTTATCGGTACTTTTGGGCCTCGGCTGTACCTTAACAGCTCTTTGCGCTGTTTCTACGCAGGACAATTACCCATCAGAAGGATTTCCCCTGTCCCATGCGCTATAGTTCTAATTTTTTCATTCCACCATCCCACTCTGAAGCAACTCATTTTCGCCCATCCAATAGCACAGTAAGGGTGCAGGAATTTTCATGATGCGAGTCGTGCAATTATGGGATGGAGTTATCAAGCCAAAATCATCTAAAGATTTAGTCACTACATAAGCGCGTTCAATGGATTTCTTCTGACATAATTCTAAGAAGCCTTCCAAGCCTGTATGTTGGGCACGATACTTTTTATAACTAATTCACTCATTTAGTACAAGTATACTTTAACTAATTTGGCAATTTAGTTAGATTTTTGTGTTTTTTTCAAATTAACACCTCAATCCCTTCTCAACTTATCCGAAAGCGCGATCGGCGTTGGGTAACGCATCACGACGAAGTACGAAGAGAACATGAAAGTGAGAATAGTTGCCGCCTGAATGAGACAGGAAGCTTCCCGGCCTATGATGCCAGCTGCTGAGGCCAAGAAAGCGATCATCAACGAGAATTCACTCATTTGGCCCAAACGTACACCGACTTCCCAAGCCACATGACGGCTTTCATCGGCGCGATGCAATAAAAAGCGATAAAGTACGGGTTTGAGAAGCAACATTACTGCAGCGAGGATCAAGGCGGGCATAAAAATGCTGGGTAAATAACTAAAGTCGAAATTTGCGCCGATTGAAAAGAAAAACATGATCAAGAAAAAATCACGTAGCGGTTTTAAACTCTCAGCGATATAAAGCGAAATAGGGCTCGCCGCTAGGGCAACACCGGCGATGAAGGCACCAATTGCATCGGTGAGCCCTAAGATTTTCCCAAGTTCAGCAAGACTTAAACACCAGGCGATTGAAATTAAAAACGTATATTCTTTGATGCGATCAAAACGTGTGAAGAGTTTGAGTAAAATGAAACGCTCACATAAAAAGCTTACAAGGCATAAAAGAGGGAATGCGACTAAAATTCGAACAAGACTCCAAAGGGAAAAATGTCCCGCTCCTGGGCCACCAATTAATAATAAAACAATGATTGCCAATAAATCCTGCATTAACAGAACGCCGATGACTAATTCACCCGTATGTTGATGATGCAGAACGGTGGTCGGTAATAATTTCAAACCGATGATTGTACTTGAAAACATCACAGAGGCGCCGATGATTAAACATTCGGTGATGGTGTAATGGAAAGCATAACTAAGACCAAAACCAAATAACCCAAGAACAGTTGAACTAATCACCGCGATCCAAGTCATCTTCGTTAACATGTGCCAAAGACTTTGAGGATGTAAATGCAGGCCCAATAAAAATAAGAGGAAAATAATGCCAAATTCACCGGTTTCTTTAACAACGGCAGAATCCGACACTAAGTTGATGCCCCAAGGCCCCAAAAGGGCACCGACTACGATATAGGCGACCAATAAGGATTGCCGTGTATACAAAGCCAAGGTTGCAATGACAGCAGTTGCAGCAAAAATAACGAAGGCTGCAAAAACGATGACGTTTGTATGAATTGCAGTGACAAGGGCGTGTTCACCGACCATTAAAGTTCCTCATTTAAAGACAATAATGCAGCATTTCCTCCCGCTGCAGTTGTATTGACTGACAATACACGTTCAATACACAAGCGCAGTAAATAATTGGGTCCACCAGCCTTGGGGCCGGTTCCCGACAAACCTTCACCACCAAAGGGCTGTACACCAACGACGGCACCAATCATGCTGCGGTTCACATAAATATTACCGACATGTACGCGTTGGCGGATCAGTTCAATGGTTTCATTAATACGACTCTGGATCCCCAATGTCAAGCCGTAACCCGTCTTATTAATCATATCAATGACACGTTCTAATTCGGAAGATTTGTAACTGATCAAATGCAGCACTGGGCCAAATCGTTCTTCCGTTAATGACGATAAATCATTGAGCCGATAAACGCGAGGTGCGAAAAAAGAACCTTGAAGATCGGCAGGCACATCAAGTTGATATAAAAGTTGAGCTTTATTATCTTGAGCTAATTGTTGATTTAACCCTTCACACGCTTTTGCATCAATCAGAGGGCCTATATCGGTTTTGAGATCCTTAGGATTACCAATCCGAAGTTCAGCCATGGCACCTTTTAACAAGATGATAAATTTCTCGACGATTTCTTCTTGTAAAAATAAAACCCGTAAAGCAGAACATCGCTGACCCGCACTGCCAAATGCTGATGTGATCACATCAGCTACGGTTTGCTCTAATAAAGCCGAAGAATCAACGATCATTGCATTTTGTCCGCCTGTTTCAGCAATTATTGGAATAATTCGGCCATCGTTGCGATCAACTAATGTGCGTTGAATGAGCGCAGCGGTGGCTGTTGAACCCGTGAACATGACACCGCGAATATAAGGGTTTGATGTGATCGCTGTACCGATATCTCGACCTCGTCCAGGCAGCAATTGAAGTACATCGCGAGGAATTCCAGCTTTATACATTAAGGACACCGCGAGTGCTGCAATCAACTGTGTTTGTTCCGCAGGTTTTGCAAGCACAGCATTACCTGTTACGAGGGAAGCTACAACTTGACCTGTAAAAATAGCGAGGGGAAAATTCCAAGGGCTGATGCAAGCGATGATCCCACGGCCGTGGTAACTCAAAATATTATCTTCGCCGGTTGGTCCGGGTAGTAAGGTGGGTTTTGCAAGTTTACCCCGTGCTTCTCCCGCATAATAACGGCAAAAATCCACAGCTTCGCGAATTTCAGACAAAGCATCTGGCAAGGTTCGCCCGCCTTCACGCACGATCAAAGCCGCCAATTCAAGTTGATGTGATTCATACTGTGCCGCGATCGCATCAAGCAATGTTGCTCGTTCTTCAACGGGTTTGCGATCCCATTTTGGAAACGCTGCCTGAGCTTGTGTAATCGCGCATTCGACATCACTTACTTGTGCGCGAATGACATGGCCGACAATTTGGCTGTGATCAGCTGGATTTCTAACTTCTTGCTTCACACCCTTCACACCCTCGTTTGAGTTGTTACAAGAAGGTTGTGCAGTATACAAGGCTGCCTCATCAATGATTTGCGACAGTTGTGTTAAATTAGCGGTATTTTCAAGATCAAAGCCCATAGAATTCACCCTGGTTGGAAAAAATAAATCGATTGGAAGAGGAATTAAGCGTTTTTCACGATCAACAAAAATTCGTGATTTTTCGATGGGGTCAGCCACGATAGTATCTACCGATACTTTCGGATCTGCCAGACTATGTACAAAAGAAGTATTTGCACCATTTTCTAATAAACGCCGCACAAGATAAGGCAACAGATCTTCATGCCGACCCACAGGACAATAAATGCGAGAGGCAAGGCCGGCATTTAAAAGTTCATTATGCAAACCCATGCCCATACCGTGTAATCGTTGGAATTCATAATCACGATCTTTGGGCATATGTTCAAGAACAAAGGCGATACTATAAGCATTATGCGTTGCAAATTGTGGATAGAATGCGTCGGGCATGCTAATGATTTTTTTAGCGCAGGCCATGAAGGAGAGATCAGTAAAACACTTGCGTGTAAAAACAGGATAATCTTCAAAACCATTTTGCTGTGCATGTTTAATTTCAGAATCCCAATAAGCGCCTTTAATCAGACGCAACATGAATTTTCGTTTTTGTGCACGTGCACGATCAGCAAGGCCGTCGATTAAATGAATCGCGCGTTTTTGATAAGATTGAAGTGCTAAACCAAAACCTTCCCAAGGCGCTAAACTAGGATCTTCAAACACAGCAAACATCACATCTAAGGATAATTGCAATCGATTTGCTTCTTCAGCATCAACAGTCAAACCAATATCAAATTTTTTCGCTAATTGTGCCAAAGCAAGAAGACGTGGCACTAATTCTTCCATGACACGTTCGCGCTGCTCATAGTCATATCGGGCATGCAGGGCCGATAATTTAATGGAAATACCGGGGCCTTTGATGATGCCGCGACCTTGGGAGGCTTGCCCGATTGCTTCAATGGCATCGCGATATGAGATAAAATAACGTTCAACATCGGCCTGAGTATGCGCGGCTTCACCGAGCATGTCGTAGGAATGGCGATAATTGGGCTCTTTTGTTGCTCGTTTTAAGGCTTGCTCAATGGTTTCGCCCATCACGAATTGCCGTCCCATGATTTTCATGGATTGTTCAACAACTTTTCGAATAACAGGCTCACTACTATTTGCGAACCAATGCAAGAAAGTTTTTCCTTGTTCGTGTTGTGCGGAAATAATTTTTTCAGCAAACATCAAAGCGCGAGTACTTGTGTTAACGAGAAAATTCTCACTTTGGCCTAAATATTGTTTCCAATTTAAATGAGCCATTTTATCGTGAATCAATAGATCCCTTGTTCTCTTATCAGGAATACGTTGTAAAGCTTCTGCTAAGCATAACAATGCTAATCCTTCAGGACTTGACAGTGGATAGGTATTTAAAACTTGGTCTATCCCTAATTTATTTTTATCGCTGGATCGTATTTGAGTGACCAAATTTGCTGAGCGGGTGTGGATCCGTTGAGTGACTTCTGGCGTCAGAGCAATGTGTTCTAGCAAAGCGCGAACGCAATCTGCTTCGTTAGCACGATAAGCTATTTCAAGCTTATTTCTAAGTTCTTCTTTATTCATAATCAATATAAGGTTTAATTAAGTGGAACATCATTTCAATATGGGTATTTGAAACATTTAAAGCAGGAATATAATCAAAGCGCTTCCCACCAGATTTTAAGAAAATTTCTTTATTTTCACGTGCAATTTCATCCAAGGTTTCAAGGCAATCTGCCGAAAAGCCAGGACAGAGTACTTGAACTGATTCAACACCCTCGCGCGCTAATTGTTTGAGTGTTTTATCGCAATACGGTTTTAACCACACACTTCTGCCCAAACGAGATTGAAATGCGATCGTCCAATCGCCTTTTTGAAGGTTTAACGCGTGGGCAATAAGATTTGCAGTAGCATGACATTGGTTAAAATAAGGATCACCGCGATCAACAAAGGCTTGTGGTAATCCGTGAAAAGAAAACAGTAAATGTCGTGCACGTCCGTGTGCTTGTTGATAATCACGAATAGAATTTGCTAAAGCTTGAATATATAGTTCGTATTGATAGTAGTGATTAATAAAATGAAGTTCGGGAATGTTTCGCCATGTTTTTAAAACATCGGTGATTGCATCAAGGGTTGAACCGGTTGTTGCACCTGAATATTGTGGGTACAACGGCAATATAATTAATTTTTCAACATCAGCTGCACGCAGTTCTTCTAAGGCTTGATGGATGCTCGGATTACCATATCTCATGCCGAGGGCGAGTTTAATTTGAGGGTTAGGATAAAGTGCGTGTAAAGCTTGAGTTTGTGCTTGGCTGATGCTACGTAGAGGAGAATCATCTTGCCAAATCCGTTGATAATTTTCGGCGGATCGGCGAGGCCTGGTTCTTAAAATAAGGCCATGTAAAATAATAAACCACAGGTAACGATTTAATTCGACGACACGGCGATCAGATAAAAATTGCTTCAAATAGCGACGAACCGCTGGCGTGGTTGGCGCATCAGGTGTTCCCAAATTGGTTAATAAGATACCTGTTTTTTTCAATTTACTCAGTCCGTTCTTCGCGTCGATCCACCAAGGTTGCGGCTGATTGACAGGTCGGCATTAAAACAAGGTCGCGTATATTCACATGCGCAGGTCGAGTGGCACAAAAAAGAATGCAATCAGCCACATCAGCGGCGCTCAGAGGTTGTGTGCCGTGATAAACCGCTTGTGCACGAGTTTGATCACCTTTAAAACGCACCTGACTGAATTCTGTTTCAACAAGACCGGGATCAACAGAAGTCACGCGCACCTTGGTACCTAGGAGATCCATTTTTAATCCGGTATTAATCGCGTGAACGGCTGCTTTTGTTGCACAATAAACAGCACCACCGGTGTAAGTTTCATGCCCCGCTAAAGAACCCATGTTGATAATATGGCCGCAATTTCGTTTGATCATTTGAGGTATAATTAAGCGGGTCATGTACAATAACCCTTTAATGTTTGTATCAATCATGGTTTCCCAATCATCGATACGCCCAGCTTGTACTTTTTCAAGCCCGGCAGCCAACCCTGCATTATTGATGAGGATATCAATATCACACCATTCATTGGGTAAAGCAGCCAGAGCATCTTCGCATGCACGCTGATCACGAACATCGAGCGTGAAATAATGGTTTTTGGCTTGATATTGTTGAGTCAATAATGTTGTCAACTCAAGCAAACGTTCTCCACGTCGCGCGCAGAGCAGCAATTGAGCCCCCGCCGCCGCAAAGGCATGGGCACAAGCTTGGCCAATGCCGCTTGACGCACCGGTGATGAGAACAATTTTGCCGTTCAGAGATGTCATAGCATTTCCTCTTTATTGCGAGTACTGTATTGGTTTTTGAACAATCTGTAAAGAGTGATAGTGGCTATACGGGTAAAGGTAATTATGATAAAATTAGCTTCTTTTTTGTCCATTCTAGACTATGTACACACCTTACGAGCAATACTGCGTTTTACAAGAAGCCAGGGGCCAATATCGCACTTTATCTGCTCAAAATGAGAGCAATTCGGCTTTAATTGATTTTTCCAGTAATGACTACCTGAGCCTTAGTCATCATCCTGCGCTCCTCGATGCAGCCTATCAAGCAGGTTTAATGTTTGGTGTGGGGGCAACAGGCTCACGGTTGGTTTCAGGCAATCAATCCATTTTTGAAACGCTTGAATGTAAAATTGCACATGATAAGAAAACAGAATCAGCCATCATTTTTAATTCAGGGTTTCAAGCTAATAGTACCGCGCTTGCCAGCCTGCTCGATGCAAGAGTATTAGGCAAAAAACCTCTTGTTTTCTTTGATCGCTATAATCATTCCAGTTTATATCAAGCTGTTTTTTTAAGCCAAGCTGAAATGATTCGTTTTGAGCATCAAGATTTAGCGCATTTAAAAACATTGCTTGAAAAATTTCGAACAACAAATCGGCCTTATTTTATTGTTTCAGAAACTATCTTTGGTATGGATGGCGATCAGGTCGATTTAAAAACACTCGTCGAACTTTCAAAACAATATCAGGCTTTTTTGTATCTTGATGAAGCACATAGTACGGGTATTTTTGGAGCGAGCGGCTATGGATTATCAACGGATTATTTACTTGGAGATATTCCTCATGTTGTTATGGGGACCTTTAGCAAAGCCCTTGGTTGTGCAGGGGGATATATTGCTTGTTCAGCAAGCGTGAAAAATTATTTAATGAATAAATGCCCAGGGTTTATTTATGCCACAGCACCCTCGCCAATGGTGATGGGTGCCGTTGATCGAGCTTGGGATCTTGTTCGAACCTATGGTGCACAGCGAAAAGAATTATTTGAAAAAGCGGATCATTTACGTTCGGCCTTGAAGAAAAAAGGGTTTGACTGCGGCGATTCAACTACGCATATTATTCCTATTTTTATTGATGAAGAAGATCGTACAATGCAAGCAAAACAAGTTTTATTGAACCATGGTATTTTAGTTTCCGCAATCAGACCACCCACCGTGCCGCCAAAAACATCACGTCTTCGAATCGCACTTCAAATCAATCATACGTGGGAAGATATAGATCGTTTAATACGTGTTATGGAGTCTATATGAAGGATCCCTGCTATATTTTTTGCCATGGTTGGGGATTTGATGCTAGTTTTTGGAACAATCTAAAGCCTTTTTTTCCAGATCAAAACTGTTTTTTTTTAGATCAAGGTTATTTCAGTACGCCGTATCTTGATTTACCAGATTTTAAAGATCATCCTATTATTGGTGTTGGACATTCCCTAGGGTTAGCAAAATTACTTGAGTTACCGATCAAATTTACAGCTTTAGTCGGTATTCAATCATTCATAAATTTTATTGGGTATTCTGAAAAATTAGCACATCGACGCAGTTTGGAATTACAAGCGATGATCCAATTTTTCAAAAAAAATCCAGAAAAAACGCTGCTTTCATTTTATGAAAAATGCGGAGCTTCATGTGATTTAGAGAAATTTAAAATGAGCAACTTTGAAAGACTACTCAATGATCTTGAAAGTTTGAAGCTTGATTATAGTTTGCCGACATGTCCCATTTTGATTCTAGGCGCAAAAAACGATGTTATCGTTTCTCCAGAGCTTCTTCTTGATAATTTTGAAGGTAAAAAGAATGTGACGCTCATTTTTCACGAGCAAGGTTTCCATAATCTTGGAAACCTTGAGCCGGAATTTGTTTATTGCTCCACGAAAAATTTTTCCTAAATTGCTTTCAAAGGCGAGCTTTGGGCAACCACTTCTAACGCTTGTTTGTAAGTAGAAAACACAGCTTCTATATCCATTTCTTTGGCAGATTGTTTTTCAACAGCTATTTTGGTTAATGCAACAGCGGTTTTCATTTCGTGATAACTTACATCTACCATACGATCCATCACGTCATTCGCTTCCGCTTCATCGTCATAAGGCGAATCTTCCATAAAAGCAGAAAAATCAAGATCTTCTTCTATTATCTCATTTTTAACGACATTATTTTTGCTCATTTTTTGCTCCTCATGGTTGCCAAAGTTAGCCAATTTAATCATTTATTCTATGCCTTATGCAAGTTTTTTTATTTGGGCTCACACTTGTCAAAATGAACTCCGTTTGATAGCCTTAATGGGTACCGATTTGCAACAGGTGGTAGAAGGTTTCTCCACACGGTTATGGCCGCGAGTATAAACCTACAAATCATTTTTGAAGGAATTTCTAATGCCTAAAGGAATAAAATCTAAAACAGAAAAACAAGAAAAATTGCTCAACCTTATTAACTCATATTATGAATTTCTAGATGCTCATATTCTTAGAAATTTAAGGCTGCTAGATCCAAGCTTAAAAAAATTATTGAATATGTCTTATCTTTCAGAAAATGAGAGTTACCACTCTATTCTTTTTTATGAAGCAACTATAAAGGCGGTTGAGAATAATAATTGTAAATTAAAAACGTTTAATATCTTAAAGCAATTAAGGTCAAATGTTTTTGAGTATTTCAACGAAGGCACCAGCTTAGAAAGCTCTAGAATTTTTTATGACGATATTCAGGCTTATTTCTTCAATAAAGAAGTAGGCAAGCAAAAACTTTCTAACCTCTTCAGTGAAAATGATCTAAAATTGATTCTTACAACGTTACAAGTTTTAAAATTCATCTCAGGTTATGCTAAAAACAAGGAACAGACGAATAAAAGGTCCAGCCACGTAGTTAAGAATAAAGATGAGATAATTAAAGCTGAAATGCAACGAACGAAACTTCCTTTCTGCAATTTTATTAAAGCAATAGATTTTTTAGTTAATCATAAAATCAATCTTGAGCTTAATAAAAATGCTGCTTATGACTATTCCTCCTCTAAGTCTATTGCTCTTGTATGGAGAGAAAAATATAAAAATGAGTATAAGAGTTTAATTTCCACATTAAATCTAGAACTAGAAACCTTAGCCCACCCTTTTTTTGAAAGCCTACTTAAAAATGAATCTATCAAACAATCCCTCACTAAGGTGACAACGTTTTTATACGAGGTTCAAAATAGTTTTTTGCCTGAAAAATTGATTGGCCATAATTGTAAAATTTTTGAAGTTTGTTCGATTTTATTAAAAAATATAGAATTATCCATTAATATGGAAAACAACATGGGTTTGAAAATTGGTGAGTACTTTAATCTCATGGAACCTAAAGTGGAATACAATATGGGTTCAAAAGTAGATCAGGGGAAATACTATAACACCATAGAGATAAAAAAACACGAAGAAAATGATTTTAAGCAGAGTGTTTCAAAATATTTTGATGATCCTAAAGAATCTAATACAGTAGATGATAAAAAAGTTTCTGAACTAGAGAGTCTCTTTGAAAGCAACAATTTAAATTTTAGAGGAAATTTTTTTATGGGGAGCGAGCTTAAACTAGAAGAAAACTATGTTGAACAAGGGAGCCCCAACCCTGATGGCGTTATTGAGGACATACACAAGTATTTCGAAGAAGAAGGTAATAATAGTAACAGTTATTCAGAAAATGCCCCTTGTGATAACAAAGAAAAAAGCGGTGATTTTTTAGAGAATAAGTCTTGCGAAGAAAGCAGGAAACAGTTTCTAGAGCTAAAAGAGAAAATAAACGAAGGCTCGAATTTACTTTTATTTGCGAAAAAAAATGTTAACAATAAAAATCTGAAAGATTTTGATTTAATTGCATGTTCGGATAAAATCATCGTCACTTTAATTGATGATGGGATGCCGATCAAGCTTCTAAAATTATATGAGGGTATTCTTAATTCATATCGCAGCTCTCAACTCAGCTTTTTGAAATATCAAAAGGAGCAGCTGGTTGATGGACTTATGAGTAACATTGCTAATCGTTTAAAGGGCAGTAATGTAAAAAAATCATTTCTAAATCTATTAGAAATAGGCGAAAAAAAAGAAGCCCAAGATGACGATTCTCAAAAATATGTAATTCCTCTAGGAAAAGAAGGAGAGGTTTTTCTTTCTTTATGTGAGGATGTAGAAAAACAGATTGAAATTTTAGATTCCATGGAGTTCAATATCTCAGTTGATATTTATCTCTCATGGTCTGATTTTAAAGAATGTCAATCTCCTGAGAATCGAGCAGCATTTGTTGAGCACTCTATAGCTTGGTTAGGTGTAGCTACGGCTCCCTTTGCTAGCTCAATCCGTAATGCTCAATTTTCGGCGCAATCATCCACCCCACAACCGAAGGAAATCAAAATCGACATAGGAGTGTTACCTTCAAAAAATCTTTGGTCCGAAAATACTCTTAGAAATACGAATAATCAGAGTATTGATTTGACTAAGCGATCTGTTATTGAAAAAAAGTCCTTCTAGAGAATTTAAAAGGAAAGACGTTCCTTTTAAAAGACTGGATTCTCGCTTTTGCGGGGAACTCTAGATCCCAGGTATTAGGTGGTTCTAAAGCTCGAGTACTCGCTAAGAACCACAGCCCTTAAACAGAGGGTCAGGACGTATAGCGCTAGGAGCTGCCTAAAAATGAGAGATCTAATTAATATCGATTTTCCCTTTTCCGCTGATGATACTGCTAAATCTCGAGTTTTAGTTTTAGATACAGGCCCTGATAGGGCATTTCGAGCCATGATAAAAGCATGGAAAGAAATACCTGAGTTTCAAGTAGTCGTCAATACTTTTCAAGTGCCCGCGGCAGACTGCGACTGGCTATCTCAACAACATTCCGATGTTATTCAAGTAAAGATTGATCCATTAAATGAGTTTGAACTTATTGAACATGTGGAAAAAATGGGAGGATATTCGATCATTACAACTCGTTTAAACGTTCCATTTAAACGACCTTTGCTAGAAGTTTTATCTTCACCAACACAGGCACAGCCTCTAAAAATTCTTGGTCAAGCCGGTAGTACGGTTTCACATATTGATTTGACGGCAGCAAAGGAACACAATGTTGTCGTCACTTATACGCCGGGCGCAAATGCTAATGCTGTTGCTGAGTTTGTGATGGCACAACTATTTAGCCTTGTTCGTTCGCTGAGTGAATACAATCAATTAACACATGATAAAGTTTGGTCAAAATATTCACTTCCCTCCCGCGATGAATTAAATGAAAAAACATTGGGTCTTATAGGTTTTGGCCATATTGCTCGTGCTGTCAGTTTAAAGGCTAGAGTTTTAGGCATGTCAGTAATAAGTTATACACGTACACAACCAAAAACTGAAACGATGGGAGTGGAATTTGTCCCTGATTTAGAGACTTTGCTCCGAAAAGCAAATATCATTTCCTTGCATATCCCTTTTTCATCTTCAACAAAAAACTTAATTGGTAAAAAAGAAATTACTTTAATGCAAGAAGGAAGTTATCTTATTAATACTTCCCGAGGCGGAATTGTCGATGAAGAAGCCGTAGCACAAGAATTAAAAAAGGTGAATTCTAAGCTCGCTGGTGTTGCCTTTGATGTTTTTGAAAATGAAGCAGGAGATTTCGATTCACCATTAATTGGATGTAAAAAGGCACTTTTAACGCCACATATCGCTGGAACAACAAATGCAGCGTTAACGAATACAGCTACTCAGCTGGTCAATAATATCTCGGCAATATATTTAAATTTGTTCTAGTACGAATTTTATAGGATTTTAAAGTTGGCTAAGATATACTCAAATACGAATGCTCATTAGGCGGACATTATGTCTAAAAAAACTAGCGATTATATGTATAGCACTGCAGCTTCAGATGCCAGAACCCTCATTAATTCAAATGTGATCTTGATCCGCTTTTATGGAGAGATGTTTAAGCAACTAACTTCAAGGCATATTGTTCCTCAAAATGATTTGGAAGGAAGAACGCATCACGTGCATATTGTAGAATCTGGTGATAATACAATTGAGCAGCGTATTTTATTTAGAGATATCCTTCGTCGTGATAAAAAAGTTCGGCTAGATTATGAAGCGCTCAAATTAAAATTATCACAATCTCATTCCTCTGATCGTGAAGCTTATACAGATAGCAAATTAGAGTTTATAGAAACCGTACTAAAAAAATACTATGGAACTCAAATTCCCTAAGCTGCCGTAGCTACTCTGTGGGTTAGTCGTTCCACAACAGATGCACGAAGACCCGTACGTGTTACGATTTCATTAAACTCAACTCCTTGTTTGAGTAAATTAAGTGCGTTTAAAATTTTTTCGATACCTTCATGAAAGCCCTTCTCATAATCTAATTGTTTACTCTCTTCTCTGCCTTCAAATTGACCTTTAAGTAGGCCCGTATTAAAAGCCTCATTATAAAGTTCTTCATTCATTGTCATGCTTGGCCTCTCAATTTTTGCAATTTTTAGAATTTTATTTTAAAATAAAATGGATTGCAATGAAAATTTATTTTGCATTAATTAGATTTTGAGTAGTTTGTTCTTCTGGACTAAGATCAAAAATTTTATACAACATCCCATAGCATACACGGTAACAACGGCCTTCAACCGTGGTTAAACTGACTGTTTTGTAATTAAGCCTGTTGATTATACCATGGTAGGACTTCCCATCATGATCAAAGCCAACACCCTCACCTACTTTCAAATGGTTCTTTGTGAGTTTTTGATGTGTTTGGGGTTTGATATCACTTTCTTTACCTGAGAGATTAAGCATGTAGTAAGGAATATTCCATTTTCTATGATCTTTTAAATTTTGAACAAGTACATTTTTTTGATTTTTTTCTAAAACGATAGCATTTGAGAGTGAATTTGTTTGACTATCAAAATAAGAAATTTGATCACCCACAGCAAAGCACTGACGCAATAATTTAATTCGTTCAGGATCTTCCATTTCATTTTGAATGGCTGTGCGTACGCGATAGAGATCATAAAGGTTGGCTTTTTTAAACAGTTCGATGACTTGTGTATAATCCATTATCACCTCCTAATTTTTCAATTATTTACAACCCCATGTGGCACGTGGCCTGTAGGGACATGATCAGCAGCTGATTCGCAATGTCCTCGTTGATCATCAAAGAAAAAATCGGCATTAAATCCTTGTAAAAAAGCAGCTTTACTCAAGCCTCCTAAAAAAAGTGCCTGATCAATGCGAATATTCCAGACACGCAGTGTGCGGATGACGCGTTCATGCGAAGGTGCTGATCGCGCGGTGATTAATGCTGTGCGAATGGGACATTGTTGAGCTGTATATTGCGTTTGTAATTCATGCAGGGCTTTTAAAAAGCCTTTAAAAGGACCATCAGGTAAAGGTTGTTTTGCAGCAGCTTGTTCACTTCGTGCAAATGCATCAAGGCCAGAGGTTTGGAAGATTTTTTCAGCGTCATCTGAAAAAAGAACAGCATCACCATCAAAAGCAATTCGAACTTGATCATCATGTCCGTGTGCATTATTACTCCCTGGCCAAATGGTAGCGGCTGCGCAGCCAGCATCAAGAGCGCTTTTTACATCACTGGGATCAGCTGAAAGAAAAAGATGCGCACCAAATGATGTTACATAACGATAGGGACTTTCACCATTAGTAAATGCGGCGCGTGTGATATTGAGCTGATGATATTGAATGCTATTAAAAATCCGAAGGCCAGTGTCCGCGCTGTTTCTGGACAGTAAAATCACTTCTACGAGAGGTTCACTTGAATTGGGTAAGTGTAAATTCAATAACTTTTTAACAAGCGGAAAAGCAACGCCAGGTTCAAGAGGTGTATCTTCATGATCGATTTGGTAACGTGCATATGCTTCGACACCTTGTTCTTCAAAGAGGTGATGGCTTTCATCAAGATTAAAGAGGGCTCGCGATGAGACCGCGATGACAAGTTTTCCTGTGAAATCGACAGCAGCCATAATGTTTACTTTTACTTCAATGTTCGTTCAATGACCACACCCACAGCTTGGGTATTGGGAATGGCACCAGGTTTAGCGAGACTCAGTTTAATTCGCGGCGTTTTAAAGCGTTCTAAAATCAATTCTGCAATGGCTTGCGCCAAGCTTTCAAGTAGAAGAAAATCACTGTTTTTTACAAACTCACTCACAGTTTCTGCAACGCTTGAATAATCGATACCGGCGGCCAAATCATTTTTTTGAGCGACCATCGTTGCATCAATGGCAATTTCAAGATCAAGCACAACCGTTTGTTGCATCTGCCTTTCCCATACATGAGTTCCAATGATCGTTGGAATTTTTAATGCGCGGATAAACATGAAATCCATGTTAAGCACTCCAAATCAGGGCAAAAAACGTAAGGGCTAACATGAAATAAGAAGCATAGTGACTTAATCGCACCAAGGAGAGTTTTTTATAAGTATCAACCAGATTACAAAACAAAGCCCACCACAAAAAGGTACCAAACAAAGTTCCAAGACCTAATGAAAGAAAACTAATACCGTTTTGAGTGACCGCATGCAATTTGAAAAGGCCGAAAAAAGCAATATAAAATAAAATACGCAATGGATTTTTTAATCCAAAATTAAGAAAAAATTTAAAGTTAACAATCGGGATTTCTTGTTGAATGGTTGGAAACTTTGTAATTTGACGATAAGACGAGAATCCAATGATTAGTGCGCTTAATACAGTGAATGATCGATTAAACCCAGTCACAGAATTGATATGATGCCCAGTGGTTAAATATTTCGAAATAAAACCAACGAATAAAAGCGCAGCAAGAATCCAAACGATTTGTGACAGAATAAGACCTAAGCTTGCGCGCAACCCTTGTGAAACCCCTTCTTTTTTCACGCAGTATGCAATAAAGGGAATACTTTGATCAAAGAGAAAGAAGCAAAAAAAGCCTGTGAAAATACCTATCATTAAAGCAATCATTTGATATGCTCCAAAATACCATCCAACTCATCGAGACTATTATATCGAATGACTAATTTGCCTTTACCATTGGGCTGATGGCTAAGTCGAACAGAAGCGCCGAGACGATCAGAGAGGGTGCGTTCTAAGCGCTGTACATCGGGGTCAGCGGGTTTTTCACTGAAGGGTTCTTGGCTCTTATTATGCTGTAAACGTTGAATGAGTTTTTCAGTGTCTCGCACAGATAGACCCTCTTCGATCACACGGTGAGCGGCTTGCAATTGAGTTAATCCTTTCAAAGCAAGTAAAACTTTGGCATGGCCTAATTCGAGGTCACCGTGCATTAAATAGGTTTTTACTTCTTCTTCTAAACTTAAGATTCGAAGTAAATTAGAAACCGTTGCGCGGGATTTTCCAACTTCTTTTGCAATTTGCTCATGCGTCAAACCAAATTCATCAAGAAGCCGTTGTAGTGCGATCGCTTCTTCAATGGGGTTCAGATCTTCACGCTGAATATTTTCGATCAAAGCCATGGCCATGGCCGCTTGATCGGAAATATGTTTAATGACCACAGGAATTTGTGTTAATCCCGCCAATGCGGCTGCGCGTGAACGTCGTTCCCCGGCAATGATTTCATAGTGCTCTCCTTGCGGACGAACAATAATAGGTTGAATTACACCTTGTGCGCGAATTGAATCAGCTAATTCTTGTAGGATTTCAGGATCAATTTCTTTTCGAGGTTGATATTTACCAGGGATAAGGCTGTGCAAGGGCAAATGTGTTAATGAACCAACTTCTGTTGTTTGCAAGGCTGCTGGTACAGAGGATGTCTCACTGCTGATAAAAAAACTTAAATCACGTGGCCCTAAACCACCTTTTTTAACGGCCATCTTCATTCTCCAATTCAAATTCTTCAAGATCAGGTTGTGTAATGACACCCTCTTCAATTCGCCGAATCATTTCGCCCGCCAAAGCAATATAAGCTGCAGCGCCCTGCGATTTTTTATCGTAGAGCAAGGCGGGTAACCCAAAACTGGGTGCTTCCGCCAGGCGAATATTTCGCGGGATCACCGTGCGATAGACCTGATGAGGAAAATATTGAATCAATTGTTCTGAAACTTCTAAGGTTAAACGGTTTCGACCATCGTACATCGTCCGCAAAATGCCCTCAATGCGAAGCGTGGGATTTGCAGATTTTTTGATGGATTCCAGTGTTTCTAATAAATCGCTCAAGCCTTCCAATGAATAATACTCACATTGCATCGGTACGAGCACGGATTGCGCAGCGACAAGAGCATCGATGGTCAACATATTCAATGAAGGTGGGCAATCGATCAAAATATAGTCATATTGTGCTTGTATTTTTGCCAGGCTTTGGCGTAGGCGCAATTCTCGCTGAGGGAGATTGAGCAATTGTACTTCTGCTTGGGTGAGGTGGCTATTGCTAGGAATCACATCAAAGCGAGGTAGATCGGCCCGAACAATAGCCAGCGTGGGGTCAATACCCTGCAGCAAAACCTCATTGAGAGTCAAATCAACAGCGTTTTTGTCAATGCCACAACCCATGGTCGCATTGCCTTGAGGGTCAGAATCGACCAATAAGACGCGTTTTCCAAAGGTCGCGAGTGAGGCAGCGAGGTTGACGCAGCTCGTGGTTTTACCAACACCACCTTTTTGATTTGCAATTGCAATGGTTTGGGTCAATCTTAACTCTCCAATGCGTTCTTTGACGGCGTTGTTTAAAAATTAGCTAAATTATACGTAGTTTAGGGTTTAAATCAAGATGCTGCCAGTCTTACAGCATTATGCTAAAATTGGATTTTGAAAAGATAGGCCGCAGGGGCATCAACATGTTGAAAACGATATTGGACAAGAAACATCTTCCTTGGGTGAGTCTTGGGATCGCTCTATTCCTCGTGATTACCTTGTGGGGTTTCTATAATCACCGTCATCCCAGTACAGATGATGCTTACGTGAATGCAAATGTGATCAATGTTGCGACACAAGTCAGCGGTGTGGTTGAAACAGTTGCTGTTTCCGATCATCAGAAGGTTCGTAAGGGTGATTTGCTCTTCACAATTGATCCGCGAACTTTTCAATATGCAGTGGACAAGGCCAAGGCTAATTTAGAGTTGTCGACGCAACAAATGAAGGCGGATGAAGATGCGATTAAAATCGCCCAAGCAGAATTGGATGAAAATCAAGCCCAATACAAATGGGCGAATAAAAATGCTTGGCGTATTTTAACGCTTGCAAAAAATGGCCAGATTTCTTTAGCCGATGGCGATCAAGCCAGAGAACAATTAGAGCAAGCTCAAGCGGCCTTGGTTGCTTCACAAAGCCAACTTTTACAAGCTAAGCAGAGTTTAGGAACACCAGGATTAAATAACGCGCGGGTTTTGGAAGGGAAATCTGAATTACATACGGCTCAATTAAATTTAGGTTACACACGAATTTATGCCACAGCGGATGGTTATATCGATAATTTCAATTTGAGAAAAGGCTCGACTGTCATCGCAGGCACGATTTTATTTCAATTAGTCGATAGCGATACATGGTGGGTGGATGCGAATTTCAAAGAAACACAACTCAAGCGCATACGTCCAGGCCAACCTGCGCAAATTGTTTTGGATACTTATCCTGGCGTAACGTTCAAGGGCGTGGTTCAAAGCATTTCTCCAAGCAGTGGATCGTCATTTAGTTTATTTCCTGCTGAAAATGCGACGGGCAATTGGGTGAAGGTGACGCAACGAGTTCCCGTTAAAATTTTGATCACCGAGACAAAACCAGAAGCGCCTCTGCGCGTGGGTATTAGTAGTACCGTTACTATCGATACGACGAAAATGCAATAAATGTGAGAAATGCTATTCATCATCGCGACGGAGTAGTAACCAATGAATTCAATACCACACCGAGGGCTTATCATTGCGGCCGTCATGTTGGCTACGATCATTGAAGTGTTGGACATGACCATCGTCAATGTTTCACTGCCTCACATGATGGGCAGCCTTGGTGCAAATACGCAGGAAATTACGTGGGTATTGACGGCTTATATTGTTTCAGCAGCTATTTGCATGCCTTTGACCGGCTTTTTAAGCAAACGCTTTGGGCAGAAACGTTTACTCTTAGTAAGCATTGCGGGTTTTCTTGTTTCTTCGGTGCTTTGCGGGGCATCAACTGATTTAACGGAAATGCTGGTCTTTAGAACCTTTCAAGGTATTTTCGGTGCCTCATTAGTCCCGCTTTCACAAACTATTTTGCAAAGTGTATTTCCAAAAGAAGAACAATCCAAAGCCATGGCCATTTGGGGTGTCGGCGTGATGATTGCGCCCGTACTCGGACCCACGCTCGGCGGTTACATCACGCAGACGATGAATTGGCGTTGGATTTTTTACATTAATATTCCTGTGTGTATCTTTACTTTTTTTTTAGTGTTTCGTTATCTGAACGAAACGGTACGTGAAAAAGTGCCTGTCGATCTTGTTGGTTTGATCTTAATGACGCTTGGGATTGGTTCCTTACAGATTTTCCTGGATCAAGGTAATAGTAACAATTGGTTTCAATCAAGTTTTATCACTTATTTGGCGATCTTAGCGGTCTGTGCGCTGACGATTTTTATTATTCGAGGGTACAATAAAAAAGATAATATCGTCAATTTGCGTCTGTTTGCGGATAAAAACTTTGCCTTGTCTACGATCATGTTGGCCCTATTTGTAGCTTGTATGTTTGGTATTCTTGCCCTATTACCGATCATGTTGGAAGAGTTAATGAATTATCCTGCGATGACAACAGGTCTTGTGATGGGCCCTCAGGGGCTCACCAGTGCATTGGGTATGGCAACGTCAGTCGCTCTATTAAAACGTGTGGACCCTAGGAGAATTATGTTTGTGGGTTTATTGTTGGAGATTTCCGGCAGCTACTTGATGACGCGTTGGGGCGCTTCTTTTGAAATGCGCAATGTGATCACTTCGATGATGCTCATGGGTTTTGGTATGGGATTATTTTTTGTGCCCATCACGACATTGGCTTATTATACGATGGCAAAAAGTGATATTGCTGAAGGTTCAGGGCTTTTTAGTTTTAGTCGAAACTTGGGGAGTTCAATTGGTATTTCAATTTTAAGCACGATTTTTACACGCCAAAGTCAAGTCAACTGGAATCAATTAAGCGGCCATTTACGTGCAGATAATCCAGCCGTACAGCAATGGTTGAGCGCGCATCATTTAACGTTGAATGATCCATTAGCGATGCAGTTATTAGGGCAAACATTATCACAACAAGCAAATTTAATTGCTTTCATCGATTCGTTTTGGGTGGTAAATATCGCCTTTATTTCATTGTTGGCCTTGGTTTTTTTCTTTAAACGTGTGGATTTGAGTAAGGCAGAAGGGTTAGGGTTTATTGAGTGAGGATTTTGTTTCTGTTCCACTGTCCTACAAAATCATGGGGTATAATGGGTTCATCAAACACCCTCAAAAAAGCTGACTTGAGCGTTTTTGAGGTGTATAATTACCGAACAACATGAACCCTGGAGCCCCTCATGCCGCGCTATCTCGACGAGGTCCACTTGGTTCTCATTGAATTACCCAAGTTCAAACCCCGAACCATCGCTGAGAAAATGACTGGGCGAGCACCCTAACCCAACCTACAACCAGCTTACGCCACTTGCCCACCTCATCTCCCACCCAGTATACTTCCCTCTCAAGAACTAGGTGAACCATGCAAGAACTCAATCCTATCTATCATCAAATCGACGATCTTCAAGCTCGTCTTACAACGTTGCGGAGGTCTCTTTGACTACGACAACAAGGCGGAACGCTTAGTTGAAGTTCAACGCGAGCTTGAGGAACCCGATATTTGGGAACATCCAGAACGTGCTCAGGCACTTGGGCGTGAACGCGTGCAGCTTGAATCCATTGTCGTCTATCTGGATCAACTTGGTCAAGGCTTAAGCGAACTGCATGAATTGATTGAATTAGCTGAGGCTGACAACGATGAATCATTGATCGCCAATTTAATTCAGGATCTCAATAACCTCGATTCCAAAATTAAACAAATGGAATTTGAACGGATGTTTTCGGGGAAAATGGATCCCAATCCTGCTTACTTGGATATTCAAGCGGGATCCGGTGGTACTGAAGCACAAGATTGGGCAGAAATGTTATTGCGAATGTATTTACGTTGGGCTGAACGCCGCGGTTTTGAGTGTGAATTGATTGAAGTATCTGCAGGTGAAGTGGCTGGAATTAAAAGTGCAACGGTTCACGTCAAAGGTCCTTATGCGTATGGCTGGCTGCGAACAGAAACGGGCGTGCATCGTTTAGTTCGTAAATCGCCGTTTGATTCTGGTAACCGCCGACACACCTCCTTTGCTTCTGTTTTTGTTAGCCCTGAAGTGGATGACGATATTGAAGTGGACATTAATCCAGCAGATTTACGTACCGATACTTACCGTGCTAGCGGAGCAGGTGGCCAACATGTGAACCGAACAGATTCAGCTGTGCGGATCACACACATTCCTTCAGGCATTGTGGTACAGTGCCAAACGGATCGCTCTCAGCATAAAAATCGTTCAAGTGCGATGAAACAACTGAAAGCAAAACTCTATGAGCTTGAGATGTTTAAGCGTCGCGCTGAACAATCCGTGCTTGAAGCCTCAAAAGCCGATATTGGTTGGGGCAGTCAGATCCGTTCCTATGTGTTGGATCAAGCGCGCATTAAAGATCTTCGAACCGGTGTTGAAAGCGGCAATACACAGGCCGTCTTAGATGGCGATTTGGATCCGTTCATTAAGGCCAGTTTACAAGCAGAGCACCTTGAATAAAATCATATCGGTTGAGTACTACAATGACGAAACACTTAAAAGATTGGTACGACAACACGCTAGGCCACTGTGTTTTAAACGCCGAGTCTGAACACTTGTCACAAGCACTCACCTCGATTTTTGGATTTTATTTACTTCAATTGGGTTTACCACAACAAACCGCTTGGCTTGAACAAAGCCCCATTCGGCATCGATTTTGTCTTCACACAGGTCATGAATCGCTTGGTGATATTCAAGGTGATTTTGTTACGCTGCCTTTTCAAAACGACAGTATCGATGCTGTTGTACTTCCGCATATTTTGGAATTTCATCCTCATCCGCAGATTATTCTTGCAGAAGCTGCCCGCGTTTTATTACCGGAAGGTGCCTTATTGATTCTAGGTTTTAATCCTTGGAGTAGTTTTGGAATTAAAAAACTTTTGAGTCGATCACCTGATCTACCTTGGCAAGGTAAATTTATTAGTTTGTATCGACTATCAAATTGGTTATTGGATTTGAATTTGGAAATTACAGTCACCGAAAAATTTTATACACAATTTCCGATTAATCACACTGCATACTTAGATCGGTTTGCTTTTTTAGAACACTGGATTGCTCGCTTTTTTCCTTCCTATGGCAGTGTATATCTTGTTGTCGCGAAGAAAAAAGTCGCATGCATTACGCCGATTGGTCTAAAACAAAAACGACACCAGCTTTTACTTCGCCCGAATTTAGCAGAACCCACCACGAGGAATCATCATAGACTATGAAGAAAGTAGCGCTATATACTGACGGCGCCTGCCGCGGAAACCCTGGCCCGGGCGGTTGGGGAGTCGTCTTAATTTATCAAGAACATGAAAAAACACTCTCCGGTGCCGAAAAAATGACAACGAATAATCGTATGGAGCTCATGGCTGCGATCCAAGGTCTCGCGTCTTTGAAAGGATCATGTGAAGTTGTTTTAACAACAGATTCTGTTTACGTTCAAAAAGGGATCACCACGTGGATCAAATCCTGGCAAAAAAATGGTTGGCGGACCAGTGATAAAAAACCCGTGAAAAATGCCGATCTTTGGCAACAACTCTTAACAGAATCCGAGCGCCATCAAATTAAATGGCATTGGGTCAAGGGGCACAGTGGTCATCCCGAAAATGATAAAGCCGATGAATTAGCGCGTTTGGCGATTGATGAACTGTTTGGTGTTGGTTCAAAGTTGTGAGTCTGAGTAGGCTCATCGACAGCTTCCCTGCTATCGATGGTTTGTCAAATGAGTTCAGATTCACAACTTTGAACTAGCACCAACTATTTGAACAATTATAGGAATAAACATGCGTGAAATTGTATTAGATACTGAGACCACAGGGCTCAGACCCGAAGATGGTCACCGGATCATTGAAATCGGTCTAGTTGAATTAAACAATCGCCGTTTGACAGGCCGAACATTTCATACCTACATCAATCCCAAACGTGCGATTGATGCAGGCGCATTAGCCGTTCATGGGATCACCACAGAATTTCTTGCTGATAAACCTAGTTTTGACATGATTTTTTCAGATTTAATGGCGTTTATTGAAGATAGTGCCTTAGTCATTCACAATGCTCCTTTTGATTTGGGGTTTTTGAATCATGAATTTAAACGGATTAAACATCCTAAATTATTGGCAGAACAATGTATTGTGGTCGATACTCTAAAAATTGCGCGTGATAAATATCCAGGGCAAAAAAATAACCTCGATGCCTTATGCAAACGCCTCAAGGTTGATAACACTGACCGTAAGCTCCACGGTGCGTTATTGGATGCGAAAATTTTAGCGTATGTCTATTTAGCGATGACGGGCGGTCAAAGTGGCTTTTTTGAGCAGGATGATTCCTCTGTGGAACAAGTTCAGCAAAATGAGAGTCGCAAACCACGAACAGCACGAAAAGCATCGCTTGTGTTAAGAGCAACGCGTGAAGAGGTTGATGCACATCTTGCGTTTATGGAGAGGATTACGGGAGAGTAAATGTCAACAGACCCAAGCTTGTTGTTCTGAAAAAATCTCGCTAATACTTTGTCTCCCGAGCGTAGTTTTAGCCACAGGGAAGAGTACACCAATACCACAACACATATTGGTGTACTCTTCCCTGTGGCTAAAAGAGGGATGACAAGCAAAAAGCAACATTTTTTTTCAGAAAAAAGCGATTGACAGTATTGAATTTTGCACAAGCTGTATTTTTTTGAACAAGGCTGTGAGTAAAATTAATGAATGTTAAAAACAACTTTTGAATTTATTTTAACTTGTTGATTTTGTTATAGTTTTGTTGAGTGCTTATTTTTTTCTCAAGATGACTCGATCACCGAACCATGGGGATTTAGCTCAACTTTCACAGGCCTATCCACAGAGTTATCCACAGCTTTTGTGGGTAATTCCTGAAGATGCGGTTTTCATAGTGTAATATCAAAAAAATGTGCTAAGGAGAAAGGACAATGGCCATATTATTAATCTTGATTTTTCTCGCTGCCATCGTTGTGGTCGCCTTCTTTCGACTGAAGAGTTGGTATTGGGTTCCAGGGCTTTTGGTACTGTTCAGTTTGATCACCGCAACACAAACCGTCAGCGCCTGGGTCTTGATTCCATTTTGGGCACTGCTGATCATCGCAACCCTCTTTATGGCGCTTCCCCCTTTGCGCCTGCGTTTTTTTAGTGCCCCTGTTTTAAATTACATTCGAAAAGTACTTCCTCCCCTGAGCGAGACCGAACGTGCAGCCATTGAGATTGGTGATGTGTGTTGGGAAGGTGAATTATTCTCAGGACATCCCAATTGGGAAAAATTTTTACAATCCCCAGCACCCAAACTAAGTGATGAAGAACAGCACTTTTTGGATCATCAAGTCGAAATACTCTGTACGATGATTAATGATTGGCAGATCCAATGTGAACATCAAATGCCCGAAGCTCTTTGGGATTACCTCAAGAAAGAGGGCTTTTTTGGACTTGTGATCAACAAACGCTATGGTGGCCTTGGTTTTTCCGCGATTGCACATTCAGCTGTGATCAATAAATTATCAAGCCGCAGTGTAACCGTGGCTGTACATGCCATGGTGCCTAACTCTCTTGGTCCTGGCGAATTAATCGAACGCTATGGCACAGAGGAACAAAAAAATCATTACCTTCCTCGTCTCGCTCGTGGCGAAGAAATTCCTTGTTTTGGGTTAACATCAGAGGATGTGGGTAGTGATGCAACGGCCTTAACGGATCAAGGTGTTGTTTGTCGCGGATTGCATGAAGGAAAAGAAGTGTTCGGGATCCGCCTGAATTGGCGCAAGCGTTATATCACCTTGGCTCCCATCGCAACGCTGGTGAGCATTGCCTTTTTTTTGCGCGATCCAGATCATCTTTTAGGCGAGCAAGACAATATTGGGATTACCCTCGCTTTAATTCCAGCGCAACACGAAGGTGTTGAGATTGGGCACCGACATTATCCTGCTTATTTAGCGTTCCTCAATGGACCGTGTTCCGGCAAGGATGTGTTTATTCCACTGGAATGGATCATCGGTGGACGCGAACAGGTCGGACAAGGTTGGCGGATGTTGGTCACATGTCTTTCGCTGGGCCGATCCATTTCACTGCCTTCTTTGAGTACGGCTAATGCCAAAATAAATTACCGTATGGCAGGAGCTTATGCGCGAATTCGAGAACAATTTCGTCGGCCCATTGGCCATTTTGAAGGTATTCAAGAGGCCCTAGCGCGCATCGGAGGTGGGACCTATTTACTGGAAGCATCCCGCGTTGTTACTGCAGGCTTGCTCGATCAAGGCCTGAACCCTGCCATCATTTCGGCCATCGTTAAGTACCATAGCACGGAATGGTCACGACAAATCACCAATGATAGTTTAGATATTCACGCCGGCCGCGGCATACAGGCAGGACCTCGTAATTATTTAATGACGAGCTACCTGGCTGTACCGATTGGGATCACTGTTGAGGGTGCGAATATTCTGACCCGAAGTTTAATGATCTTTGGCCAAGGTGCACTGCGTTGCCATCCCTATTTGTTTGAAGAAATGAATTGTGCACAAAGCGATGATCCCAATCGCGTGAAGCATTTTGATCGTATTTTATTACAGCACCTCAGTCACTTCATTTTCGTACGAACGCGAACATGGGTTTATGGGATCTCCTGTGGTCGTCTGGCAAGCAGTCCTGTACCTGGTTCAATGGCGCGCTATTATCGGCAATTAAATCGTATGAGTTCTGCCTTTGCCTTTATTTCCGATGTCACCTTGATCCTTTTAGGCGGCCAATTAAAATGCAAAGAACATTTATCTGCGCGATTAGGCGATATATTGAGTCATTTGTATTTAGCTTCCACAACGCTCAAATTTTTTTATGATCAGGGCAGCAATAGAGAAGACGAAGATCACGTCGCTTGGGTGCTTGAAACCTGTCTACAGCGCATTCAAGTGGCCTTTGATGATTTCTTCCACAATTTCCCATTCAGAAAGATAAGCAAAGTTTTGCGTTTCATCCTCTTTCCTTATGGGTGTGCTTATGCTGGTCCCTCGGATGCTCTCAGCTCTAGATTAGCCTTGTCCATGCTGCAACCTTCTGCTTTAAAAGATCGCTTGACACAGCCTTGTTTCATCCCTAATGATCGCAATGATCCCATTGGACGGATGGAATATGCTTTAAAAGCAATCATTCAGGCACAGGCCGCCTATGATAAATTGCACGATGCATTGAAAAAAGGACGTTTAGTATCCACAGGCTCTTTCGAAGAGCAATTGGCGCAAGCGGCTACGACTGAATTACTCACGGCCGAGGAAATTACCTCGCTGCGAGAAGCTGAACAAGCACGTGCTGATGCGATTAAGGTGGATGATTTTCAGTCAATTCCAGGTGAACTACCTAAGTAAACGTAACCGATAGTGAAGTTAAGAGAGGAATAACATGAATGCAGTTATTGAATTAGAAAATACCTACGGTGCTCATAATTATCATCCCCTGCCCGTTGTATTAACGCGCGGGCGCGGTGTATTTGTTTGGGATGATGAAGATAATCAATACATGGATATGATGAGCGCTTATTCTGCGGTCAGTCATGGGCATTGTCATCCACGTTTGGTCAATACATTAACACAACAAGCCAATCAACTCGCCGTTGTTTCACGTGCGTTTTATAATAATCAGCTCGGCGCATTTTTGCAGGAAGTGTGTCGTGTGGCCGATCTGCCCCGCGCACTGCCGATGAATAGCGGTGCAGAAGCGATTGAAACGGCCATTAAAGCGGTACGTAAATGGGCTTATACGGTCAAGCAAGTGCCCACTGATAAAGCTGAAATTATTGTGTGTCACGGAAATTTTCATGGGCGCACAACAACGATCGTGTCGATGTCCTCAGAGCCACAATATAAAAATGGGTTCGGTCCTTTTACACCAGGTTTTAAAGTTATTCCCTACGGTGATATTGCTGCACTTGAACAGGCTATTACGCCGAATACCGCTGCATTTTTACTTGAACCGATTCAAGGCGAAGCCGGCATTGTGATTCCGCCTGCAGGTTATTTGAAAGCCTGCGAAACGCTGTGCCGAAAAAATAAAGTATTACTCATCTGCGATGAAATTCAAACCGGTCTTGGCCGAACTGGAAAATGGTTGGCCTGCGAACATGATGATGTCAAACCCGATGGTCTCGTCCTTGGTAAAGCCCTGGGCGGTGGATTATTACCGGTTTCTGTTTTCCTTGCTCGTGATGAAATCATGGATGTCTTCACACCGGGCGATCACGGCAGCACATTTGGTGGAAATTCCTTAGCCGCAGCTGTAGGACTAGAAGCATTGCGTATTTTAGCCGATGAACATTTAATCGAAAATTCCGCTGAATTAGGTGCTTACTTTTTGAAAGAATTGCAAGGCATCAAAAGTCCTTTGATCAAAGAGGTTCGCGGCCGCGGTTTATTTATTGGTCTTGAAATTGATCCGAAGCTCGCAAAAGCACGCGACATTTGCCTGAAAATGATGAAGAAAGGTATTCTGAGCAAGGAAACGCATGACACGGTGGTCCGTCTTGCCCCACCCCTGCTGATTACGCGCACGCAGTTGGATCAGGCGTTGGAAGTGATTAGATCGGTGGTTTAGGGAAGGGATAAAACCCCCTGTTTTCTGCTTCATTTTCTGCCTTATTTTCTGATTTATGAATCAGCCCCTCTGGTACTGGATGCTTAGGCGGAAATAAGAAATGTTGATAATTTTGATACATAAAATTACGCTCCGCACAAATAACTGTAGGATTCATCAACCGTTCCTCCAACGTTTGAGGTACTAGATGTTTTTCAAGTAATCGACATGCTTTTTGAGCTTCTGAATGACCATTTTTCGCTGCTGATTGATAATATTCCAGTGCCTTGACTCCTTGATGATTCCCTTCGCAAATCATACCTAACTCATATTGAGCATCGATATGCCCTTGTGCCTCGGCTTTTAAGAAATATTCTATTGCTTTCCTCTCATTTTTTTCTACAAATTTATCATTCTTATATAACTTTCCTAAATAATATTGAGCTTCAGAAATTTCTTCAGCAGCCATTTCCTGTAAATTGATTTGAGCCTTCTTAACACCTTGTTCTGCTGCTTGCCAAAAAAGCATTGCTGCTTTTATTTTATCTTTTACTACTCCGACCCCTTGTTTATTTATAAGTCCTAAATTATATTGGGCAAAAGCATTACCTTGCCCTGCTAATCGTTGAAACAATTTCACCGCACCTGGAATATTCTGTTCTACACCTACACCATGAAAATACATCAAACCTAAATTATTTTGAACGTTTAAATTTTTTACTTTCCCCATGTAACCAATATATTGCTTTGCTTCATCATGTTCTTGCTCTGCTGCTTTCTGAAAATATTCTAATGCTTTTAATTGGTCTTCTTCTGTTTCTGACCGATTAAAATAGATAACGCCTAAGCAATATTGCGCCTCGGAGTTTCCTTGCTCTGCAAGCATTACTAAACTATACCGCGCAGCTGCATGCCCTTGCTTCGCAGAAAATCCATAGTATTCAATTGCTTTCGACTCATTTTTTTCTACTCCTAAACTATGAGCGTGTATAATTCCCAAACGATTTTTCTCATCAATATGTCCTTCTCCTGCCGCCTCTTGATAACAATTTATTACCGTTGGGTAATCACTCTTCACACTTAAACCAAATTCATAGATTACTCCTAAATGATACTGTGCATTGATATTTCCTTTATTTGCGAGCATCCGCAAATGATGTAATGCAAAAAAATGCCCTTGCTCTGCAGACAACCAGAATAGCTTCTCTGCCGTTATCTCATTTTTTTCTACTCCTTCCCCATACTCATACATCACTCCTAATTCATATTGAGCGTCAACATGTCCTTTTTCTGCTGCTAATTGATACTGCTTTACTGCTTTGTCAGCATTCTTTTTCGTCCCAAGCCCTGCAGCATACATTTTCCCTAATAAATAGGTGGCATCTATAAAGTCACTCCTTGCAGCAACAAGCATTTGCTCAAATGCTTCATTATAATTTCCTTCATTGTAATAATTGATTGCTGTCTGGTATTGAGAAAAGTGTTTTTTTGGCATTTTAAATCTCCTAGTAATATTAATGAATTAATTTGAAATTCGCCACCTAAGGTATAAACCCATGACGAATCCATGTTAAGTTAACTCCAAATACGTTCATGATTTAATCATATGAAGATTGAATACAGATCTTTATATGCTCATGAACGCATGCTAAGATAATAGTAATTGTTGGTATTCTAAATAGAATAAATAACCGTTGAACATTATTGATGATTTTATGTGTATTAAAAAACAGGGTAATAATTGATCAATGAATAAACTTAAACAAATTTCATGGAAAGACATACGCGAGCGCATCCACAATCTTGCCCCGCACCTTGTAAACATCATTGATGCCTTGAGCCCCGATGATTCTTTACCTTTATACCTTGCAACATACTCATTTGGTCAACTCATCGGTGATGAGAAACATCTGTATTATCCAATGAATGAACAAGGCAAATTGGGTACTATTGCTGATTTATCTGAACAAATAAAAGCTGATTTCGCATACGCAGGAAACAGTATCCCCATGGGGATGGTTCTAGAAAATTCGACAGAACTTTTTATTGATGATTTTGACTTATGTTTACCCGTTAAGCTTCAGTTACCGGGAACATTTTTTGGTTTATCACGCGAACTAAATAAACAAGGGTCATTTCATCCCTCAGGGGTATTGAAAATGAGCTCTGGCGCTCGATCTCTGTTTGTTGTTCCGAGCATCGCTGATGCTACTAGATATGCAAATCTCCAGCGAGATTATCGTATTAAAACGAGACCACCCAACACCATGCAAGAACAACATACATTACTTACGGAATTATACAATCGATCTTCATCGATAAATGACAATACTTGGTCATCTACCCTACTCTATTTTTCGGGTGAATGGGTAGAGAAAATGAAAAATGATAATGCTTGGAAAGCATTTAAATCATATTTGCTTGAAGAAGAAAGACGGACCCATAATTTTTTTATTAACCAATCTTTTTTCGAATTGATTTTTTCATTAACACAAGCTAAAAAAAACCTTAAACCCAACCCTTATGTAGCCGATATAACCAGTTATTTGCTTTCAGTTACAGTAGGAAGTTCGCCTGGTTTTGTTGCAGCCTCTAATGAAATTGCGGCACCTGTAAAATTGTTTCAGAAAATATTATTAGAAAGTTATGGCCTTAAATATTCACCTCTTATTATGCACCCTGGATATATGAGAGTTTTATCAAATACTGATATAAATAATGTATATTACTCTCTGAATTATCCTACAACATTAAAATTTTCACCTACGTCTCGTAAGTTTGGACGAGTTATCACTGATTTGCGTGAGTTGAAACATATCACCAACAAATTTTTTGTCGATTTAAAAAATCCATCTTCAATGTGTAAAAATACACTTGTCTATAAGATAGTTAATGCAATTGATATTGACTATTTTCACAGCAAACCTGATGCGCATGGTGAAATTTTATTAAGCGAACAATTGTCAAATGAAGACCCTTGGCTTTGTAAAAATCTATTGAATGACAAGAACATGCCATTTGCAGATAGTGGGAAATTTTTTCGAGCCTGCGTGAGAATATCAAAAAAATAATCCAACCTAAATTATCGAAGATTTAATTTAAAAACAAACTTTAATAAGTCGCAATCCGACCAAATAATTTATAATTTTCGTATTTATTCAAATATCTCTGTATTAGCTATCCGATGCACACATTTATTTGAATAAAATTTGTTTAAAATCAAATAACTATCGATTATAATCTATTATCTTAAAAATTAATTTGTGTTATAAGGAGATTGTAAAGATGTCTTTAGCAAGTTC
>JAKBBU010000062.1 GCA_021808365.1 Pseudomonadota bacterium
TAATAAATAGCGGGATCATTTTTAGTAAAAAATTATTATTTAGCTGACGACGAGAAAAATTAAGAATTTTTAGAAAAATAAAATTTCTGATTTTATAAAAAAACAGGGGTTTTCTGTCTGGCACTACATAACGAGCCTGACTCCCTACATAACGAGCTTGAAAAAATTGCTACCTTGGCAAGAAACCAAAAACGTCTAGCACCTCAAAAGATGGAAGAGCTCATTCTAATGCTTTGCAACAATCAGTGGTTATCAAGAAAGCAATTAGCTGAGTTATTGAGTCGTGATTCAGAAGGATTGCGGTCACGCTTTTTAGGGCCCATGGTAGAACATGGCCTATTGCGTCTACGATATCCAGACAAACCTAACCGTGTAGACCAAGCTTATACGGCTGTTGGAAGCCAATATGATGAGTCATGAAGATTTATATTTAAGTAATTCTGGTGATAGCCACTACAGACTGGGAGTCAACATGAAAATAGGTATTATCGGTGCAATGGCGGAAGAAATTAATGCGATTAAAACAAAAATGCAAGTTACCGGTGAAAGAACGATTGGTGATCGTATTTATTATACCGGGATATATGAATCTGCTGAGATTACACTTGTTTTCTCAAGATGGGGAAAAGTTGCATCTGCCAGTACGGTGACAACACTCATTAATGAGTTCAAATCAGAATTTGTTATTTTCACAGGTGTAGCAGGTGCGATCAGTCCTATACTTAATATAGGTGATGTAGTTGTAGGGGATAGCCTCTACCAACATGATATGAATGCTACTCCTTTTTTTAAACGTTGTGAGATCCCTCTTTCTGGAAAAACTTTTTTCACTCCAAAAGAAGAGCATGTTCAACTTGCTTTTAATGCGAGTGCTACTTTTTTATCAACCCTAGATGAACATATTGATTCTGAAACACGTCTTAAGTTTTTGATATTTAATCCTCGCTCCTACATAGGTAAAATTGCGAGTGGTGATCAGTTTGTAACTGATGCAGCAAAACATGAAGCTCTTAATATGGAAGAAACAAAAGAAACCCTTGCTGTTGAAATGGAAGGTGCCAGTGTTGCACAAATCTGTGAAGAACACCGTGTGCTTTATGTTATTGTGAGAACAATATCCGATAAAGCTAATCATAGTTCACACGTTGATTTCCCTGCGTTTGTGACTGAAGTTGCGAGTAAATATTCTGAAAGAATTGTCTCTGGGATTGTTCGCGGATTCAAATGCAACATGCGGAGTAGCGAGTAGTGAGATGATGTAACCCAGCGATTATAAATTGTAGGAGTATTAAAATGTTAAAAATTCGCTGTATTGAAGATGTGTTCATAAAATACAGCCAGAGTATTCAAGCAGCTAAGGCGGACATTTGGTTTATTCATGGATTTGGAGAGTCGGGGTTAAGTTTTATTGAATCATTTAGCTCAAAATTATCTTTAAATTATAACATGTACGTTTTAGATTTGCCTGGCTTTGGAGCTAGTCCTTTACAAGAGCAATATGTTTCTTTTGAGGAAATCAGTGAATTATTACTAATAATAATCAAAAAGATTTCTAGCCAACAACCACTCATCATAATCTCGCACTCGATGGGTAGTATTGTTGGACAGTATTTATGTCAAAAACTTGATAACCAAGTTGAACTATTTGTTAGCGTAGAAGGGTTTTTAATTGAAGACAAAGAGCGCTACAGCAGTAAATTTTCTCAGTTTCCAAGTGCTATAGATTTTAAATCTGCTATTTTAAAGACTGTATCAAGACAAGTCGAAACGAATATACCAATGGCCAGGTACTTTGCTAGCTTACTCTTTGCTGATGCTGAAGTCATCATGCAATGGGCAAGAAATTGCTATATAAATACAAATTTCGAGAAACTAAGAACTGATTTTTTAAATTTAGATTGTAAAAAAATATATATTTCTGGACGTTCTTTAGCGAAAGGGCAAACTGATTTTCTAAAACACAATCAGATTAAGCATATCGAGTTAGATAGCGATCATTGGGTTATGATAGATCAATTTAAAGAATTTTATGAAACAATAAAAAAACATGCTGAAGCGTGTTTTGCTCATGTAGAATTGTCGGAGTAATCGTTCATGGTATAGTGTTCGTCATCCCGGAATTTAGCGGTTCTTCGCGTGTACTCACGCGTTAGAACCGCTTAATATCCGGGATGACGCTGAAGTAAAAATGACTTTTTACAGAATATCAGCATACCGTGAACGGTTACTTGTCGGATTAACTCCGCTCTTTTTTGTTGGGTTACGCAAGTACGCTAACCCAACCTACATCCTAATTTTCAAGTACCTCCACCAACCCTACAAACCGCCAAAGTTTTTCTGTGCCTACTTTGATGCCAATTCGAGGTGTTGCTTCAAAGGGAAGTTTGATGCCTTCATCTACGACATAAAAATTTTTGCTTTCAATTAAATCGTGTCCATTATGCGCTTTATCTAATTCTAAATAGCGACACAGCTTACCAGGCCCATTCAAATGTTTCCCGTCTACCCATAAACCGCGAATTAATACCGCAGCTGCAGTATCTTTAGGTTCAGTCACAATATTCAAACAATGATACATCCCATAAATTAAATACACATAAGAAAAACCAGGGTGTCCAAACATCACTAATGTCCGAGGTGTCGGACCTCGAAACGCATGAGAAGCAGGATCATCTGCGCCTCGATAGGCTTCCGTTTCTGTAATAATCCCGCGATGTGGACCAAATACGAGCACTTTGCCTAATAAATCAGGTGCAACGTCGAGCGTATCTCGTTCAAAAAAAGAACGACTTAAACGAGTTTCAATTATTTTTTTAAATACCATGCTTACTCAAACCTCGGTCAACTATTTCTTCTAAGAAGCTGGAATGCTTTAACTTGGAGATGCGGTATGAGATAAAATAATAACGGCATCACCAACAATGTTAAAGGTACCTGCATAATTAATCCGGAAATAATCGCGATGGCCAGTGGCTGTTGCATTTCAGAACCACTGCCAATCGCAAACGCCAGTGGCAATAGGGTTAAAATTGCTGCTAATGAGGTCATGATAATTGGGCGCAGACGATTTTGACCTGCTTGGATCAAAGCAGGAATAATGTCACCACCTGTATACAAACTCATATATTCAGAAAAATAGAAAATCGCCACTTCTGTAACAATACCCACAATCATCGTCATTCCCATCATCGATGAAATATCTAGTTCAGTATTGGTAACAAATAATCCAAAAAAGACACCACACATCGACAATAAAGGAATAACCATGATCGCAATCGCGATCTGAAAATTCTCATATAAAAAAAGTAATAATAAAAAGACAAGCGCAAATGCAGCAATCAACACCATTAATAACCCACGAAAAGCGATTTGTTGTTGCTGATATAACCCTCCCAATTCATAATAAACACCCTGTGGTAATAATTGGCTCTGCGACATCATGGTTTTAACATCCCGAATCACAGAGCCTAAATCACGACCACTAATTCGCGCAGTAACCGCAACCATCGGTTTTAAATTTTCACGATTAATTTGTGGTTGACTGTTAATGGTAGTAAAGGTTGCCACTCGGCTTAAAGGAAATAAATATCCACCCGGTGCCGCCAGTAATAATTGAGATAGTTTTTCTTTACTGTTATAGGTATCCATTGGAACCATCACACGAATATTCTCCGTTTTAAGCCCAAGATTGATTTGTGTCGCCACTGTACCTGTCAAATAACTATTTAATTGCTGAGAAATTTCGCCAGATGTCATTCTTTCTGCAGCTGCTTTGTACGGATCAATATTTATATTAAGTGCATTACCCGCAGGGTTAATACCATTATTAATATCAACAACACCTTTGATTTTTTCTAAGTTCTTAGCCACTTTATCTGCTAATTTTGGCAACTGTGCAGCGTCACTCGAAAAAATTTTAATTTCAATCGGTTGCGGCACTGAAGTCAGATCACCGATTAAATCTTCCATGAGCTGTGCTAAATCAATATTTAAACCAGGGACCTGTTGTGTCACTTGGGTACGAATGGTATCCATGACATCCTCAATGGGTTGCCGTGGAAATGGTTTTAAGCGCACAAAAAAATCACCCTCATTGGCCTCAGTAACACCACCGCCTAATTGAGTACCCGTACGGCGCGAATAAGTCTGTACGTTTGGATTCGCTTGAATAATCGTTTCTACTTGCTTTAGCAGACGATCAGTTTCAGTCAGCGACATGCCAGGGATCGCCTGATAATCTAAAATAAAACCACCCTCATCGATCACGGGCATAAAACCAGAGCCCACGTCGTGGTATGCAATAAAACCTAATATCACCAAGGGCCCCGTGATCAAACACAACCAACGCAAGGGCCTTTTTAAAAAATGCTGCATCAATTGTTCATAGCCTTGCTGAAAACGACACATCAATTGACCTGGCGGTTTTTCTTGATAGTCTTTTTCATTTAACCAGTGATTTGCAAGCAACGGCACGGCGAGCCACGTGATAAAAAAAGAAATCAATAAGCTGGCCGCCATGGTCATTGACAAGGCTTTAAAAAATGCACCTGTCACACCGGATAAAAAGGCCAAGGGTACAAAAATCACCAAGGTTGCTGCTGAAGATCCAATTAAGGGTTTGAAGAATTCAGCAGCCGCACTCAATACTAATTTTTTGCTATGTTCACTGGTTTCATGTAAACGCCGCATGATGTGCTCTAACATCACAATCGCATCATCGATCACCAACCCCACGGCAGCCGCCATACCACCGAGAGTCATGATGTTAAAGCTCATGTTAAATATGTAGAGTAATACCACTGTGCTCGCCAAGACGGACGGCACTACGATAATAGCAATCAACGTGATTTTGATATGTCGCAAAAATATAAATAATACTAATGCGGCTAAAAATACGCCACTTAAAATCGCATCACGCACACTGCTGGCTGTTTCAGTCACTAATTGACTCTGATCATACCAATTAGCAATGTTGATACCACTAGGCATCGAAGGTGTAAATGCTGCTAATTTTGCTTTGACAGCTTTTGAAAGCTCCACATTGTTACTGCCAGGTTGTTGAAAGATATCAATCAAAACGGCATTTTGACCATCGGCAGTGACTCGAATCCATTGCGGTACAGTCCCCAATGTCACGGTAGCAATATCACTTAACCGAATTAAACTATGTGGGCCCGATTTAATTACGGTGTCTTGAATTTGTTGAAGGTTTTTTAAAGGGTTATGTGCCACTGCCAAATATAATTGATATTGATCTTCAAGTTTTCCCACCGCTGAAATCGTATTTGTGGCATTTAATGCATTAACAACATCTCCAAAGGTGAGTTGATCAGCCTGCAATCGCAATGGATTCACCAGAACGTGGTATTCTGCCTGCTCACCTCCTGTTACGGCAACACGCGCTACGCCAGTGACATTCGATAACAAAGGCACTAATTCATAGATCGCTAAATTGCGTAATTGGACAAGTGTTTGAGTCTGTGAAGTTAAGCTGTACGATAATATAGGATATTTTGTAGGATCCATGGCTTGGACTTGCATACTGACGCCATTAGGCAGCGTTGGTAGAATTTGACTGATGGCCGCATTAACTTGCAGTGCAGCAAATGCTGTATTAGTTCCCCAATCAAAATTAATTGAAATATCCGAAGAGCCTCGACTCGTCGTTGAAAGTACATCACGTACCCCTGAAACTTGACGTACCGCTTTTTCTACAGGCATCGTGACTTCTAAGACCGTTTGATTAGCCGTCAGATCGCCAGCATCGAGATTAATTAAAACGCGTGGAAATTCGACAGTTGGAAATAAAGTGACCGGCAACTTAAAGCTTGCAATAATACCTGCAAATGCCAGCACAGTAAGCAAAAATAAGATGGAACGCCGGTGAGTAAAAATCCAGTAAGATGATTTCATAATGCAGCCTTGCGCACTAACATACCCTCTTCGAGCTCAGCATTTCCCAAAATCACGACCGGTTCCTTTAAATTCAATTTACCTTGGATACATAGCTGTTGATTATTCTCAATCCCCCTTTTTACAGCCACGCGTTTAGCCTGTTTACCCTCTACCTGAAAAATATAATCACCTTGATCATCCGTTAGCACAGCGGAACGAGGAACTTGCAGACAATAAACGGTCTTTAGCAAAATGGTACCTTGTACTGTAGTACCGGGTAAAAAGACATTATTGGTTAATGTCGCCATCAGATTAACTTGATGGTTTTGAGGATCAATTAATCCGCCCACCGACTGAACAGCTGCAGTGATATTTCGTTTTGGATCAAAAACTGAATGCAGCTCTACAATCATACCTGATTTAACTAGACTGCTATCGCTAGGATCAATACCTAGAATTGCTACTGAGGCATTGCTTCGACTCAATTGTAAAACGGGTGTGCTCGCTGCAATGTGATCACCAGGCTTTACAAAAACATGCATCACTACGGCATCATAGGGTGCAAGTAATGCTTGTTGCTTTTGTCCACTACCTTGCTGTTGTTGAAGGTTAAACGCCGTCTTTGCATTCACATAAGCCATCCTTGCGGCAGCTAAGGCTGATCGAGTGCTCAATTGTTGAGCGTATAATCTTTGCTGACGAGCATATTCTGCTTGCGTGGATCGTAATGTTTCTTGCGCTTGTTGGTAGAGCAATTGTGCACTAAGGTCTACTTTGGCCACCAATAAAGGTGCGTTTTTTTCAATTTTCTGCCCATCTTGAACTAAACTTTGTGTAATTTGCACAGAGTTAAGGAAGCTGAGCGTTTCAACGGCATTGGTGTTTGGTGTGATCAGACCATAGGTCGAAATAGTTTTTGTAAGCGGTGCTTGTTGAATCAGTTGAGTTTGAACTAAAACACTGGCGCTGTCATCAGAACTGTTATCCGACTTCCAAATGGCTCTACCTAAAAAAAACAGTAAAATTAAAAGAAGCGGTAAAATTAAAATCAGATATTTTTTCATGTGCTCACCGGCAATTGTCCACCTAATAGCGTTTGCAAAGCAATTCTTTGAAGCAAGACGTTTTCTTCTAAGTTAATCGCCTCAACTTGTTTGTTTAAATCATCCTGCTGAAATTGGCGATAAGTCGGTTCATCCATATCACCTCGCTGGTATGCTGTACCAGCGCGCATTGCCGCAGTTTTTAAAGTGACTAATGCTTGATTTGTTTCGGCCAACTCTTGCTCTTGTAATTTTAGATCAGTTTGTAATGTATGAACCTCATTCACGCTACTATTCACGCGTGATTCAAAATCATCATACAATTTTTTTCGAGTCGCTTTTTCAATGGCGATATTACCACGATTGCGATTAAAGATTGGAATATCAAAACTCATGCCAAAACCCGTTGAAAGAACATTAGTGGTATCTCTGCCATAATTCAAATTGAGTGTAATTGCTGGAAATTGCCCCCAAATAGCTTGACGATAGCGTGCATCTTCGCTTTGGTAACCGGCTTGTAAGGCCAACAAATCAGGGCGGCGGGCAATTAAATGTGCTAATTCAGCATTAATTGCTTGATCGTTGATGGGAGATAAATCGAGGGTTGAGCTCATTGGCACCTTCACAGTCAATGCCAACCCTAATAAACTGTTCAAATCAGAATGGGTTTGGTTCATCTGGCGTTTAAGTTCGAGGATTTGCTGATCTAAACTGGTCAGCGCATTCATATCGGCATTAACCACATCTAGAGTCGTATTACCTTCCCGTAAGGCTTGCTTTGTGTGCTGATAGCGTGCAGACAACAACGATTGTTGTCTTTGCAAAACAGGGAGTAATCGATTTTGCTCAATAGTTTTTACATATAAAACGCGTGCCTGGCTGATAACTTGCCATTCTTGCCATAATAATGTTAAGCGGGCTTGCTGCTTAGCGGCAGCATTTTCCTTTTTCACTAAAGAACGTGTCAATAATGCGGTGGTATCATAAGTCAAACCATAATTTGGCGCTGTTGTCGTGTCTAGTTGATGAGGGTTTGGAAAATTGTTGGTGTAACCAAATTGAGGATCGGGCAACAATCCTGCAGAAAAAGCTTGAGCCTCAGCAATGCCCTTATCATCGCGTGCTAACTTTAGTGTTGGACTGTCTAACACAGCCAATGCTGCGACTTGTTCCATGGTAAAACCTTGGCTTGATTGAGCCGCTTTCGAAGTCCATGGAGAAATAGCCAGTATTTTAGGATCCTTAACGGCATATGGTACAGTGGATGACGAAGTAGGTGCCACAGGCAATGGCTTAGGATGGTAAGACTCACAACTCGTTAATAATACAAAAAACGCAAAAATAAATCGCTTTGAGTATACATCTAAAAGCATGTCAATCGACCATTTCTTCAATGAGCATCTCTTTTTTATGAGTTATAGTTAAATACGCTATTAAGGCAAAAATAATGACTAAAAATATAATGCTGACTGTACCATCTATCCGATGCACACATTTATTGCGCCAAAAGCCAGCCCTCATATTGAAGTTCAAATTTTTGCAATCCACGCAACATAGTAATTGGACCGGGAGGGCTTTCACTGCGATACCCATTCCATCCACCTA
>JAKBBU010000063.1 GCA_021808365.1 Pseudomonadota bacterium
GGCCATCATCTTTTACAGTCAAACTCATTGATGATTCGAGTGACGCCGATGAGGGAAGATTCTTCAGCACCGGTTTTATTGACGCCGATATTGCCGGTGATAAAAAACAAAGTGTTAGTGAATCATCCTGAAATCCTGGTTTATCGAATTTACAATAATACGGGTCATACTCTTAACCTCAATCCTGATTCACAATCCATGGTGTTATCAGCAAACTCGGATTCTAAGTTAACGCTAAAAAACATCAAACACACAATCTCGTCTTCGTGCATCAACACGCGGCCTCAGGCGACCTGTGAGGTGAAACTCACGCTCACGGCCATGAAGCCAGGTGATTTTAAGGGGCTGTTGCATATTCGAGCGCCTGAGTCGCTTTCAACGCCGATTGAATTTAATGTTTTGTGAGTAGGAAAAATTAAAAAATGACAACCTTTAACTACGTGTTGACAACTCAAATCACAAAGGTCTAGAATCACCGATTTGGAATTCAATCAGGAAATAGCATGCCCAGTGTACGTGTAAAAGAAAACGAGCCCTTTGAAGTTGCAATGCGCCGGTTCAAGCGCAGCTGTGAAAAAGCTGGCATTTTGACCGAAGTTCGTGCGCGTGAAGCTTATGAAAAACCAACCACTGCTCGCAAGCGTGCACGTGCTGCTGCCGTCAAACGTAATTTGAAGCGTTTAGCCAGAGAAGCAGCTCCTTTCAATGCGCAAGCGCATCCGCGTAAAGAAAAAGAAGTGGCCAAACGTGGTGGCCACTCAGGTTCTTCAACTTCCATACGCACCTGAGCACTGGCTGTTACTTTCAGTTACGATGGTAAAGAGGCTGAGTAATAAATATGGACTTAAAAACTAAAATTCAGGAAGACATGAAGACTGCGATGCGCAACCAAGACAAACAACGTCTTGGTGCTATTCGCCTTGTGATTGCTGCAATTAAACAGCGCGAAATCGACGAGCGGATCACATTGAATGATGTTGATGTTGTAGCAATTTTAACAAAATTACGTAAACAACGCCAAGATTCATTGGCACAATATGAATCAGCTGGACGTACCGATCTTGCTGCTCAAGAAGCCTTTGAAATAACCTTAATTGATGAATATTTGCCTGAACAATTAAGTGAATCAGAGATCGATAAGCTTGTTGCTGCTGCCTTTTTAGAACTCGGTGTTTCGACTCAAAACGAGATGGGTAAAATCATGGCCCATCTCAAACCTAAACTTGAAGGCCGAGCTGATATGGCCCTCGTAAGCAAACGAGTTAAAGCCCACTTTGCTTAATTGCGGGGCGCAACAATGACTGCTGGTCGCATCCCTCAGACTATACTCAACGATTTACTCGACCGCACCGATTTGGTTGCCCTGATCGGCCGTTACGTTCAATTATCCAACAAGGGTAAAAATCACCTCGGCCGCTGTCCTTTTCATGACGAAAAAACACCCTCATTCACGGTCAGCCCAACGAAGCAGTTCTACCATTGTTTTGGTTGTGGTGCTCATGGCAATGCCATCAGCTTTTTAATGGAACACCAAAAACAAAGTTTCATTGAAGCTGTAGAATCACTTGCAGCGGATGCCGGAATTTCTCTCCCGACCACACACGGCAAATCAATATCTTACCAAACTGATTATGCCCTCATGTCGCAAGCAGCAAAATTCTATGAATCACAATTGCGTACATCGACGATCGCCATTGAGTATCTCAAAAAACGCGGTTTAACGGGAGAAATTGCAAAAACTTATGGCCTCGGTTATGCGCCCGCAGCTTGGGAAGCTTTGTTGCATCATTGTGGCAAATCTGAAGAACAAACTCTGATCAAACTCGGCATGGCCATCTTAAAAGAAAATAGTCGAGTTTACGATCGCTTTCGCGATCGCATCATCTTTCCTATTCGAGATACACGTGGGCGTGTCGTCGGATTCGGCGGCCGTGTTTTAGATCCAGAACAAGTGCCCAAATACCTCAACTCCCCTGAAACACCGATTTATCACAAGGGCCAAGAATTATATGGGCTTTATGAAGCTCTCCAACATCGCCCTCTCGATCATCTTCTTCTTGTTGAGGGTTACATGGATGTCATTGCCCTAGCGCAACATGGCGTTCATTGCGCTGTCGCCAGCCTTGGAACCTCTGCGACAGTCACACAATTGGAATCTGCGTTTCGTCATACCAACACGCTTATTTTTTGTTTTGATGGTGATGCGGCTGGCCAAGAAGCTGCAAAACGAGCGCTTGAACATGTCTTGCCCCTTCTTGAAGATGGACGTGAAGCTAAATTTTTATTTCTTCCTGAAAACCAAGATCCCGATGATACGATTCGACGTGAAGGCCAAGCTGCTTTTTTAAAACGTCTCGAAAAAGCACTTCCACTGTCTGCATTTTTCTTCCAGCGTTTGCGTGATGATATTCCCTTGACCAGTCATGACAGTCGCGCACGCTTTGCAAAAACTGCCCTGCCCTTGATTCAACGCTTACCTGAAGGTTTTTTCCGGCAAATGCTGATGGCTGAGTTATCAAAACAAGTCGGTCTTGATATAGAATCCTTCCATGAAAAAAAACAAACACCTCAAACTCAATATGGGCGACGCAATCATAATTTAACAAAACTCAAAGCCCGCTCTCCCCTCAGACAAGCGTTAGCACTGCTGCTCAACACACCTGAGCTCGCTCAACAGATCTCTAATTTGACAACCTTAAAAACACTCCCCACTCCGGGAATCGACCTTTTGGTTGAATTAATTGAATTACTGCATACTTCCCCTCATCTGAAAACGGGGACTATACTTGAACACTGGAGAGATCGAGCAGAAGAAAACATTTTAGCTCGCCTCGCCAGCCAAGAAGTTGTATTATCAAAAGATAACGTGGTTGCTGAGTTCAACGATGCGCTTTCGCGGCTCATACAACACAGCCAGGAACTACGAATGGAAGAACTTTTAACAAAAGCGGGTTACAGTGAACTTGAGGATGTTGAAAAACGAGAGCTTCAAATGCTGATCCAACAATGTAAAATACGAATTGGTGGTTAAGCACTGGATTATTTGGGAAAGACCACATAGAATGTACGCCTCTTAAAGAAACGTCCACAAACGAAAAAGGTTTTCAATGACCGATACCCCCTTAAAACAACTCCTGATGGATTTACTCCGTGAGAAAGGGTACCTCACCTATACTGATATCGCGGATGCCTTACCCCCTGGATTTGATCCCGAACAATACGACGAAATGCTCGCTACCTTCAGCGAAAAAGGAATTCCTATTCTTGAGGTACCGCCTGATCAAGATAGCTTTCAAATGGGTGCAGCAGTCATCGACGAGGAAGAAGCGGAAGCCGCCCTTGAAGAAACACAAGCTGCTATGGCAGCCCCTGCCGATGCCGAATTTGGACGAACCACTGATCCCGTACGGATGTACATGCGTGAAATGGGTGGTGTTGATCTGCTGACCCGTCAGGGTGAAATTCAAATTGCTAAACGTATCGAAGAAGGCAATCGCCAAGTCATGTCTTCATTGGCCGCTTACCCACGAATCATTGGACAAATTTTAGAGATCTACCATCGTGTTAAGAATGGTGAAGTCCGATTAAGTGATTTAATCAGCGGCTTCTCCGACCTCGAAAGCGCTGATCTACCCCCACCTGAAGTTCTTGAAGCTGCGGTGGAGGGGGTTGAAGCTGGTGCTGATGATACGATTGCTCTTATTGAGCCTGAGGTACCGGCAGGTGATGAAGCAACCTTGGCTGAAGCTGAAACTGAAACCGAATCGGGCCCTGATCCCATCATCGCGAAAGAGCGTTTTGACGAATTACAAGCGCTCTATGAAAAAGCTGATGCTGCTGAAAAGAAATATGGCAAAGCAAGCAAACGCGCCCAAAAAGCACGCGATGAACTCGCTGAAAAATTCATGAACTTTAAATTGGTACCTCGCCAATTTGATCGTTTAACCAAAAAAATGAAAGCTGTGCTGTCTGATATACGCTCACATGAACGAAATATCATGACGCTTTCAGTTCGCAAATCCAAAATGCCTCGTAAATTATTCATCAATAGTTTCCCTGGCCACGAAACCGATCTAAATTGGCTGAAAGATCATTTAAAATCGAAAGAATCTTTTGCAGCTTCGTTGAAGCATTACGAAGCCGACATTTTACGTGCACAGCGAAACTTAATCGAAATCGAAAAAGATATGGAATTAAGCATTGCTGAAATCAAAGAAATCAATACACAAATGTCCATGGGTGAAGCTAAAGCCCGTCAAGCAAAAACTGACATGGTTGAAGCGAATTTGCGTTTAGTCATCTCCATTGCAAAGAAATATACGAATCGCGGTTTACAATTTTTAGATTTAATTCAAGAAGGCAATATCGGTCTGATGAAGGCCGTGGATAAATTTGAATACCGTCGCGGTTACAAATTTTCAACCTATGCGACATGGTGGATCCGCCAAGCCATCACCCGCTCCATTGCCGATCAAGCTCGCACCATTCGGATCCCCGTACATATGATCGAAACGATCAACAAACTCACGCGGATTTCACGTCAAATTCTACAGGAAACCGGTGTTGAACCATCACCGGAAGAATTAGCAGTACGAATGGATATGCCGGAAGATAAAATTCGTAAAGTACTGAAGATTGCAAAAGAACCGATTTCAATGGAAACACCGATCGGTGACGATGAAGATTCACATTTAGGTGATTTCATTGAAGATACCACACTTGATTCGCCAATCGATGCTGCAACTATCCAAGGCCTGAAAGAAGCCACTTCTGAAATCTTAACCACGCTGACACCGCGTGAAGCAAAGGTCCTACGCATGCGTTTTGGGATCGATATGAATACCGATCACACGCTTGAAGAAGTCGGTAAACAGTTTGATGTAACCCGCGAGCGGATCCGCCAAATCGAGGCTAAAGCGCTCCGTAAATTACGTCACCCAAGCCGTTCCGAACAATTGCGCAGCTTCTTGGATTCTGAGGAGGATTAGGGATTCATTTACGGTATAGCGCTCGTCAGCATCCCAGAATTTAGTGGCTCTTAGCAAGTACTCTCGCTTAGAACCACTAAATTCTGGGATCCAGAAAATAAAAAAGCATTTAAAGTACTAATTTATCAAACATTTCTTTAGCATTTTTGGAATGAACTAATTTTTTATTCGCATCAGTATCTTTGAAGGTTCTAAGTGTAGTCTTATTAGGCAATTCAACTCTAAAAGGGATCTCACGTTGAATGTGTTCAACATTATCCTTGATCCATGCCCACATTGTTACTATTTTCATTGAAGTCTACCCTTTTACTTTTCCCAAGTTGTAAACCATTTATGGTACAAAATCAACGTTTATGAGGCTGTACCACAGGGCTATCGGGTTAAATGTTAACCATTTTTGGCCCCGTCATCCCGGAATTTAGCGATTCTTCGTGCGTACTCGCACGTTAGAATCGCTAAATTCCGGGATGACGAACCCCAAAAATGTCATCTTTTCGAAAAATGATTAACATTTAACCCGATAGCCCTGGCAACCTACTCCCGAGCCACTACCCATTTAAAAACATCTTTCAAAGCTAGGGGCAAAGCATCAATATTACTTCCCCCACCTTGCGCGCGATCAGCTCGCCCGCCGGCTTTTCCATCTATTTTTGAAGCAATATCCCTGGCCAATTCATCAGCGCGAATTTTGGGATTTAATTCTGGACTGACGCTCACCACAAACGTTATTTTTTCGCCTTCAAGTGTTGCAAGAACAATGACTGAAGGATCAAGTCGATCTTGAAGACGATCCAGCATTTCACGCAAACCCTTCAAATCCACTGCATCAAGAGGCTCCGCCAATACATTAATACCATTGGCTGTACACTGAGTTTTGGCTAACAGTTGAACATATGAATCTGCGCTAAACCCTACTTTTAATTTTCCTAATTGTTTTTCTAAATCCTTTATTTTAGTCAATGCACCATCGACTTTATTAATGATATCCTCAGGACTTGTTTTCAACAATTGCGTAAGTATATTGCGCTGATCATCCATTTTTTGAACGGTATCAATCGCAACATCGCCCGTCACCGCTTCAATACGACGAATGCCGGAAGCTACACTGGTTTCACTGATAATTTTGAAAAAACCAATATCACCTGTTCGTTCAACATGTGTGCCGCCGCATAATTCTTTTGAAAAAGCACCCATCGATAATACACGCACTTCTTCACCATATTTTTCACCAAATAAAGCCATCGCACCGGCTTTTTTGGCAGAATCAGGCGACATTAATTCCGTATGAACGGCTAAATTTTCGCGAATTTTAGCATTCACCACCTGTTCGATTGCCCAGCATTCTTTAAACGTCAACCCACGAGGATGAGTGAAATCAAAACGCAAACGTGTTGGACCCACCCACGAACCTTTTTGCATCACGGATTCACCAAACCGTTCGCGCAATGCTGCATGCAATAAATGTGTGGCTGAATGATTACGCATTGTGGCGCGACGTTTAGAGATATTGACCGATGCTAAAACCTTTTGTCCAACGATGAAATGCCCTTTTTGAACAGACCCTTCATGCACATGCGCGATACCTTCTTTACGTGTATCTGCTACGTTAAAATGATTATCATCCTGATGCAACTCACCCTGATCACCCACTTGCCCACCACTTTCAGCATAAAACGGCGAACTATCGAGCACAACCCAGCCTTTCTCACCTTCACGCAATTCAACCACGGGCTGACCTTCGCGAAATAAATGCGTGATCCGCGCTTCGTGTTCAAGCACCTCATAACCTTTGAATTGCGTTTGTGCCTTAATCGCCAATTGCTGTGTGTAATCCACACCGAATTTACTCGCTGATTTGGACTGTTGGCGTTGTTGTGCCATTTTGGCTTCAAAACCCTCATGATCAATGTGCAGGCCCCGTTCACGCGCAATATCGGCTGTTAAATCCGGTGGAAATCCATAGGTATCATACAAGCGAAACACTAAATCGCCCGGTATTTGTTTGCCTTTTAAATCGCTGATCCCTTGTTCTAGAATTTTAAGACCTTGCTCCAACGTTCGATTAAAATTTTCTTCTTCTTGCAATAAAACACGCTCAATGTGCGCTTGTGCACGAACCAATTCGGGGTAGGCTTCACCCATCTCTTTAACAAGAGGCGCTACGAGTTTATAAAAGAAAGGTTCGCTTGCACCGAGTTGATGACCATGACGGATAGCACGCCGAATAATGCGCCGTAACACATAACCGCGACCTTCGTTGGAAGGAATAACACTATCAGTAATTAAAAATGCACAGGAACGAATGTGATCGGCAATCACGCGCAGAGACACATGGTGTAAATCACGGCAATCAATTATTTTTGCCGTTGCATGTAATAAATTTTGAAATAAATCGATGTCATAATTCGTATGAACACCCTGCACCACTGCAGCCAAACGCTCAAGACCTGAGCCTGTATCTACGCAAGGTTTTGGAATCGGTATTAATTGCCCATCGCTTTGGCGTTGGTATTGCATGAAAACCAAATTCCAAATTTCAATGTAGCGATCCGCATCAGCATCCGGTGATCCGGGAGGGCCACCTGGAATTTCGGGACCATGATCATAAAAAATTTCGCTACAGGGACCGCAAGGACCTGTCTCACCCATTTCCCAGAAATTATCTTTATCACAACGCGAAAATCGGGCCGGATCAATTTTGATTTCATTGAACCAAATATTCGCGGCTTCATCATCGTCTTTATAAACGGTGATCCACAATTTTTCGGCAGGAATATTTAAAATTTGTGTGAGAAATTCCCAAGCATAGTGAATCGCTTCACGTTTGAAATAATCGCCAAAACTAAAATTACCCAGCATTTCAAAGAACGTGTGGTGCCTGGCGGTATAACCAACATTGTCTAAATCATTATGTTTACCACCTGCGCGCACACAGCGCTGCACGCTGGCTGCCCGCGTGTAAGAACGCTTTTCTTGGCCTAAAAAAACATCTTTAAATTGCACCATACCCGCATTGGTAAACAGCAGCGTCGGATCATTACCGGGGATAAGAGGACTCGACGAAACAATGTGATGCCCTCGTTCTTTAAAGTAATTTAAAAATAAACGCCGGATGTCTGCTGTTTTCATGGATGAACAAGCCCTTAAGCGAAATATAATTCGAAATGTAGGTTGGGTTAGCACAGCCGAAGGCTGGGTGTAACCCAACATTTGCGCATTTTTCAAATTTAATTTTGTTGGGTTACACCCAGCCTTCGG
>JAKBBU010000064.1 GCA_021808365.1 Pseudomonadota bacterium
GCTAAGCGAAAAGCACGAGGATATAAATTTAAACACTTCAGAACCATTGTATATTTGATCACGGGTGGGCTCGATTTTAGCAAGCTTAATCCAGCCTGTTTACCCACTTGAAATTTACAAGAACCCTCTTTTTATTCTTGCCCATGCTACCTTCTTTTTGTTAGGTTAAAAAAGAAGCAAAATGTACATTGTTTGCTTAACAAATGCAAGGAAAAATTACTTTCTTATAGTTTCAATACGGTATAACAAGCCTCCTTCAAAACCTCCTCTGCCTCACCGCTTCAAATAAAAAAATGCCTGTCGCCACAGACACATTTAAACTTTCAACCGAACCTGTCATTGGAACATGAGCCAGATAATCACAACGTTCCTGGGTCAAACGTCGAAGTCCATGTCCTTCGGCACCTAGCACAATACCAACAGGACCAGTCAGATCAATATCGTAAACAGTATCACTGGCATCTGCAGCCGCACCAATGAGCCAAACGCCTTGTTCTTTTAAATGATCAAGTGTTCGTGCTAAATTACTCACCGTGATCACAGGAATTGTTTCTGCTGCCCCACAAGCAACTTTACGTGCAGTCGGTGTTAACGGACTTGAGCGATCTTTCGGAATAATCAAGGCATCCACACCTGCAGCATCGGCGGTTCGTAAACAAGCACCTAAATTATGCGGATCTTGCACACCATCGAGAATTAAAATGAGTGCAGGTTTATCTGTTTTTTTTAATAAATCATCAAGATCAACTTCTGTATAATGCCGTTCAGATTTTAAATGTGCCACTACACCTTGGTGTTGTGTATCACCCACAAGAGCATCCAATGCATCTTGTGAAAGACGCTCAATAACTACGCCTTGATTTTTCGCTAAGGTCAGTAATTCTTGAAGCCGTTGATCATGACGATCGGTATGAAGATAAAGGCAGGTAATCTCTGATGGGCGCTGAATTAAGAGCGCTTTGACGCTGTGGATCCCATAACGCAGATTGCCATCAATTTTTCTTTTTGGGTTTTGCTTTTGCTTTTGCGTTGGATTTTGCTTTTGGCTTTGCTTTTCGTTTTGTTTCACTTGCTTCTCCCACTAAGGCAAAATCAATTTTTCTTTCATCAAGATCCACACGTGCAACAAGCACTTTTAATTTATCACCAAGGCGATAAATCGTGCCCGTACGCTCGCCTTGAAGACGAAAACGGATCGGATCAAATTTATAATAATCACCTTTTAATTCGGTGATGTGCACGAGACCTTCCACAAAAATTTCATCCAATTGCACAAAAATACCAAAGGCTGTCACACTCGTGATCGTGCCCATGTACCGTTTGCCCAATTTATCGAGCATGAATTCACATTTGAGCCAATCGATGGCATCATAAGTTGCTGCATCAGCCCGCCGTTCTGTCATCGAACAATGTTCACCACACTCTTGCATGCTCGCTTCATTATAGGCAAACGGTTTATCACTGCCTTTTTTGTCGATGATATGCCCAATTGCACGATGCACCAAAAGATCTGGGTAACGACGAATGGGTGATGTAAAATGTGTATACGCTTCATACGCTAAACCAAAGTGACCACGATTTTCTGGGTGATACACGGCTTGGCTTAATGAGCGCAGCAAAATGGTTTGCAATAAGGCTAAATCCTCGCGATCTTGAATGCGGCGTAATAAATCAGCATAGTCAGATGGTTTAGGTTCATCGTCACCCTTAAGTTTTAAACCTAGCTCTCCGAAAAATGCGCGCACTTGTTTTAATTTTTCAGGATTAGGCCCTTCATGTACACGATAAACGATTGGAATTTTATGTTCCATTAAGAATTCAGCCGCACAAACATTGGCCGCCAACATGCATTCTTCGATCAACCGATGTGCTTCATTGCGAATCACTGGAATAATTTTTTGGATTTTTCGATTTGGGCCAAACACAATGCGCGTTTCTACCGTTTCAAAATCGATCGCGCCACGCTTATCTCTCTTTTTACGTAATATTTGGTACAGTTCAAATAAATCATCTAAATGAGCTACCAATGCTTCATGCGTCTTTCTTAAATGCTCGTCTTTGGAAACCACCATGGCAGCCACTTGCGTGTAGGTCAACCGGGCTTTTGAATGCATGACAGCACGATAAAAACGAGAACGCTTAATTTGGCCGGTGGAGGAAATCGTCATTTCACAGACCATGCAAAGTCGATCCACTTTAGGCTTTAATGAACAAAGACCATTGGATAACACTTCAGGCAACATGGGGATCACTTGCCCTGGAAAATAGACGGAATTTCCACGACGTTTTGCTTCTTGATCAAGCAATGAATTCGGTTCAACATAATAACTAACATCGGCAATTGCAACGAATAATTGCCAACCTTCCTTGGGTAATTTTTTGCAAAATACCGCGTCATCAAAATCCATCGCATCTTCGCCGTCGATCGTCACCAACGGTAATTCACGCAAATCTTGGCGTTTGGTATGATCCGCTTTACTGACAGTTTTAGGCAATGTTTTACAATAGTCTTCAATTTCAGGTGACCATTCAAAGGGGATTCCATGTGCGCGCACGGCAACATCAATTTCCATTCCAGGCGCCATGTGATCACCGAGCACTTCTGTGATACGCCCAATAGCATGCTGGCGCTCTGTGGGTTGATTCACAATTGCAGCAGTTACAATATCGCCTGACGCTGCACCGAGTGTTTCATCTTGTGGGATGGCAATCGTTTGCGTGATGCGACTATTGGTCGGCTCCACAAAACTGACATTACCTTCGACAAAAAAGCGACCGACCACTTCAACCGTGTTGCGTTCTAATATTTCAACGATCGCAGCTTCCCGACGGCCACGATGATCTAAACCTGTGACATGAACTAATACTTTGTCGCCAGGAAAAACTTTTCGCATTTGACGTGGATTAAGAAAAAGATCACCACTGCCATCTTCAGGGCTCACAAAACCAAACCCATCGCGATGTCCAAGCACACGTCCACGAATTAAATTCAAGCGTTCGACGAGCGCATAATCACCACGGCGATTTCGAATAAGTTGACCATCGCGCTCCATCGCACGCAAGCGACGGCGCAACGCTTCTTGATCGTCGGGATCATCTAGGCCTAATTTTATTTCTATTTTCTCTTGATCTAAGGGCTCACTCTCTTCTTCGAAAAGAAGAATAATCCGCTCCCGGCTTGGAATGGGTTTTTCATACGTTTGCGCTTCGCGAGCCGCAAAGGGATCATCAATCTTAACTTTCTTTACTTTCTTTTTCATGTTCATGTAGATATTGCTTCTCGTGGTATGGACTCAATCGCAACATCCGGATCAACCGGTTTATCGTAATCGACACCATCAAAATTAAATCCAAAAAGACGGTAGAAATCATTTAAATAACCTTCAATATCCGTCAATTCACGTAAATTCTCAGATGTCACCTTGGGCCAAAGCTCAAGGATCTGCTGCTGTATTTTTGGATCCATTTCTAAATCATCGATCCGGATCCGACCTTGTTCATCGCGAGTAATGGGTTTTGCCGCATAGAGATGATCTTTAAATAAACGCACAATTTGCTCAATACAACCTTCATGCGTGCCATTAGCCTTCATCGCTTTAAACAAGAGTGCAATGTACAAGGGCACAACAGGAATCGCTGCACTGGCTTGCGTGACCAGGGCTTTATTTACAGAAATACAAGCTTCACCGTTATATTCTTTTTGCAACCTTGCCTGCAATCTTTCAGCGCTCAATTGTAAGTCTTCTTTTGCACGCCCGATCGTACCGTCTTTATAAACAGCATGTGTCAATGAAGGGCCAATATAAGTGTAGCCCACCGTTTTAACATTGGGCGCGAGCAGATCATGTTTCGCTAATTCGTCGATCCACATTTCCCAATCTTCACCGCCCATGACGGCGACTGTGTGACGAATTTCTTCCTCTGTCGCAGGTTCAATGGTGATATTTTTGACTTCTCCACGAAGAGGATCAACGGTTTTGCTAGTAAAGGTCTGCCCAATAGGTTTAAGCACTGAGGAAAACACTTCTCCAGTTTTGGGGTGTTTGCGACGAGGTGAGGCAAGACTATAAATAATCAAATCAATTTTCTTTGAATCACGACGAAGAAGATCGATCACTTGCTGTTTGATTTCATCTGAGAAGGCGTCACCATTCACACTTTTAGCATAAAGCCCTGCTTCATGCGCTTTCTTTTCAAAGGCAGCAACATGGTACCAACCTGTCGATCCAGTGCGTTCACCTTCTGCACCTCGTTCAAAAAAAACGCCTATTGTGCTTGCCCCCGCACCAAAGGCTAATGCTTCGATGGAAGCTCGTCCATAGCCGGTGGAAGATCCAATCACAAGCGCAGTTTTTGGCCCTTGAAAATTACCGTTTGCGCGGACATAGGCAATTTCTTCTTCAACGGCTTTTGCACAGCCGGTGGGATGTGCTGTGGTGCAAATAAATCCACGGACTTTAGGTTGTATGATGGTGTTACTCATGTTATCTCCTTTTGACTTTATTGGGTTATGCTTTTTTGATAGATCCATAACTCGCACGTTTACCTAATTCTGCTTCCATTCGTAACAAACGATTATACTTTGCAATGCGATCCGTTCTGCACAGCGAACCCGTTTTAATTTGTCCTGCATGCGTGCCAACGGCTAAATCTGCAATGAATGTATCTTCTGTTTCACCTGAACGATGTGAAATCACTGCAGAATAACCGCTGCGTTTTGCAAGCGCAATCGCATCAAAGGTTTCCGTTAATGTACCAATTTGATTCGGTTTGATCAAAATAGAATTCGCAATCTTTTTTGCAATGCCTTGTTCAAAAATTGCAACATTGGTGACAAAAATATCATCGCCGACCAATTGTACTTTGTCACCTAGACGTTTTGTCAATAAAGCCCAACCGTCCCAATCGCCTTCGGCCATACCGTCTTCAACACTGATGATTGGAAATTGATTCACAAAATTAGCAAGATATTCCACCATGTCTTCTGACGTCAGTTTTTTATCTTCAGACGCAAGATGATAATGACCTTCACGATAAAATTCAGAACTTGCTGCATCTAAGCCCAATGCAATATCAACACCAGGTTTAAATCCTGCTTTTTCAATGGCGCTTAAAATAATTTCACACCCGCTAAGGTTCGAGGATAAATCGGGTGCAAATCCCCCTTCATCACCCACAGCAGTGTTTAATCCTTTTTGTTTTAAAACCGATTTTAAAACATGAAATACTTCTGCTCCATAGCGCAGTGCTTCTGTAAAAGAGGGCGCTCCTACAGGAATAATCATAAACTCTTGTAGATCAACTTGGTTATCCGCATGTGCGCCGCCATTAATAATATTCATCATAGGCACTGGCATAACATAACCATTATCTTGAGTGCCAAATAAACTCGCCAAATGTTCATACAAGGGGCGTTTTGATGCTACTGCCGCTGCTTTTGATGCTGCTAAAGAGACCGCGAGCATTGCATTGGCACCTAAATGTGATTTATTAGGTGTATTATCTAATTGAATTAAACACTGATCGAGCGCGGTTTGATCCATAACATCCATGCCTGCTAATGTTTGAGCAATGGATCCATTGACGTTTGCCACTGCTTTTAAAACACCCTTGCCTTCATAACGTTTGGGATCGTGATCGCGAAGTTCTAAGGCTTCATGTGAACCTGTTGACGCCCCCGACGGTACGCTGGCACATCCCAAAATGCCATTAGATAATTCCACAACAGCTTCCACGGTCGGATTACCGCGTGAGTCTAAAATTTCAAGTCCTCGAATTTGCCTAATATTATTCATTCTCAAAACCCCGTTCTTTTACTAATCGATCAATACCACAAAGCGTTTCAAGCAATACTCGCATCTGTGAAAGTGGCCAAGAATTCGGCCCATCGCTGAGCGCTTTTTCAGGATTAGGATGTGTCTCCATAAATAACCCTGAAATGCCGCTCGCCATCGCCGCGCGTGCAAGCAAAGGAATAAATTCACGTTGCCCGCCTGTGGCATGACCTAAGCCACCGGGTAATTGTACAGAATGTGTGGCATCAAACACCACAGGACAGCCCGTTTTGCGCATGATCGCCAAACTGCGCATGTCTGAGATCAAATGCCCATAGCCAAATGAAGCGCCCCGTTCACAAACCATAATTTGCTCATTTCCAGTTGCCCTGGCTTTTTCAGCCACATTAATCATGTCCCAAGGCGCTAAAAATTGGCCTTTTTTGATATTCACCGGCAAGCCTTGGCGGGCCACATTTTGGATAAAATTGGTTTGTCGGCACAAAAACGCTGGTGTTTGTAGCACATCAACCACGGCGGCAACCTCACCTAAGGGCGTATCTTCATGAACATCTGTAAGAAGAGGAACCTTGATTTGTGCCTTCACCTCTGCGAGGATACGTAGTCCGGCTTCAAGTCCTGGGCCGCGGTAGCTCTGGTGGGATGTCCGGTTTGCTTTATCAAAGGATGATTTATAGATAAATGGGATCCCCAATGCTGAGGTGATTTCTTTTAAATAGCCTGCAGTATCAATGGCCAGCGCTTCGCTTTCAACAACGCAGGGGCCCGCGATCAAGAAGAACGGCTGATCAAGACCTGCTTGAAAATGGCACAATTTCATGGCGATCGGCTCCGTTTGGGAGGTTACAACTCGAATTTGCGAGTAACTTATCATTTTTAGAGCGCGGCGTACACCTTGGGAGTAGTAAAATGTTTCATAAAATGCCCTTCATCCTGGCCGCTGTCATTCTAAGTGTGATCCTGTTTGGCTCCTTCCTCCCGCTTACGATCCAAGAAACCCTCTATGCCATCAGTTTGAGCATTAAGACGATCATCGTTTTTCTTTTACCTGTGATCATCTTCGGGCTCTTATTCAAGGCAGCCGTCATGTTATCTGGTCGCGCTACTGCGATGATCGGGATGATTCTTCTTCTAGCTTGCTGCTCGAGTTATTTTGCAGCATTTTTGAGTCACTTTATTGGGATCGGTATTTATCATTTAGATTTGTCGATGATCACGCCTCAAACATCGACAACGCTTGAACCCCTATGGACATTCGACCTACCTAGCATCATCGCCAACGATAAAGCCATGCTGGGAGGCATTATTCTTGGAATCGCCTTATCGAAATTTCATTATCCATCGGCCAATCGACTTGCGGTTCAGCTTGAGCGTTTCATTGGCTATTTTTTGAAATTTTTTGTTTATTTGATCCCCTTCTTTGTCGCTGGATTTGTCATGAAATTAAAATATGACGGCGTTGTGGGCATTCTTGTTAAGGATTATGCCGTGATTTTTCTTTGCGTAGCGCTTGCGCAATTTACCTATATTTTATTGGCTTATTTTATCTTAAGCGGTGCGAAATTTAAGGCTTTTTTACAAAGTATTAAAAATATGCTCCCCGCAGGAATCAGCGGGTTTAGTACGATGTCAAGCGCCGCAACCATGCCGCTGACCTTGCTTGGTGTTGAAAAAAATACGAAATACCCAGAATTAGCACGCTCGGTTGTCCCTGCAACGGTAAATATCCATTTGATCGGCGATTGTTTCGCACTGCCGATTTTCGCCTATGCGATTTTAAAAGGCTTTGGCATGCCTGAACCCACCTTGATGGCTTATCTCATTTTTACCTTTTATTTTGTGCTGGCAAAATTTTCAGTCGCCGGCGTGCCCGGCGGCGGTGTATTTGTACTCTTGCCTGTCTTGCAAGCTCATCTTGGGTTTTCCTCAAATATGCTCTTGATGATCACAACAATCTATATCTTATTCGACCCCGTCATCACCTGCGCCAATGTCATGGGCAATGGTGCATTTGCTAAATTCATTGATCGGGTCTTGGGAGTCTATCCGATGCACACATTTATTTGAATAAAATTTGTTTAAAATCAAATAACTATCGATTATAATCTATTATCTTAAAAATTAATTTGTGTTATAAGGAGATTGTAAAGATGTCTTTAGCAAGTTCGT
>JAKBBU010000019.1 GCA_021808365.1 Pseudomonadota bacterium
TTTGTTCACATCAAAAACAAATCATCCATGCTTCAGTCCTTCCTTAAATCTTCACCCACGGGGTGAAAGAAATTTCCTGAATGATTCTTTTTATCAAGGCGTTGCTGTTTTAGGTCGTTAATTAGGGGGGGGTCTTTCCAATTAAGGCGTGTTGGGTTACGCCCAGCCTATCGGCTGTTCTAACCCAACCTACGTCCCAACCTACGTTTTTTAGTAGCGTTTTGTTGGTTTTTTATACGAGTTGCTCAATCCGTTTCGCTGTCATACAATGCCCTTATCAACTAGGCGAGGGTTTAGTGTGTTAGGGCAATATTTTCCCATTTTAGTATTTATCGGCATTGTGCTGGCTTTGGGCACCTTGATGCTTATGGCTAATCGTTTGATTGCGATGAAGCGCCCGGATCCGGCAAAATTGTCATCCTATGAGTGCGGTTTTGATCCCTTTGAGGATGCCCGCATGCCGTTTGATGTTCGTTTTTACTTGGTTGCAATTTTATTTATCATTTTTGATTTAGAAACGGCATTCTTATTTCCGTGGGCAGTTGCGCTGCGCACGATCGGCATGTTTGGTTTTTGTTCGATGATGCTCTTTTTGGGGCTCTTGGTGGTTGGTTTTATTTACGAGTGGAAGAAGGGGGCGATCGAATGGGAATAAGCCAAGAGATCCAAGACACGCTCATCGAGCTGCAAGGCCAGGGGTTTGTGACCACTTCGCTCGACAAATTAGTCAATTGGGTGCGCAGTGGTTCCTTGTGGCCAATGACGTTCGGCTTAGCTTGTTGCGCCGTTGAAATGATGCATTCGGCAGCGGCGCGTTATGATTTAGATCGGTTTGGTTTATTATTTCGCCCAAGCCCGCGTCAATCTGATGTAATGATCGTCGCAGGTACACTGTGCAATAAAATGGCTCCTGCATTGCGTCGCGTTTATGATCAAATGGCAGAGCCGCGTTGGGTGATTTCCATGGGATCATGTGCCAACGGCGGTGGTTATTATCATTATTCTTACTCTGTCGTACGCGGTTGTGATCGCATTGTACCAGTGGATGTTTATGTACCCGGTTGTCCACCGACAGCAGAAGCCTTGATGTACGGCGTGATTCAATTGCAAAATAAGATCAAACGTGTGAATGTCATCGAGCGTGCAGGTGTTCAAGCTTCGATCAAAGATTTTCGCAAGGAGCGTGAATGAGCGCTATTTTCAGATTAAAAGAACGGATTGAAACGCTGTTTCCGCATTTTGAACTTTCAGTCTCATTGGCCGTAGGAGAATTAACACTGGAATTACCGCGTAAACATCTTAAAAAATTAGCCTTGAGTTTACGCGATGAGCCCGAATTTAAATTTGAATTATTGGTCGATGTCTGCGGTGTGGATTATTTATCCTATGGCGTGAGCGAATGGGAAACAGACTCAACCACAACGACAGGCTTTGAGCGTGGTGTCGTTTCAGGTTTGAAAGAACAACCCCCAGAATTTAAAGAAAAAGCACGGTTTGCCGTGGTTTATCACTTGCTTTCGATTGCACATAACCACCGTTTACGGTTGCGCGTCTTTGTTGATCAAGCTGTGGATGAAGCCACGCCGATTGTGGATTCAGTGGTCGACATTTGGCCGTCTGCGAATTGGTTTGAGCGAGAAGCGTTCGATCTTTTCGGCATTTTATTTGAAGGTCATCCTGATTTACGCCGAATTTTGACGGATTATGGTTTTATCGGCCATCCCTTTCGAAAAGATTTTCCCTTAAGTGGCCATGTGGAAATGCGTTATGATGCAGCCCTCGGGCGCGTGGTGTATGAACCGGTTGACATCGAACCGCGGGTCTTGGTGCCCAAGGTAATTCGCCAAGATAATCGTTATCGAAAACCCATTGATCCGCCACCTCCTGAACAAGGAGATCAACATGCCTGATATTCGAAATTATACCTTAAATTTTGGTCCACAACATCCGGCGGCGCATGGCGTATTGCGTTTAATTCTAGAACTTGATGGTGAAGTCATTCAACGTGCAGATCCGCATGTCGGATTATTACACCGCGCGACAGAAAAATTAGCGGAAACCAAGCCGTATAATCAAAGTATTGGCTACATGGATCGTCTCGATTATGTATCGATGATGTGCAATGAACACGGTTATGTCTTGGCGATCGAAAAATTATTAGGCATAACACCACCGCAACGCGCGCTCTATATTCGTACTTTATTCGATGAAATCACACGGATTTTAAATCATTTACTTTGGTTGGCCGGGCACGCGATCGACATCGGTGCGATGACGGTTTTTCTCTATTGTTTTCGTGAACGTGAAGATTTAATGGATTGCTATGAAGCCGTTTCAGGTGCGCGTATGCATGCGACGTATTATCGTCCGGGCGGCGTTTATCGTGATTTACCGGGGAAAATGCCTAAACATGTTAATTCCCGCGTTCGCTCACGCAAGGAAGTCGTGTCGCTTAATGCAGCACGTGAAGGATCGCTACTTGATTTTATCGAGGATTTTGCTCGTCGCTTTCCAACCCTCGTCGATGAATATGAAACTTTGTTAACCGACAATCGAATTTGGAAACAACGCACTGTAGGCATTGGTGTTGTCTCGCCTGAGCGTGCAAAAGCCTTAAGTTTTACAGGCCCCATGTTGCGTGGTTCAGGCGTAGAATGGGATCTTCGCAAAAAACAACCCTATGCGATGTATGATCGGGTGGATTTTGATATTCCTGTGGGCGTCAATGGCGATTGTTATGATCGTTACTTGGTTCGCATTGAAGAAATGCGCCAGTCCAATCGGATCATCAAGCAATGTGTGGAATGGTTGAGGAAAAATCCTGGGCCAGTCATCTTAGATGATCATAAAATCGCACCACCCACGCGCGTTGAAATGAAAGAAGATATGGAAGCCTTGATCCATCATTTTAAATTATTTACGGAAGGGTATTGCTTGCCTGAGGGTGAAGCATATGCCGCCATTGAACATCCCAAGGGTGAATTTGGCGTTTATTTAGTATCTGATGGTGCCAATAAGCCGTATCGTTTGAAAATTCGTCCAGCCGGCTTTGCGCATTTAGCTGCCTTGGATGAGATGTGTCGTGGGCATATGATTGCAGATGTGGTGGCGATTTTGTCGAGCCAGGATATTGTGTTTGGGGAGATTGATCGGTAATGCAAGACAATAAATCAAATTTATTAGAGCATGAAGTACGCGCAGAAATTGATCGCTGGGTTGCGAAATATCCACCTGAGCATAAACAATCAGCTGTGTTAAGCGCACTGCATTTAGCACAAGATCAAAATGGCGGTTGGATATCACAAGATTTACTCGATGCCGTTGCGGATTATTTAGACATGCCCCGCATTGCCGTGTATGAAGTGGCTACGTTTTACACGATGTTTGATTTAAAGCCTGTTGGAAAACATAAAATTGGTTTGTGTACCAATATTTCTTGCCAACTTCAAGGTTCTGACAAAATTGCGGATCATCTTAAAACATGTTTGGGTGTCGATTTTGGATGCACCACAAACGATGGTCAATTTACATTAAGAGAAGTTGAATGCTTGGGTGCTTGTCGAAATGGGCCTGTCATGCATCTAGATAAAACTTATCATGAAAACCTGACGCCAGAAAAAATCGATGAAATTTTGGCGGCCGTGGAGGATCAAGCGTGATCGAACATCAAAATCTTGTTTGTTTTCGCGGCTTGCATTTGCCAGAGCCGTGGACGATGGCCGCTTATGAAAGCATCGGCGGTTATAAAGTTTGGCGTAAAATTTTAGCTGAGCAAACACCGGCTGACCAATTAATTGCTGATTTAAAAACAGCCGTGCTGCGTGGTCGCGGTGGTGCAGGGTTTCCAACGGGATTAAAATGGAGTTTCTTGCAGCGCAATGCACCGGGCCAAAAATATGTCCTTTGTAATTCTGATGAAGGTGAACCGGGCACGTGTAAAGATCGCGATATCTTACGCTTTAATCCTCATCAATTGATTGAAGGTATGGCGATTGCGGGTTACGTGATGGGTGCGACCGTCGGCTACAATTATATTCGCGGTGAATTTTGGGAACCGTTCCAACGGTGTGAAGCAGCTTTAGCTGAGGCCTATGCAGCTGGATTATTAGGCAAGAATATTCAAGGCAAGGGTGTTGATTTTGATTTGTATAATCATTTAGGTGCAGGCGCGTATATTTGTGGTGAAGAAACAGCACTTATGGAATCGCTAGAAGGTCGAAAAGGTCAACCGCGGTTTAAACCGCCTTTTCCTGCAAATTATGGCCTATATGGCCGACCCACGACGATTAATAATACGGAAACTTTCGCGTCAGTACCGGTGATTTTAGCGGATCGCGAAGATGGCCAAAAAGGGTGTGATTGGTTTTTAAATCTGGGTAAACCCAATAATGGCGGTATGAAGATTTTCTGTGTCACAGGCCATGTAAATAGACCCGGTAATTATGAAATTCCTCTCGGTACACCGTTTAGAGATCTCCTTGAATTAGCAGGCGGTGTACGCGAGGGTCACACCTTAAAAGCAGTGATCCCCGGTGGATCTTCAGCACCCGTGCTGCCTGCAGCAACCATGATGGAATTGACGATGGATTATGATGCGATCGGAAAAGCTGGATCCATGTTAGGATCAGGTGCGGTGATCGTGATGGATGATACCGTGTGTATGGTGCAAATTTTAACGCGGTTGATGGATTTTTATTATGAAGAATCCTGTGGCCAATGCACGCCTTGTCGTGAAGGCTCGGGTTGGGTACATCGTATTTTATGGCGTATTTTAAATGGGGAAGGGCACATCGAACAATTAGAACTCTTGGAAAGTATTTCAAGCAAGGTGATTGGCCATACGATCTGCGTGTTTGGCGAAGCATTCGCGCTACCGATTTTAAGTTTCTTAAAACATTTTCGCCAAGAATTTATCGACCATATTAAGCTAAAACGTTGTGGGGTTGCCGATGGACAAGTTTAATATCGAAATCGATGGCAAAACCATTGAAGCCGATCCAGGCAGCATGTTGATCGAAGCGGCTGACAATAATGGGATCCATATTCCACGCTTTTGTTACCATAAAAAATTATCCGTCGCCGCCAATTGCCGCATGTGTTTAGTTGAAGTTGAAAAAGCACCTAAACCCTTACCTGCTTGTGCAACGCCGGTGACTGCAGGAATGATTGTACGCACACGTTCAAAAAAAGCCTTGGAAGCACAGCGTGCCGTCATGGAATTTTTATTGATCAATCACCCATTGGATTGCCCGATCTGCGATCAAGGTGGTGAATGTGAATTACAAGATGTGGCGATGGGTTATGGCAAGGATTTATCGCGTTACACAGAAGGTAAGCGTACCGTTAAAGATAAAAACATCGGGCCTTTAATTTCAACTGAAATGACGCGTTGCATTCAATGTACGCGCTGTGTTCGTTTTGGCGAGGAAGTTGCAGGGTTTCGCGAAATGGGCGGCATGAACCGCGGCGAACATTTAGAAATTGGTACGTATTTGGATCATAATCTACAATCTGAAGTGTCGGGTAATATTATTGATCTGTGTCCCGTCGGCGCATTAACCTCTAAACCCTTTCGATTCAAAGCGCGTGCCTGGGAATTACAACAACGCCCCAGTATTGCACCGCATGATGCGCTGGGCTCAAATATCAATGTGCATCTGCGTCGCGGTGAAGTGATGCGTGTAGTGCCGCGTGATAATGAAAGCATTAATGAAACGTGGTTATCGGATCGGGATCGTTTTGCCTATACGGGATTAAACAGTGATGATCGTTTAATGCAACCGATGATCAAGCGCAAAGGTGTTTGGGAGACAGTGGATTGGTCGCTGGCTTTGGAACAAGCGGCGATTGGGTTAAAAGAAATTATTAACTTGGAAGGTGCTGATGAATTGGCAGCTTTGGCGAGCACACAATCCACGCTGGAAGAGTTGTATTTATTACAAAAGATCATGCGCTGCCTCGGGTCACCTCATGTGGATCATCGCGTGCGGCAGATCGATTTTTCATGTCAAGATGCAATGCCTTTATTTCCAGGGTTGTATCAGTCAATCGAACAAATCGAACATGCCGATCAAATTCTAATTCTTGGTTCAAATATTCACCACGACATGCCCTTGCTCGCACTTCGCATCCGTAAAGCACAAGTTCATGGTGCAAAAGTACATGCGATCAATCCATTGCCCTTTACCTATCATTTTGATGTTCAGCACGATTGCGTTTGTGATCCGCAAGACATGATTATTTTATTAATGGGCATTGCAGCGGCTTTAAATATTAGTTTAGGTGTTGAGGCTTCAATCTCAGATACGGCAAAAGCCATTGCAACCGATTTACAAAGTGGCAAACGTGTGACCATTCTTCTCGGTGTCTTGGTTGAACATCATCCGCAGTCCAGTTTAATTCGACACCTTGCAAAATTAATTGCAGATCAATGTTTAGGCCAGGTGGGATTACTCACTGAAGGCCCGAATGCAGCAGGGGCGTGGTTGGCCGGTATGGTGCCGCATCGTCAAGCTGCTGGAAAAAAAGCTAATAAAATGGGGCAAGATGCAGCTCAGCTGTGTGAAACACCGAAAAAAGGTTATGTGTTGTTCAATCTTGAGCCTCTGGATATCGGCCAAACGAATGTGATGCAGACTTTGAAAGCCGCTAAATTTGTCATTGCGTTGACGTCGTTTAAGCAGGCTGATTTATTAGACGTTGCGGATGTAATCTTACCAATTGCACCCTTTACTGAAACGGTAGGAACGTTTGTGAACCTCACAGGGCTGTGGCAAAGTTTTACTGCAGTTTCGAAACCTTTTGGAGAAGTTCGTCCAGGTTGGAAAGTGTTACGTGTCTTGGGCAATCTTTTGGAATTACCAGGCTTTGATTACGAAGATGCTTTTGCAATACGTGATGAATTAAAAGCACAGGTTGATGCTTTCACACCGGATGCACCTGCACCACTGCCCGCAATTACAAAACCAAGTGCGCAGGAAGGATTAGTTCGAGTTGGCCATTGGCCGATTTATCGTGGCGATCCTCTCGTGCGGCGCGCACAACCGCTGCAAGATTCTGGGCTCAATGGGTCTGTCGCTGCATTTGTTCATCCTGCGCTAGCCGTACGTTTGAAGTTGACCGTGGGTCAGCACGTGATTGTTCAGCAAAGTCATGCTCATATTCAGTTGCCCTTGCAAGTGGATGAGCGTTTGCCGATGAATGTGGTTTATATCCCTGCGGGTTACTCAGAAACAGCGATATTGGCTGATTATGCGGCGGTGATCCTAGGAGCTGCAACATGATACATCAAGCCATTTTAACCTTGATCTGGATCGTCATTAAAATTGTTGTGATTTTAATTCCGTTGATTTTGGCTGTCGCTTATTTAACGATGGCTGAGCGCAAAATTATTGGATACATGCAGGGGCGGATCGGTCCAAACCGCGTGGGTTGGATGGGGATTATGCAGCCCATTGTCGATGCGCTTAAATTATTGCTGAAAGAAGGGATTGTTCCGACAAAGTCGAGTCGTTATTTATTTCTTATCGCGCCCTTGGTGAGTTTTACAGCCGCCTTGGTGACCTGGGCGATTGTGCCGTTTCAGCCAGGCGTGGTGTTAGCAAATATTAACGCGGGTGTTTTATTTATTCTTGCAGTAACGTCCTTGGGTGTGTACGGAATTTTGATTGCAGGTTGGGCTTCGAATTCAAAATACGCCATTTTTGGAGCCTTGCGTTCAGCGGCTCAAACAATTTCTTATGAAATTGCGATGGGTTTTGCGCTGGTCGGCGTCTTACTCGCTGCCAATACCATGAATTTATCGCAGATTGTTTTGGCACAACAAGGAAATATTTTTCATTGGTTTTGGTTGCCCTTATTTCCTTTGTTTGTCGTCTATTGGATTTCTGGCGTCGCCGAAACGAATCGCGCGCCCTTTGATGTGGCAGAGGGGGAATCTGAAATTGTTGCAGGTTTTCACATTGAGTATTCGGGGATCAGTTTTGCACTGTTCTTTTTAGCCGAATATGCGAGCATGATTTTGATTTCGGCGTTGGCGGTGATTTTCTTCTTGGGAGGATGGTTATCACCTTTCGCTGGTATTCCTGTGGTGGAGCATTGGTTTGCCTTTGTGCCTGGGATGATCTGGTTTTTGTTGAAGATGACGATTTTTTTATATTTGTATTTGTGGATGCGGGCGACGTTTCCGCGGTATCGTTATGATCAGATCATGCGTTTGGGTTGGAAGGTGTTGATTCCTGTGACGTTGGTGTGGATTGTTGTTGTGGGGTTGATGGTGGAGCTTCATGTGAAGCCGTGGTTTTAATGTAGGTGTCATCCGGGTAGGTGTCATCCCGGGATTTAGGGGTTCTTAGCGAGTACTCTCGCTTAGAGCCCCTTAATACCCGGGATCCAGGAAATAAATATGAAAGCGGTAAAGAAATTTTTTAAAACCTTTTTCCTCTGGGAGCTTTTGCTTGGGCTGAAGTTAACGGGCCGTTATTTTTTTGTGCGAAAAATAACTCTTCAATACCCCGAAGAAAAAACACCGACATCCCCACGTTTTCGTGGGTTGCATGCGCTGCGGCGTTATCCCAATGGGGAAGAGCGTTGCATTGCGTGTAAACTATGCGAGGCAGTTTGCCCGGCATTGGCGATTACCATTGAAGCAGAGCCTCGTGAAGATGGTTCACGGCGTACGACTTTATATGAAATTGATTTATTTAAGTGTATTTATTGTGGTTTTTGTGAAGAATCTTGCCCTGTCGATTCGATTGTTGAAACGGGTTTGGCGGATTATCATTTTGAAAAACGTGGTGAAAATATCATGACGAAGCAAAAATTGTTGGCCATTGGTGATCGCTATGAACCTGAAATTGCAGCGGCGCGACGCGAAGATAAGGAGTATCGTTAGCGTCTTGTTTTCCAGTAGAGTTTTTTTCAGTAGAGACTGGAATCCAAGACATCGTCAGGTATGCTGTGAGGGCTGTCATCCTGAGCAAGCGTTAGCGCAGCGAAGGATCTCCCGCTGAGAGGGTGTTTGAAACTTAAAACGCCGAAGCTAATGAGAGATCGAAGCGGGAGATCCTTCGTTCTGGCTGACGCCGACTCAGGATGACAACCTGGGGAAGAGCGTTCTAGTTTCGTCGTTCCTCGTCAATAATGGTTTTTGTAATAGTTTTAAAGTTATGAACGGATATTAAAGATGTTAATACAACATGCACTGTTCTACATTTTTGCAGCATTGGCGATTGGGTCAGGGCTTTGCATGATTTTTGCTCGCAATCCTGTACACAGTGCCTTATTTCTTGTGGCCGCCTTTGTTTCAGCAGCCGTATTGTGGATTTTATTGGAAGCTGAATTTTTAGGTTTAGCTTTGATTTTTGTCTACGTCGGCGCAGTGATGACCTTGTTCCTCTTTGTTGTCATGATGCTGGATACAAAAAGCATACCGCGTCGCGAAGGATTTGTTCGCTATTTGCCGATTGCTTTATTGGTGGTTGCTCTGTTGGTATTAACGATGCTCATTGTGGTTGCTCCCCAACATTTTTATATGACTTCTATTTCACCCCCAATTCACGGGGAAGATTATAGCAATACGAAAGCCTTGGGCGATGTGTTATACACCGATTATGCCTATGCCTTTGAGCTGGCGGCGGTTTTATTATTGGTAGCAATCGTGGCTGCTATCAGCTTGGGTTTTCGAGGGCGAAAGCGCAATACGAAAGCACAGCGGCCGCAAGATCAAATTTCTGTGCGGCGTGAAGATCGTATACGCTTGGTGAAAATGACTGCTGAAAATAGGTTAAAAAATTTATGACGTTATTATTTAGATGCTTCGCCAAGGCAAAGCCTTGGCTTGCAATTAAGGGGGAGAACTCGCGTTTCTCCCCCTTAATAATCCCCCATCGCGAGAAGTTTTTTGTCCATTTTTTACGAAACATGATGGAGGCTGAGTAGTAACTTTATGACTCTATTTGATTATTTGATTGTCGGTGCTGTCTTGTTTGGCTTGAGCCTTGCAGGTATTTTGATCAATCGGAAAAATGTTATTACGCTGCTGATGTGTTTAGAATTAATGCTCTTAGCAGTCAATATGAACTTTATTGCCTTTTCGCATTTTCTTGGTGATTTAACAGGCCAAGTGTTTGTATTTTTCATTTTAACGGTTGCTGCGGCAGAATCAGCCATCGGGCTTGCGATCTTGGTGGTCTTATTCCGTAATCGCAATACGATCAATGTCGATGATCTAAACGAATTGAAAGGATAGTGAGATGTTGTTCAATCTATCGATTAAAAATTTAAGCCTAGCTATCGTGCTGTTGCCCCTTCTCGGTGCAATCATCGCGGGATTTTGGGGCAAGCAACTGGGTCGTACATGGACGCATCGGATCACAATCCTCTTGGTGGGTCTGTCATTTTTTGTTTCAGCCCTCGTATGCAAGGCGCTTTTCTACGATCACATGGATGGTTATTACGGTACGATTTATACCTGGGCGATCAGCGGCGGTTTTCATTTTGATGTCGGGTTCATGATCGACCACCTTACAGCATTGATGATGATCACGGTTACCTTTATTTCCTTTCTCGTGCATATTTATAGCATCGGGTATATGGAAGATGACAAAGGTTATCAGCGGTTTTTCTCCTATATCTCACTCTTCACCTTCATGATGCTGATGTTGGTTACTGCTAATAATTTCATGCAGCTTTATTTTGGTTGGGAAGGAGTGGGCCTGGTTTCCTATTTATTGATTGGTTTTTGGTTCCATCGTGAATCGGCCAATGTAGGAAGTTTAAAAGCATTCATCGTTAACCGCATTGGCGATATGGGTTTTATTCTCGGTATCGCTGCGATTTTGACTTATTTTGGTAGCATGGATTATTTAACTGTATTTAAAGCAGCACCTCATCTTGCCAATGCGACGATGACGATTCTGCCCGGTGTTCATTGGAATGTGATGACCTTAACGTGTCTATTACTCTTTGTGGGCGCAATGGGTAAATCAGCTCAAATTCCCCTCCACGTGTGGTTGCCTGAATCGATGGAAGGTCCCACGCCGATTTCAGCCTTGATTCACGCAGCGACGATGGTGACGGCGGGTGTCTTCATGGTTGCTCGCATGTCGCCGATGTTTGAATTATCTCAAACGGCGTTGAGCACGATCATTGTGATCGGCGGGGCAGGTGCCTTATTTACAGGTTTACTTGGCCTCGTTCAAGATGATATCAAGCGCGTGGTGGCTTATTCGACCTTGTCTCAATTGGGTTACATGATGGTCGGCATGGGCGCTTCAGCTTTTTCTGCCGGTATTTTCCATTTAATGACCCATGCGAGTTTCAAGGCGTTATTATTCCTCGCGGCCGGCTCAGTGATTGTTTGTATGCACCATGATCAAGACATGCGCAATATGGGTAATCTTAAAAAATATATGCCGATCACGTATATTGCTTTCCTAATTGGTGCACTCTCGCTCAGCGCAATTCCGCCGTTTGCTGGGTTTTATTCAAAAGATGCGATCATCGATGCGGCTCATCTCTCCATTATTCCTGGCGCGCATTTTGCTTATTTCTGCGTATTATTGGGCACCTTTGTCACAGGATTATATTCTTTCCGTGCCTTCTTTATGACGTTTCACACGAATGAACGCATGACAGAATACACCCGCCAAAGTTTGAAAGAATCACCCTGGGTAATTTGGTTGCCGCTTGTGATTTTGGCTATTCCTTCAGTACTTCTTGGTTGCATGTTGGCAGGGCCGATGTTGTATTCTCAAACGGGTTTGCTAGGCAATTCAGTTTATGTGGCGCCGCAGTACAATGTGTTGCAAACCATGTCGCTCGATTGGCATGGTGCGTTGGCGATGTTTGAACACAGTATTTACAGTCCTGCATTTTGGTTTGGTGCGTCGGGTGTGGTCACAGCCTGGCTGTGTTATGTGGTTTATCCTGCAATACCAGGCTTTTTTAAACGCCATTTTGCTTGGGCTTATTTTATTTTGCTCAACAAATATGGTTTTGATGCCTTCAACGAGCGCGTGTTTGCGCAAGGAAGTGTGGGGCTGGGCCGTTGGTTATTTTATACGGCCGATGCAAAATTCATCGATGATTTCTTTGTCAATGGTTCAGGCCGTTCTGCTGCTTGGTTTTCGAAGGTTTTAGGTCGTAGCCAATCAGGTTATCTCTATCATTATGCCTTGGCCATGATTTTAGGATTATTGGTTTTACTCATTGTGTTCTTATTGATTTAGGACTGGATACATGGCCCACATTCCCTTATTAAGTTTACTTATTTGGTTGCCGATCGTCGGCAGCTTTGCCGTCATGTTGACGCGCAATGACACGCACAAACAAACGGCGCGATTCATTGCCGTTGTTATTTCGGTGATTAGTTTGCTACTTTGCGTACCGCTCTATTTGAATTTTGATACTTCAACAGCGCTTATGCAATTTAGAGAACATCTTCCCTGGATTGCTAACTATGGGATTAATTACGATCTTGGTGTTGATGGGATTTCTATGCCGATGATCGTGCTGACAACACTTACGAGTTTAGTTGTGATTTTAGCAGCACTGCGCAGCATCAAAGTGAAAATTGCTCAATATTTAGCGGCATTTTTACTCTTACAAGGTATGATGGTGGGTGTATTTGCTGCACTTGATTCTATTTTATTCTATGTTTTTTGGGAAGGCATGCTGATCCCTATGTATTTATGTATCGGTGTATGGGGGATGGAAAATCGTAGCTATGCCTCGATCAAATTTTTCTTGTATACTTTTTTAGGTTCTGCGCTCATGTTGATCGCCTTGATCTATTTAGGTCTTAACAGCACGAGTTTTTCAATCCTCTCGTTTTACGCACTTCCTTTAACGAAATCCATGCAAACTTGGATCTTCTTCGGCTTCTTATTAGCGTTTGCAGTCAAAATTCCTATGTGGCCCGTTCATACTTGGTTGCCTGATGCACATACAGAGGCACCTGCAGGAGGTTCTGTTGTTCTGGCTGCCTTGATGCTTAAAATGGGTGTATATGGATTTTTTAGATTTAGTTTGCCCATCGTGCCCGATGCTTGTCGACAATTTCAATGGTTGATGATTATTCTTTCGTTAATTGCCATTGTTTATATTGGCTTTGTTGCGATTGCACAGACGGATATGAAAAAGCTAATTGCGTATTCCTCGATTTCACACATGGGTTTTGCAACCTTGGGCTCCTTCATGATTTATGAAATCGTTCGCAATACGGGTAATTTCCGGGATGCCTATGTGAGTTTAGAAGGTGCGATGGTGCAGATGATTTCTCACGCATTTAGCACGGGTGCAATGTTCTTTGGTATCGGCGTGCTCTACGATCGGCTTCATTCGCGCATGATCAAAGATTTTGGTGGTGTTGCTCACTCTATGCCCGTGTTTGCAGCTTTCTTCATGCTTTTTGCAATGTCGAATGTTGGATTGCCCGGCACATCAGGGTTTGTCGGGGAGTTCATGATCATTATATCGGCTTTTAAGGCGAATATTTGGATCACGTTTTTTGCAGCATCCACATTAATTATTGGAGCAACTTATACCCTCTGGCTCTACAAGCGTGTTTTCTTTGGGCCTGCCGTGAATGAAAAAATAGCAGCACTAAAAGATATTTCTGGGGTTGAGATTGCTATTTTTGTGATCCTCGCTATTCCCGTAATTTTCCTTGGGGTTTATCCCCAACCCTTGCTCAAAGTCTTTCATGCCTCCGTGGCACAGATTTTATATTTAAGCCAAATGACAAAATTAGGTTAGGTTAACCGGTATGACACATTTTATGCCTCCTCAATTTACAGCAGCACTGCCGGAGATCTTTGTTCTTCTGATGATCGTCGTGATCATGATGGCGGATTTATTCTTTGGTGAAAAGCGCCGTTTAATTGCTTATGGATTGACGCAATTGACGCTGGTGGTTGCTTTTGCGCTGACGTTCCAGCAACTTTCCCTCGGAACCTTAACCACTTTCAATGGGCTTTATATTGTCGATCCGCTGGCCATCATTGGGAAATTATTTATTCTGGCCTTAAGTGTTTTTGTGTTTGTTTATAGTCGAGATTATATTCCTACGCATCACATGCCGCGTGGTGAATTTCATCTTTTGGGGCTTTTTTCTATTTTGGGGATGATGGTCTTGGTTTCTTCGGCCAGTTTTTTAAGCCTTTATTTAGGCCTCGAATTATTATCGTTGCCACTCTATGCGATGGTTGCGCTTAAACGTGATGCTGCGATCTCATCGGAAGCTGCGATGAAATATTTTGTGATGGGTGCACTGGCCTCTGGGATGCTCTTGTATGGGATCTCGATGCTTTACGGTGCAGCAGATAGTTTATCCTTTGTGACTGTCGCGCAAGTGATTCATCAAACCTCTGATGCGCATCGTTTGATCTTAATTTTTGGGTTGATCTTTGTTATTGCGGGTACTTTATTTAAATTAGGCGCCGCACCCTTTCATATGTGGGTGCCAGATGTGTATGAAGGAGCGCCAACAGCGATCACTTTGTTTATTACGACAGCTCCGAAAATTGCAGGCTTGATCATGCTGCTTCGTCTCTTGGTCGATGCTATGCCAGGATTAGTGCTGCAGTGGCAACCGATCTTAATCGCGATTGCAGTGTTGTCGATCACCTTGGGTAATTTTATTGCTATCACTCAGTCCAACATTAAGCGGATGTTTGCTTATTCTTCCATTGCGCATATGGGCTATTTGTTATTGGGTGTCATCGCAGCGACGCCCTTGGGTTATTCTGCTTCGCTCTTTTATATTTTTTCTTATGCGATCATGGCAGCAGGTGCCTTTGGTTTGTTGACCTTGTTGAGTCATGCGGGTTGTGAAGTTGAGAACATCAGTGATTTGCAAGGGTTAAATACGCGTAATCCTTGGTTAGCGTTAATGATGTTGATTATTTTATTTTCGATGGCTGGGATCCCGCCGACCTTAGGTTTTTTTGCAAAATTGGGTGTGCTTGAGGCGTTGGTGAAAGTTCATTTTGTAGCCTTGGCAGTTTATGCGATCGTGTTAGCCTTGGTGGGAGCGTATTATTATTTGCGTGTGGTGAAGGTGATGTATTTTGATGAACCTCACGATGCAACGCCGATTGCGTCAACGATGGATCGCAATGTGGCTATTTCGATCAATGGCCTTGCTATTGTGGCATTGGGTATTTTTCCAAATGCGTTAATTATGCTGTGCCGGTCGGTGTTTTGATCATCAATAATGATATCGGCATTGAAAAATAATCAAATCATCATTTTTAAATTCATAAACAAGCCGATGTTCAGCATTAATTCTACGTGACCATTTTCCAGCAAATTCAAATCGAAGAGGTTCTGGTTTACCAATACCTTCGAAAGGGGTTCTTTGCGTTTCTTTAATCAGCGAATTGATCTTTTTTAGCATGCTTTTATCATTAGTTTGCCAATAAAGATAGTCTTCCAAGGCCTGTATAGTCCAAATTAACTTCATTCCTCAATTAGCCCTCGTTCTTGAGATGTACCTTTTTCGTGTTCTTGAATGCTAGCACGAAGCCTTTGTGCATTACGAGGGCTGCGAAGTAAGTAAGCTGTTTCTTCAATGGCATTGAAGTCTTCTAATGACATCATCACGACCGAGCGTGCATTTTTACGAGTGATCACAATGGACTCATGGTTATCACACACTTTTTCCATTGTTTCGGCTAAATGTTTTCTTGCGGTTGAGTAAGATAAAGCGTCCATCGATAACTCCTATTAGTTGTACTGTTAATTGTACAATAATTATTTGTGATCTTCAAGGAGTACAAGTGTTTTTGGCTAAGATAGGAGAGTGAAATCCATTGGCAGTAGAGATTTCAGTGCAAAAGTATCCATTGAGAGTGGATATATAGAGAATTATTTAATAAATCAATAAGTTAAAAAAAGAAAAATCCTTTTTAATAAGACTGGATTCCCGCCTCCGCGGGAATGACAGACTGTTGTGGATTCCCGCTTCCGCGGGAAGACGGTTCCTATAGGGCGGAAGTTTAGTTGGAATCCATGCCACCAGGAGCTACGGGTGCAGCGCCTGCAGGAGAGCTTGGGCTGCTTTGCGTTGTCATTGTGTTGCTTGTTGCTGCAGGCTGGCTCGAGGAAGGTATTGCTGCCATTGTATTATCACTGTTCGAAGGTGTTGGGCTTGCAGCAGGTCCCGCTAGATCATTAGGCAGGGGAGCTGGGGCAGTTTGTGATGCACCGGGCATGGCTTGAGGCGCCATTTGCATACCTTGTGATGCAGGTATCATGGGTTGTGGTGCTGTAGGTGTTGCCATCGAGGATGGAGGCGTCATAGGTTGTGGTGTTGTAGGTGTTGTTATCGAAGGTGGTGGTGTCATCGGTTGTGCTGCTGCCATGTTTGGCATCGCTTGTGGCGCAGGTGCTGCTGGAGGAGGTGGTGTCATGCCGGGCATGGGTTGTGGTGCTGGCGGTGTTGCCGGCGTAGCTTGAGCAGGCATGGTTTGCGCATTCATCCCTTGTGTCACCGCAGCAGGTGCGGGTGGCGTAGGTGCTGTGTTTGGCATAGCGGGTGTGCTTGGAGCAGATGCGGAGCTTGCAGGTGCTGCTGGCGCATTTGCAATGGAATTTTTGTTTGAAGATCCGCCACAACCCGCGATCAAGGTTGTTGCAGCGAGAATAACGAGAAGTTCTTTGCGCATCATGGTTATGTTTCCTTATGTTGACGTCAAACTGAGTGGTTAGATGGCTAACTTATGTTAGCCGAGACCATCTTCAGATTCATAAAAGCCTCTCGTAAAGCTAACATAGCCTTTTAAGTATCGCAAGCTGTAGCGGTTTTTTTAGCAGATTTAGTGTCATTCTCTTATATGGTTTTTTGCTGATCTAGATCATTTCAAAAGGCTTGTTTTTGTAATTGAGAATCATTATCATTTGACCTTGGTTACGAAATGAAAGGTTTTTTGATGAAAAAACGGTTGCTCACCCTTCGGCAGCGGATGAGTCTTCTTCCATTATTGGCGGTGCTGGGTCCAGGTTTGGTCGTAATGTTGGCAGATACCGACGCAGGTAGCTTGATCACAGCGGCTCAAAGCGGGGCAGAATGGGGTTATCGATTGCTTTGGTTGCAATTGATTTTGATTCCAATCTTATTTATTGCGCAAGAATTAACGGTTCGTCTGGGTTTAGTGACAGGAATGGGACATGGTGAGCTGATCAAAAAACATTTTGGTCGATTTTGGGCCTGGGTTTCCGTAAGCACTTTGGTGATTTCCTGCGTGGGTGCAATTTTAAGTGAATTTAGTGGTCTTGCTGGTGTGGGGGCTTTATTTGGGATCCCTGCATGGAAAACATTGGCATTAATTGTGACATTTTTAATTGTTGTGGCCTGGACAGGTTCTTATCAATCTGTTGAACGCGTGGCGATCCTCTTGGGTTTATTTGAATTGGTTTTTCTTTGGGTGGCTTGGGAAGCTAAACCGGTGATGTCAGATATTAAGCAGAATTTTTTTAATATTCCGTGGAATGATGGTAGCTATTTATATTTATTAGCAGGAAATATCGGTGCGGTGATCATGCCATGGATGATTTTTTATCAGCAATCAGCCGTGTTAGATAAGGGCTTAGATTTAAGATCGCTTAAAATCGCACGTTGGGACACTGCCCTCGGTGCTGTGGTGACGCAATGTGTGATGGCGGCCTTGTTGATTACGACAGCAGCAACCTTAGGTAAAACAAATCCGGGCATTCCCTTAGAAACGGTTCATCAAATCAGTTTAGCGTTAACACCGATTTTAGGTAATACAACGGGGCGTTTATTATTTGCGTTTGGCATGTCAGGTGCAGCGCTCGTCGCAACTTTGGTGGTTTCATTAACAGCAGCCTGGGGATTGGGTGAAGTGCTCGGATTTAAACGTTCTTTAGAACATCACCCTAAAGAAGCACCTTGGTTTTATGGGATTTACACGCTGGTTTTAATTTTAGGCGGCGTTCTTGTCTCTTCAGGGGCTGTTAATTTAGTGCATTTGAGTGTCGGTGTTGAAGTGATGAATGCGATCTTGTTGCCGATTGTTCTTGGATTTCTCTATGTTTTGGCTCGTCGTATATTGCCTGAAAAATATCGCCTTAAAAAAGGATATGCCGTATTTGTGGCGATTGTATTGGGCATGACAGCAACGTTGGGTTTGTGTGCGGGTTTGTTTGGGGCGATGAGTTGAGATCACATCATCCGCTTCAAAATACCATCGTGATCCCAGAAATGATGTTTTAAAGCTGCCAAGATGTGTAAGCCAAGCAGGCATGCAACGATCACCGCAAGTTTCACATGAATATTATTAAAGGCGCTTGAAACTTCCACACTGGCTGAAATGCCAGGCATCGATAAAGTATGGCCAAAAAAATGGGGTGCATGATGGGCTGCGCTTGTGAAAATCCAGCCGGATAAGGGCATGATCAAGAAAAAAGCCATCAACAAAAAGTGCACCAAGCGAGCAACTTGCTGTTCCCAAAGTGGCATATTGGTGGGAAATTTTGGTCTGGGATTAAAAAATTGCCAAAACATAAATAATATTATGAGTCCGAGCAGTGCAAGTCCAACCAATTTATGTACATTATAAACAGTTTTTGAAAGGGCGCCGCTGGGTAAATAGCTCATGAGAAAACCAAAACATAACATCAGCGTGATCCCGATCGCTAATAACCAATGCAATGATCGGGTGACAATGCCATAGCTACTTTTTGTATCACGAATTTTCATGATGAATCCTTTTGAGGGGCCTTTTATGAATGGAGGTGTTGTAATTCAGCCAGCGTGTGTGCTTGGATTAAACTACTTAAGACATCTTGGCCAAGGGCCTTACCAATTTTCGAAAGCGAAAATAAACCACAGACGCAATGCTGTTCCTCATCAATATCAACAACGAGGGCATAATGCTGTTTTTGCGCGCGTAAAGTACTCACAATGTGGCCAACTTTTGCATGGCGAAGTTGCTCACGATCAAAGGTAAGCAATTCTTGCTGAGGCGTCATTACATCTCGCACTTTTACTTTTGCACGAGGAATTTTTCGATCCTGAATGACTTTAACGGTGCGAGAACCTAAAATATCACCGGAATTGATCAATCCTTCAACACGGTTCTCACTATTTTTGACCAAGAGTGTGTGTTCATCGCAGACGCGCATCTCAATGAGTGCATTGGTAATTAATTCATCAACACCAATGGTGGTTGGCTTGTACTTGCTAAAGTCGATCATCACACTCAGAGCGGGGTCTTCAAGGCGAATAACTTCGGGAAGCTCGGCTGAATGCAGATAAGGACTGTTGGGCGCAAGGGTGATGGTTGGGAGTGTTTCATAGTCTTTCATTGGCATATTGAATCCTTAAAAGAAAATCCTATTTGAATTGAGAGTATATCCGAGCTACAACCGATATTCTAGAGATAGAGTTGGTCTATTTTTAATCGTGTTTCTAACTTGATTGCCGCACCATAACCCGCTAGGATCTGCCTGGATAAAAAATTCGATCACCAAAGAGGTTTTCTAATGAGTAAAGAAATTAAAACGCAATTGGTTGTGCTGGGTAGTGGGCCTGGCGGGTATTCTGCGGCCTTTCGTGCAGCTGATTTAGGTCTACAAGTTGTCTTAATTGAGCGTCGTGCAAGCCTCGGCGGGGTGTGCCTGAATGTGGGATGTATTCCTTCCAAGGCGTTGTTGCATGCGGCAAAAGTGATCGAAGAGACGCGAGAAATGGCTGTTCATGGGATCGATTTTGGTCAGCCCAAGGTTGAAGCTTCAAAATTACGCGCTTGGAAAAATGGTGTGGTTAAAAAATTAACAGGCGGCTTGGGTATGTTGGCCAAGCAGCGTAAAGTTCAAGTTGTCACAGGTGTGGGAAGTTTTGTGTCACCCCATGAATTAGTTGTTGCAGGGGCCGATGGGGAAACCGTGATCCATTTTGAGCATGCGATTATTGCAGCTGGTTCAGAACCTGTGCGTTTGCCGTTTCTTCCTGATGATCCACGAATCATTGATTCCACCGGTGCCTTAGAACTTGAAAAAATTGATGGTGAAATGTTGGTACTAGGTGGCGGCATCATCGGTATGGAAATGGCGACGGTGTATCAAGCCCTCGGTACGAGTTTGACCGTGGTTGAAATGATGGATCAATTAATTCCAGGTTGCGATAAAGACATCGTTGCACCTTTACAAAAACGTTGGCAAAAGCGTTTGAAGAATTTATATTTAGAAACAAAAGTGACGAAAGTGGAAGCGAAAAAGGATGGACTGTGGGTTACTTTTGAAGGTAAGAGTGCGCCCAAAGAACCTCAACGTTTTGATCAAATTCTCTCCGCTGTAGGTCGTCGTCCAAATGGCGATAAAATTGGTGCAGAAAAAGCGGGTGTAAAGGTTGATCGTGGTTTTATTTCTGTCGATAAACAATTACGCACCAATGTACCGCATATTTTTGCGATCGGTGATATTGTTGGGCAACCGATGCTTGCGCATAAAGCAGTCCCAGAAGGGCGTACAGCTGCAGAAGTCATTGCCGGAAAGAAACACTTTTTTGATCCAAAATGTATTCCTGCTGTGGCGTATACGGATCCTGAAATTGCTTGGGCAGGATTGACTGAAACAGAAGCTAAAAAACAAAATATTGAATACGGCAAGGGCGTTTTCCCCTGGGCAGCCAGCGGTCGTTCCTTGAGCTTGGGGCGTGACGAAGGGATCACTAAGCTTTTATTTGATAAGAAAACACATCGCATTTTAGGTGCAGGCATTGTTGGCCCTAATGCAGGTGATTTAATTTCTGAAGTAGCTTTGGCGATTGAAATGGGTTGTGATGCTGATGATATTTCGCTCACTGTTCATCCTCACCCAACTTTATCTGAAACGATCATGATGGCGACAGAAGCATTTGAAGGAACGATCACGGATCTTTATATGCCTAAAAAGGCGGAATAAAATTCTTATTCGTGATGCAACATCTTCGGATCTGCCTCGTCTTTTTGAGATCGAGGCAGCCTGCCAAGCTTTTCCCTGGACGGAAACAATCCTAGCCGATTGCCTTCGTGTGCATTACCCAACATGGATCATTGAACAAGAAGGTATTGTATGCGCTTTTTTAATTGTTCAACCCATTTTAGATGAATGTCATATTTTAAATCTAGCCGTCGATCCTGTTTATCAGCGCCGAGGATTTGCCTCTGCATTGTTGGCGCATCTTTTTAAAACCATAAAAGCCGAGCGTTTTCTCTTAGAAGTTCGAGTTTCTAATACGGCTGCTATTGAGCTTTACAAAAAACTTGGATTCATTGAATTAAGTCGTCGCAAAGATTATTATCCTACGGCACAAGGACGTGAAGACGCGATTGTGTTAAGTATATCTTTTTAACAATCTTACAGTGATGCTGTAAGCAAACAGGGAGTTTGATATGACTATTTCAGCTATGGTGATTGAGGCATTTGGTGATGCCAATGTATTTAAGAAGCAATCAATCCAAAAACCTTTAGCCAACCCCGGACAACTCTTGATTGAAGTTAAGGCCAGTAGCATCAATCCTCTAGATATTAAAATTCGCAGTAATCAACTTGGGCAGTTTTGTCCACCTTTTCCTGCAGTATTACACGGGGATGTCGCTGGAATAGTCAGTGCAGTTGGTGCTGATGTAAAAGGTTTTAAAGTAGGCGATGAAGTCTATGGTTGTGCCGGCGGTGTTGGGCAATTGCAAGGCGCGTTAACTCAGCTTATGTCGGTTGATGCACATTTAATGGCCCATAAACCAAAAAATCTCAGTATGACTGAGGCCGCGGCAATGCCGCTTGTTAGCCTTACAGCATGGTTAGCGTTAAAAGATATGGCGCATCTTGCTGCACATCAAACGATTTTAATTTATGGTGCAACAGGAGGCGTAGGGCATCTTGCTGTACAATTAGCGAAAGCCATCGGTGCAGAAGTGACGACCACGGTTGGCAGCGATGAAAAAAAGGCACTTGCAAAAAAAATGGGTGCCGATCATATCGTGAACCATCAACATACTTCGATTCCTGATATGGTTCAGCAATTTACCAATGGCCTTGGTTATGATGTTGTTTTTGACACCGTTGGAAATGAATATTTAGACCAAGCCTTTCAAGCTGCACGGATAGGTGGACATGTTGTGAGTATTCTTGCTAGAGGCACACATGATTTATCACCCTTGTCTGGTAAAACCTTATCAGCTGTGATGCAACCCTTACCCTTAATTACAGGTGTAGGTCGTCAACATTACGGTGAAATTCTCACTGAAATAGCTGCCTTGGTTGAAGCCGGTAAAATAAAACCGCTGATCAATCAACAGCAATTTAAATTTTCCGAGGTGGCTGCTGCTCATCATTATTTCGAGCAAGGCCGTGCGATTGGAAAAGTTGTGTTGGAGAATGATCTTTAAAATCTCAAATCTTAGCATCGAAGAAATAGATGATGAGTATAAGATTATCGATGTTTTTAGGGTTTATTTTGGCCCAAATAACGGAGTTGACTTAGATCTTTCTGAACATTCTATTCCTCATGATAAGCCATTGAATTTTGAATCTTATTGCCGTAGGAGCAAGGCTACGAGCTAAATTCAAATTTTAGTCCCTTTACAGAAGGAAACAAACGGCCTAATCTTTCCTTATCAAGAAGGAAAGATTATGAGTTGTTAGTTGTTACACTTAATTCAAAAAAGACTCACTCTAACCTCCTCAAAAATTCAACAAAACCCGCCTCATCTAAAATCTTCACCTTTAATTCTTCGGCTTTTTTTAATTTTGATCCCGGTGTTTCACCCACGACTACATAACTTGTTTTTTTCGACACACTTGAGCTGACTTTAGCGCCCAAGTGTTGCAAGCGTGCTGTGGCTTCATCGCGGGTTAGACTTTGGAGTGTGCCGGTTAAGACGAAAGTTTGATCTTGCAAGGGGCGATTGGCAGAGCGTTGTGTTTCAGGCCAATGGATCCCGGCTTTGAGCAAGCGAGCAATGATTTCGCGGTGATGTTTATTCTTAAAAAAAGCTTCGATATGTGCAGCAACAATGGGGCCGATGTCGGGAATGGTTTGTAATGAATCCATATCACTTTGCATGAGTTCATCTAAATTCGAAAAATGCAGAGAAAGATTTAAGGCCGTCGTTTCTCCAACTTCACGGATCCCGAGTGCATAGAGAAAACGTGCAAAGGTTGTCTTTTTACTTTTTTCAATGGCATTCATTAAATTTTCAGCTGATTTTTCACCCATGCGATCGAGCTCTGCGATCACCTCAGCTGATAAATGATATAAATCTGCGACATCATGAATCAAACCTTCTTCCACGAATAAATCCACTAATTTATCACCAAGACCTTCAATATCCATCGCTTTGCGCGATGCAAAATGTTTGATGCCTTCTTTTCGTTGTGCACGACAATACAATTCACCCGTGCAACGCGTTGCAGCTTCGCCTTCAGCTTTGAGCACAGGTGAATCACAAACAGGGCAGGTTTTAGGTGCGTGAATAGGCTTGGTATGTACTGGGCGGCGTTCGAGAACGACGCTGACGACTTCAGGGATCACATCGCCTGCACGGCGAACGATCACCGTGTCACCTACACGCACATCTTTACGTTCAATTTCATCCATATTGTGCAGGGTTGCATTGCTCACTGTCGCACCGCCGACAAACACCGGTGTTAAACGAGCAACCGGTGTTAAGCTGCCTGTGCGGCCGACTTGAAATTCAACGGCGTGGATCACCGTGAGCGCTTCTTCAGCAGGGAATTTATGGGCAAGTGCAAAACGTGGTGCACGTGAAACAAAACCCAGTTTGTTTTGTTCATCAATCGAATCAATTTTGTAAACAACACCGTCGATTTGATAAGCCAAGTGTTCGCGTTTTCTGAGCATGGTCTGATAATAATCCAGGCAAGCATCGATTCCTTTCACCGTTTTAATTTCAGGATTAATGGGAAATCCCCAAGTTTTTAAAACTTGTAAAATGTTAGAATGTGTTTTTGGCAGTGAACCTTTTACCGCACCGATACCATACATGTAAATCGACAAGGGACGCGACGCGGTAATTTTCGGATCTAATTGTCGCAAACTGCCTGCAGCCGCATTGCGGGGATTTGCAAAGGTTTTTTCACCGCGTTCACGCGCGCGATCATTGAGTGTTTCAAAGCCTTTTTTGGGCATGAACACTTCGCCGCGTACTTCAATTTCAGAAGGAAAATCATGACCTCGCAAATGCAGAGGTATCATGCGTAGCGTACGTATATTTGTGGTGATATCTTCGCCCATTTGACCATCACCACGTGTGGCGGCTTTTGTAAATTGGCCATTAATATAGAGGATATTCACCGCCAAGCCATCGAGTTTGGGTTCGCAGGTGTAAGTGATTAAATTATGTTCAAGGCGTTCAGTGGCGCGTCGATCAAAAGCTCGGGCTTCATCGAAGCTAAAAGCATTATCAAGTGACAACATGGGCAGCCCATGCTGAATGGTTTCAAAGGCGGTGAGGGGCTTTGCGCCGACGCGTTGTGTTGGGGAATTAGCATTAAAATACTCAGGATGCTGTGTTTCGAGGGTTTGGAGTTCGCGAAACAGGCGATCGTATTCTGAGTCGGGAATGCTGGGTTCGTCGAGGACGTAGTAGCGGTAGTTGTGGTCGTCGATTTGCTGGCGGAGGGTTTCGATGTGATGCTGAATTTCTGATACCATAAGTGTCTTTAAGAAGGGGGATGATCGTGGAAGAATATCATAATGGTTTTCCGAATACACGTCTGCGCCGTCTGCGCGGACATCCTAAGCTGCGTGATCTGATCCGCGAAACCCGATTAACGCCCTACGATTTTGTTATGCCACTGTTCATCCATCATGGTCGGGGTGTACAGGCGCCCATTCCAGCCATGCCTGGTTTATATCAATACAGTGTCGATCAACTCGATGAAGAGATTGAGCGCATTGTTGAGCTCGGTATTCCTGGCGTGATTTTATTTGGGATCCCTGCGCATAAAGATCCTCTTGGGCGAGATTCATACAGTGATCAAGGCGTGATCCAAACAGCGATCAGTCGAATTAAAGATTTAGCGCCTGAGCTCTTGGTGATCAGCGATGCCTGTTTTTGTGAATACACGGATCATGGGCATTGTGGCGTAATCAGCGAACGAACCGGTATGCCCGATGTGGATAATGATGCGACTCTGGAGTTACTTGCACAACAAGCGATCAGCCATGCTAATGCAGGCGCAGATATCATTGCGCCGAGCGGGATGATGGATGGTATGGTTGGTGCCATTCGACAAGCACTCGACAGCGAAGGTTTCGATATGATCCCCATTTTAAGTTATTCCGCGAAATATTGTTCAGCGCTTTATGGGCCTTTTCGTCAAGCGAGCGGCGATAGTGCGCCGCGTTTTGGTGATCGAAAAACGTATCAAATGGATCCCGGTAATGCTCGTGAAGCGTTGCGTGAAGTGGCGCTTGATTTAAATGAAGGTGCAGATTTAATTATGGTTAAACCTGCGTCATTTTATTTAGATGTGATCCATCGAGTGAAACAGACACATCCAGAAGTGCCTTTAGCCGCGTATCAAGTCAGCGGTGAATTTTCGATGATTAAAGCGGCAGTGCAACAAGGTTGGTTGGATGAACGCCGTGTGGTTTTAGAATCATTAACAGCGATTAAACGCGCAGGTGCTGATTTTATTATCACGTATTTTGCGAAAGAGGCGAGCGCGTGGTTGTTGGAGGAGCTGTAGTTTTTTTTCATAATTAATGTGCTATAACCAACCCAAGTAGTTCAATAATTGGAGGCTTTAAAGCGCCTTTGGCATGGCGTTGTCTTGCTTCCCAACGATCATGGGCTGCTTGTAAATTAAGCCAGAAATCTGTATCAACTTCAAACAAATCAGCAAGTTTAACCGATTCATCCACGGAGAGTCGCCGACGATTTTTACAAATATCATTGACTGTTTTACGAGATAAATCCATAACGCTTGCTAATTGTTTTTGGCTGATCTTAAGTGGGCGTAAAAATTCCTCCTTTAACATTTCGCCAACAGTAGTTGGTTCTCTTAAATCAGTATCCATAATTACCTCCTATATCAGTCAGATTACACAGTAATCGTCCATAATGTCAAATTTGATGAAATTTTAGTCTGTCTTAAATTTGTCTAAAATGAGCTAGAAGTACCCATTCGCAATTTCCCTCCAACCCGTATAAAATAGCCACTTTCTTTGACCACGACAGGATCACCATGCCAAAACGAACTGATCTAAAAACCATCCTGATCCTGGGGGCTGGGCCGATCATCATTGGGCAAGCCTGTGAATTCGACTATTCCGGCGCGCAGGCGTGTAAGGCCTTGCGTGAGGAAGGCTACCGCGTGATATTGGTCAATTCTAATCCAGCCACCATCATGACCGATCCCGAGATGGCCGATGTGACCTACATCGAGCCGCTGCATTGGGAAGTTCTGCGTAAAATCATCGAAAAAGAACGCCCCGATGCGATCTTGCCGACGATGGGAGGACAGACAGCGTTGAATTGTGCGCTTGATCTAGCTCAGGAAGGTGTATTGGATGAATTCAATGTTGAGCTAATCGGGGCTAATCAGGCGGCCATAAAAAAAGCCGAGGATCGCGAATTATTCCGGCAAGCGATGGAGCATATCGGTCTCGACATGCCACGTTCAAAAATTGCACATACCTTGGACGAAGCGCTTGAAGCGCAAGCCGCTGTGGGTTACCCAACCATCATTCGTCCCTCATTTACTATGGGTGGCACCGGCGGTGGAATTGCCTATAACCGCGAAGAATTCATTGATATTTGTCTGCGCGGGCTTGAATTATCACCCAATCACGAATTACTGATCGAAGAATCGATCATTGGCTGGAAAGAATTTGAAATGGAAGTGATCCGTGATCGCAATGACAATTGCATTATCGTGTGCTCCATCGAAAATTTTGATGCTATGGGTGTGCACACTGGTGATTCGATCACTGTGGCACCGGCGCAAACGCTCACCGATAAAGAATACCAATGGATGCGTAATGCCTCGATTGCAGTTTTGCGTGAAATTGGTGTTGAAACAGGTGGTTCTAATGTTCAATTTGGTGTGAATCCCAAAGATGGTCGTGTCATTATTATCGAAATGAATCCACGCGTGTCGCGATCATCAGCGCTTGCGTCAAAAGCCACTGGATTTCCCATTGCAAGAATCGCTGCAAAATTAGCCGTGGGTTATACGCTCGATGAATTAAAAAATGAAATTACAAGTGGACAAACGCCCGCATCATTTGAACCATCAATTGATTATGTTGTCACAAAAATTCCACGATTTAATTTCGAAAAATTCCCTCATGTGAATGCACGTTTGACCACGCAAATGAAATCCGTGGGTGAGGTGATGGCGATCGGCCGTAATTTTCAAGAGTCTTTGCAAAAAGCGATGCGCGGTCTTGAAATTGGTGTGGACGGATTTAATTCCGAAATTGAAGCAGAAGCCCTCGATATGCTTCGTGTGATTGGCCGTGAATTACAGCGTCCAAGTGCGGAGCGCTTATGGTACATTGGCGATGCATTTCGTCTCGGCATGGGACTTGAAGAAGTTAACGAATTAACCGGTATTGATCCGTGGTTTTTATCGCAAATTGAAGATTTAATTGAAACCGAGGAAGCGATTTGCCCTGAAAATTTTAAAAAATTAGATCGTGATCATTTGTGTCAACTCAAACGCCAAGGCTTTTCTGACCGCCGTTTAGCGTATTTATTTCGTGTGAGCGAAGCGCAAATTCGCCAACGGCGACATGATTTTAATCTTCGTCCAGTGTACAAACGCGTCGATACCTGTGCTGCTGAATTTACAACGAGCACCGCTTATTTATATTCAACCTATGATGAAGAATGTGAAGCTACGCCAACGAGCCGTGAAAAAATTGTTGTGCTTGGTGGTGGCCCAAATCGAATCGGGCAGGGCATTGAATTTGATTATTGCTGCGTTCACGCGGTATTAGCGCTTCGCGAAGCCGGTTATGAAACGATCATGATCAATTGCAACCCTGAAACAGTTTCAACCGATTATGATGTGTCAGATCGTCTTTATTTTGAACCCCTGACCCTGGAAGATGTGCTTGAAATTATTCATCTTGAAAAACCTAAGGGCGTGATCGTTCAATTTGGTGGGCAAACACCTTTACGTTTAGCACGTGCGCTGGAAGCAGCGGGTGTGCCAATTTTAGGGACATCGCCTGATGCAATTGATCGTGCAGAAGATCGCGATCGTTTTCAAGACTTGATAGAGCGTTTAAAATTACAGCAGCCCGCGAACGGTACGGTTCGCACGTTTGAAGAAGCAATTAAAGTCAGTGAACGCATTGGTTATCCGCTCATGGTTCGGCCTTCCTATGTCTTAGGTGGCCGCGCGATGGAGATTGTGTACAACCAAAAAGAATTGCAACGTTATTTGCACGATGCGGTGCGAGTCTCGAATGATTCTCCTGTACTCTTGGATCATTTTTTAGATGATGCGATTGAAGTGGATCTCGATGCCGTTTCCGATGGTAAAGATGTGGTGATCGGCGGGATCATGGAGCACATTGAACAAGCCGGTGTTCATTCGGGTGATTCCTGTTGTTCTTTGCCGCCGCACACTTTAGATCCGGCGATTCAAGATCAATTGCGTGCTCAAATGAAAGCCATTGCCAAAGAATTAGGTGTGATCGGTTTAATGAATGCACAATTTGCGATTCAAGGTCGTGAAATTTTTATCATCGAAGTAAACCCACGTGCCTCACGGACCGTGCCCTTTGTTTCAAAAGCCACGGGAATTCCCTTGGCAAAAGTTGCTGCACGTTGTATGGTGGGTATTTCATTGGTGGAGCAGGGTGTGATGAATGAAGTGATTCCACCTTATTTTTCCGTAAAAGTGCCGGTTTTCCCCTTCATCAAATTGCCAGGCGCCGATCCAATCTTAGGCCCTGAAATGAAATCAACTGGCGAAGTCATGGGTGTGGGTGATACATTTGGCGCAGCCTTTGCCAAGGGGCAATTGGCGAGCGGATTTACAATTAAACCCACAGGTAAAGTTTTTATCAGTGTACGCAATGGTGATAAAAAAGGTGCAATTTCTGTTGCAAATGATTTAATTCGTCGAGGTTATTCTTTAGTGGCTACGCGCGGTACAGCCGATTATTTGCGGCAAGCAGGGCTTGTTTGCGAGCACGTGAATAAAGTGTTTGATGGGCAACCGCATATTGTGGATATGATTAAAAGCGATGAAATTTGTTTTATCATTAATACGACGGAAGGGCAAACAGCGATTGCCGATTCGTATTTGATTCGACGCAGTGCCTTACAGCATCGTGTTCCCTATACAACAACGTTGGCTGGCGCTTTTGCAGCCACGGTTGCGATGGATTTTGAAGCCAGGCAGCAAATTGCAGATTTGCAAGCTTTACATCGGTCTTGCGAAAATTAAGTTTATAAATGTAGGTTGGGTTAGAGCAGCCGACAGGCTGAACGTAACCCAACAATTGCGTTAATTGGAAACATTCAATTTTAGAAATGGACGTTTCCCAAGGAGAAAAAATGGAAAGAGTCCCCATGACCATCAGAGGCGCCATCCGCCTTCGTGAAGAATTAAAACGATTAAAATCAGTCGAACGCCCGCGAATTATTCGCGCCATCGAAGAAGCACGTGCCCATGGCGATCTCAAAGAAAATGCTGAATATCATGCTGCAAAGGAGCAACAAAGTTTCGTAGAAGGGCGGATCAAAGAAATTGAAGGGAAACTTTCGCGTGCGCAAGAAATTGATATTAGTAAAATCGAAAATAAAGGTAAAGTTATTTTTGGTGCAACTGTCAAGCTGACACACATTGAAAAAGAAGAATTAGTGATGTACGAAATTGTGGGTGAAGATGAGGCTGACATTAAAGAAGGGAAGATTTCCTTTGCCTCTCCCCTGGCGCGCGCCATCATCGGTCGCGAAGAAGGTGATGAAGTTCAAGTGAAAACGCCTTCAGGCCTTGTTGAATATGAGATCACAGAGGTTGAATACCGTGTTGAAGAAATCTTCATTGAAAAGGACGAGGATTAAAATCTGTGGAATTAGCACACCGGAACAAGCGCTTTGGGCTGTTGAAGCGGGTGCAGATGCGATTGGCCTCATGTTTTATGATAAAAGTTCACGCGCTGTAACGATCGATCAAGCCGTAGCTATTTGTGCTGTTCTACCACCTTTTGTATCAGCCGTGGGTGTGTTTGTTGATCCTGATCCAAGCTGGGTTCATGCAGTGATTGATCAAGTACCTCTCGCGCTGCTTCAATTTCATGGCTTCGAGCGTGATTCGTTTTGTGATTCATTTCAAATGCCTTTTACTAAAGCGATCCCTATGAATGAGCACACTCATTTAGAAGATTCAATTCAAGCCTATCCTCATGCTAAAGCGTTTTTATTGGATACTGCAAGTTCAAAAGGGTTTGGTGGAACGGGGCAGTCGTTTGATTGGTCTGTGATCCCTAAATCGATTTCACGCCCCATTATTTTGGCGGGTGGATTAACGCCCGAAAATGTTGCAGAAGCGATTTTGCAAGTGGATCCCTTTGCTGTGGATGTGAGCAGCGGCGTTGAGTCTGCGCCAGGCGTGAAAGATCCAGAAAAAATTAAACAATTTATGAAAGAGGTGAATTGTGCAAAATCTTCCTGATGCACGGGGGCATTTTGGTCGCTATGGCGGACGATTTGTAGCAGAGACTTTGATGCAACCACTGGCCGACTTAACAGCGACCTATGAACGGTGTGCTCATGATCCTGCTTTTCTTGAAGAATTAAACAATGATCTGCATGATTTTGTGGGCAGGCCCTCACCGCTTTATTTTGCAAAGCGTTGGACGGCACATTTTGGTGGTGCGCGTATTTATTTAAAGCGCGAAGATTTAAATCACACCGGTGCACATAAAATTAATAATGCAGTTGGTCAAGCACTTGTAGCGAAATACATGGGCAAGACAAGAATTATTGCTGAAACAGGTGCGGGGCAACACGGTGTTGCAACCGCCACCGTTGCAGCCCGTATGGGCCTGGAATGCGTCATCTACATGGGTGTAGAAGATATGCGGCGCCAAGCGAGCAATGTGCAGCGTATGGAATTACTCGGTGCGCGCGTAGTTGGAGTGAGTTCAGGTACGAAAACGTTAAAAGATGCGCTCAATGAAGCGATGCGTGATTGGGTGACGAATATTGAAAATACGTTTTATATTATTGGAACAGCCGCAGGCCCTCATCCTTATCCCATGATGGTGCGTGATTTTCAAGCGGTGATTGGTCGTGAGGCGAGGGAACAAATTCTCGAAAAAGAAGGGCGTTTGCCCGATGCTTTAATTGCTTGCATTGGTGGTGGTTCAAATGCGATCGGCCTATTTCATCCCTTTATTCATGATCACGATGTTGCCTTGTATGGTGTAGAAGCCGCCGGTCGTGGTCTTGAAACAGGTGAACATGCCGCATCGTTAGTTGCAGGAAAACCCGGCGTATTGCATGGTAATCGAACGTATTTACTCAGCGATGATGATGGCCAAATTTTAGGGACGCATTCTATTTCAGCCGGTTTGGATTATCCAGGCGTAGGTCCTGAACATGCTTGGCTTAAAGACACGGGTCGCGCACATTATGTGACGATTACCGATGATGAAGCCTTAAAAGCCTTTCATGATTTGACACGTTTGGAAGGTATTATTCCAGCGCTTGAATCGAGCCATGCACTGGCGTATGCTACTAAACTGGCGCCCACGATGCGTGCTGATCAAGTCATCGTGCTTGGGCTTTCCGGGCGTGGTGATAAAGATATGGCGACTGTGTTTGAGGCGAATGAGTAAGCTCATGTTGAGCTAGGATAATAATTTTTAAGGGGGTTTTATGGGAAAGAGAGCTAAACATGAGTATGGTGATGCAGAGTTAGACGAGTTAGACGAGTTAGACGAGTTAAACGAGTTAGGTGGTAACTTAAAATTTTTATTAAGTAAAATTGATACGTCTCCGTCTCCCGAGGCAGAAGGACTGGATCCTTTCTTTTTCGATGAGGTTCAACTTACTTATGTAAATAATGTTGCAACGTGGGTTAAAGCAAACGAAAAAAATATAACAAATATTTTAAGAAAAATTAATTTTTCTAATCAAGAACAACAAAAATTACTGAAAATTTTGATTCGAGAAAACTTATTAGATAATTTCATAAGTTCTAACAGTTATATAGCTAGCAGTATTTATGCTTCTATTTTCCTTGATGTATCAAAGAGTAAAGTCATACAAGAAAACGAAAAAATAAAGTTTGTGAGGTTTTTTAATCTCAGCCTTTCATATATAGGTTATCTTGATGAGGGCAGCGTTGCCCAAGTGAAAGAGGGTATCGCTCGCTTTGAAATTTTAGGCTATCAAGAAATAGAAAAAGTACTGAGAGAAATTTCATCATTTTTTGATGATGATGAGGAGACGGACGACGAGAAACACGCCGATATAGATGACCTGTTCATGCGCAGCCTTAATTCTAATTTCGAAACACTCTCCGTTAGTTCTAGTTCTGCTCCACGTTCAATATATAAAAATAAACTTACTGTGAGTGAACATATTGGAGGGGGGGATAGAGCACCATCTATTGGAGCGGAGGAAATACCGCCATCAAAGCATTGTGATGAGTCTGAGATTCAAATCAAGGTTAGATTGGGGCGAGGTTGACGTCAGTATTTGTGGATTTTATAGAAAGGGAAAAAATGGATATTTTATGCATTACGCATGCTGAATTTGAAACAGCAGGTATCATTGAAACTTGGGCGCAAGATGCCGGCCATGATTTTGTGAACCATAGACCGTATTGTGGCGAATCATTACCCACTGCCGATCATTTTGATATGTTGATCATCATGGGCGGCCCTCAAAGTCCTCTTAAATTGGATGAATTTCCTTATTTAGCGGATGAAATGAAATTAATTAAAGAGGCGATCGCTGCGCACAAAAAAGTAATCGGCTTTTGTTTAGGCGCGCAATTAATTGGTGAAGCATTAGGCGCAAAAACTGAACGTAGTCCCGAAAAAGAAATTGGCGTGTATCCCATTACATTGACCGATGAAGCGCAACATGATCACTTGTTGGAAGGATTACCGAAAGAGCTTCCTGTGATTCATTGGCATAATGATATGCCAGGCCTGACGAGCGATTCAATATTATTGGCGTTCAGTGCAGGTTGTCCCCGCCAAATCATTCGTTACAAACCCTTGGTGTATGGTTTTCAGTGCCATTTGGAAATTACATTACCGGGTATGAAGGATTTAATTGATCATGTACCAGGGGATTTAAAAACCTCAAAATACACGCAGACCAAGGATGAATTGATAGCGCAAGATTATGCCTCGATTAATCACACTATGATTGAAATTTTAAATCGCTTTGTGGGGTTGTAGGGACTTAATAAATCAAAAATGTTGGGTCAGTGCATAGCACATAACCCAACATTCTGCATATTTTTTGAAACTTTATTTCCGGAGAAATACTGATGACTGAAAACACTCGATTTTATTCAAAATCTTATAATATGTCAGATGAATTAAAAGCTTTTTTTACAGAGGTTACCAACAATTCAAAATTACAAAAACAGTTATATGTCACAGAAAAGCTGCCAGATGTTGCAAAAATTGCTAACCAGCTAGGTTTTAATGTAAAAGCCGCTGAAATACTTCAGACCCAAGCCGGGCGAGTTTTGGCAATCCTAGAAGAACAATCTGATGACGTTCAAAATTTAATATCAAGTATAAAGCCTAAAACTGGAGCGCAATGGGGCCGCGGAGGCGGTGGTTATTTAGATAGGCCTGGATATTGGTTAATTAAACTAGCAACACAAAATACTCGCACAGAAATTGAAAAAGAGATAAATAATTTTTTGACTAAAGCAGAGCAAAATGAGGAACTAAAGAATAAATTGCTCAATGCTAAAACCTTTAATGATGTAGCTCAACTTTTTCAGTCATGTGGTTTCAATATCAAAGCGACTGATTTGTTGTCGTACCAGGCACAAAAAATATTAGAGTTGACTGAAGTTGAAGCAGACAAAGTGGCTGATCATTAAAATGAAAAAATCCTTATACGGGCCTGCGGCATGGTACTGGGATAACACTAGGGTGGCAAATCTGGCCATTTTGGAGTATACTCCATAACAGCCATGGCTGTTATGGAGTTCATTGAATGCAGCGCTATTTATATCCTTTTATTATCAAAGACTTAGAAAAAAAGATGGTTTTTATTGGTGGTGCCCGCCAAGTGGGAAAAACCACCTTAAGCCGCGCCTTGTTTGATCATTATCCAACGCCCTGCGAGTATTTCAATTGGGATGCGGATGAAGATCGCCAAGCAATTTTAAAGAAGCAATGGATGGCTCAAACACCCTTAGTGGTTTTTGATGAATTGCATAAATACCGCCGTTGGAAGTCATGGATCAAGGGCGTTTATGATATAAAGCCGCTCGATCAACAATATCTTGTGACAGGATCAGCACGTTTGGATGTATACCGGCAGGGCGGGGATTCATTGCTTGGGCGCTATCATTATTGGCGTTTGCATCCCTTTTCACTGGATGAAATTCCACATGGGATGATACCTAAAGAAGCGTATCGACGTTTACTGACTTTAGGTGGATTTCCTGAACCTTTTTTATCGAATGATGAGCGCGAAGCTCGACGTTGGCGACGTGAGCGTTTTGATCGTGTTTTACAAGAAGATTTGCGTGATTTAGAAAATATTCGCAATATCCAAGTTTTACAGCTTTTTGTTCAATCCTTACGTGAGCGTGTTGGTGGTTTAATTACGTATTCAAATTTAGCGGAAGATTTACAAATTTCACCGAAAACTGTGAAGTCGTGGCTTGGCGTATTAGAGCGTATGTATTTAGGTTTTTCAATTTATCCATTAACAACTCGGATCCCACGCGCGATTCAAAAGCCACCTAAATTTTATTTTTATGATAATGCTGATACTGCCGATGATCCAGGTATGCGTTTAGAAAATCTAGTTGCGACAACCTTGTTAAAGCGACTACATTTTTTAGAAGATTATTATGGTTATCGCTGTCAATTGCATTATATTCGCGACAAAGAAGGGCGAGAAGTTGATTTTGCCACGGTGATTGATGGGCGCGTTGTGGATTTAATTGAAGTAAAAAATACAGATAATACTATTTCAAAAAGCTTGGAATATTATGCCTCGCGTTTGAAACCTGAACGTGTAATTCAGCTTGTTGGAAATTTAGAACGGCCCTATGATAAAAATGGGGTGCATGTTCGTCACCCCATTGATTTTTTTAAAACGCCGCCTTGGGAGTCAATTTGAAACCCAATTAAAGCCCTTCCTCACCGATATTTAAACGAGGACCACCAAAAGGTGCAGGCTTTTGCTGATTTCCTGCTTCTGGTTTTGCAGAATGTGCAAAGAAACGGAAGAAATCGACGATTTTTCCAAGGAAGGAGTTTTTATTAACTCCTGACTTCCGCATTTTTTAGCGGAGGCGAGTTGTAACTCGCTGTATTTTATTATATTTTTTTATTTAGTCACTACATTATTTGAAGGTTAGGCAAA
>JAKBBU010000020.1 GCA_021808365.1 Pseudomonadota bacterium
GTTCGTGCTTTTCATAAAGTGTCCTCGCTGCGGTTAATCAGCCAACACCTTGACACTTTAAATAAACTAAAAATAGGGGTGGTTTATCTGACGGTTACGAAGTAAGGTCATTCTTAACCTCCTCTGGAACACACTCAAACAGCACAGAATGCTTGATGCTCCAAAGGAAGACAGACTTTTTCAAACTTGCATTTAGCAAATCTAACATCCCTTCAGAAAAAGGATGATTTTTTTGACAATAAGTAATTAAACTTTCTTTATATTTGATAGCTTCTTTAAGCACTAATTAGAACAACCAACTTTTATCTGAGGAACGTTGTTTTGGTAATTTGATTGTTCCATCGAGTTAGAATTACGCTGGAACATTCCTCTCTTCTCAACATGGCTTGGTGCGTTCGATTTTTCCATAGATGCAAAAATTTTTCCAGCATCTTCATTAAACCATTTTTTTTGAATAAACCCAAATTTATTAATGCAACCCGTGAGTTCTTTTTTAATACTTTCGATTTCTTGAGGCTCTCCATGACATTCAGCCAGTTTCAAAAGCGCCGACTTAAGGTTAGCCACATTTTTCAGATTTTCAGGAAACTCTCTTGACTGTTCTTCATAAGTAGACAAGCGCGAGGAAAATTGCTCACTCTCTCCAAGATGGAGCTTTAAAAAAGTCTTGATTTTTTGATCAGGATTATCACCCTGTGATAATAAAACAACTTTCTTTTCTTCAACTTTTACTTCACATTCAGGTTGATTAATTAATTGAATAATAGAATTAATTTTTTCTATCGATGATTCTAAAGAATCAAGTTCTTTTTCTTTAAGATCAGCAATCAGAGTTTTTATCGCGCTCTGAATTTCAGAGTTCTTGGTGATTGCTTCTAGCGCATCGTTAAAAGAAGAATTTTCATCGCCAATGAGTTCAATGCCAATTTGAAGAATACATTGCTCAAGCATCACGCTGATCGAATAATAATCATGTTTTTTAGCCGCTAACACAGGCCTTAACCTTAAACGATCGGGGTGTGTAAACCCTTTTGTCGTCAATCGATGCGCATGACTATTAATTTCTGTTTTACTGAGATGGTCAATAATGACAAAGTTTTTTCCATCGGTCATAAAATTATCATGTTTCAAATCAAGATGAACATAGCCCTGCGCATGATAATCATCAACGGCTTTAAATATACTCACAAAGTCATTTAAGACACCAATCGTTATCTCTTGTTTATTTTTATCTGTAACTTGACTTATTTTATCCATAATATAATCAAAAAAACTATCACCCTTGATATTCTGCAAAAAAAGACCTGCTGAATATTTAGCATTACCTTCTATTTCACTAAAATGAGCTTTACCATTGTAAGGATTGATTGATTTTTCATATTCTTCTTTTCCTTCTTGCGCTTTTCCTTTTTCTAACAGTTTAACAATTTTTTTATAACCAATTTCAGATTGGCTCCCTTCAGAAGAGTAATTTTTTAACTCATCATTTTCATATTCAAAAACTTCTTTTAACGAATCACTTGAAACGCTTATTTTTTTAATTTGATTATTTTCTATTTCAATGTCTTTTTGTATGAATTTTTCACCATCTTTCTGAATAAACCTCAATTGATAAATTTCACTTTGTTGATTCACTTTAACGGATAATTCGATGAGGGCAACAGCGCTTTGACTACCATCACTTTTCTTGGGTATTTGTATGGTTGTTTCGTACCTTGACTCATCTTTTTTATTCAGATTTCTTGGATCTCTTTTCAAAGAAAGCTGATTGTTTTCTGCATGATGGGTTTGAGCATTGACCTGAGTGACTATTGTCGCTTGCTTCTCTAGAAGTTGCTTTGCTTCGATTAATAAAGATTGAGCTGATACTTGATTAGACATGCTGTTGCCTCTTTTAATTTGTTTTTTAGTGATAATTGTTTTTATTTATAAAATTGGACTTTTCAAACCCAACCAGAGGCATTATGCACAACTAACCTTAAAGGACTATTAAGCGGACGTTTAAATTGAAGCTCTTTTCTCCTTCCCTCCCACGCCCAAAAACGCTACAATCAACAAATACCTAAATCCCGAGAAAATCATGGCCGCCAAGCCCCCGAGTTCTACAACCAACATCGCCAAGAACAAAAAGGTGTTGCATGACTACTTCATCGAAGAACGCTTCGAAGCAGGTATCGTGCTCCACGGTTGGGAAGTCAAGAGCTTGCGGGCTAACAAGGGCAACCTGAGCGACAGCTATGTGCATATCCGCAACGCCGAAGCCTGGTTAATCAATGCTCACATCTCGCCTCTGCTTTCAGCCTCAACCCACGTTTTGCCTGAACCAACCCGTGCGCGTAAACTCTTAATGCATAAAAAAGAGCTCAATAAGCTCATCGGCAGTGTAGAACGCAAGGGCTATACCTTGGTTCCGCTATCGATGTATTGGAAAGATGGGAAAGCGAAGATTGAAATTGCGCTTGCCAAGGGCAAGAAAGACTACGACAAACGCGCTGCTGAGCGGGATAAAGATTGGGCGATGGAGAAAGCTCGCATTATGCGGACACATCGGTAAATTGTTAAAGAATGTTGGGTTACGCGACGCCCTCTGGGCTTACGCTAACCCAACCTACCCTAATTTTATGACTTTTACTCTCACAATAATCTCCCGCCCCTCCGTGCGCGAATCCAAAAACTCATGGCCATGCACCCGGCACCAAGCCGGAATATCATGCAACACACCCCGATCCGTACACGTCACGGTCAAAACATCACCATGCTGCAACGACTTAATCCTATCCTGCGTCCGAATTACCGGCATGGGGCAAAGCAATTTACGTGCATTTAGTTCATAATCTGCCATAGTAACACTCGCTGAGTATGTTAGAATCGTCCCATCGCGTTTTAGAGGACCAACCATGCCCCGGATCATCCTGCCCGATGGCGCAGAAAAAATATTTGATCAACCGATCACCGTTGCCGATATTGCCCAAAGCATTGGCGCTGGGCTTGCCAAAGCCACAATCGCTGGAAAAATCGACGATCAACTCGTCGATGCCAGCACCTTGGTCAAAAACGATGCTCATCTTACCTTAATCACAGCTAAAAGTCCTGAAGCACTTGAGATCCTTCGCCACTCCACGGCGCATTTACTTGCGCAAGCCGTCAAACAATTATTCCCAACGGCGCAAGTCACTATCGGCCCTGTGATCGAAGATGGCTTTTACTACGATTTTGCCTTTGAACGCGCTTTCACCCTCGGCGATCTCGCTCTCATCGAAAAACGCATGGCCGAATTGGCACAAGCTAATCTGCCGGTGAAACGTTTCACTCTCTCGCGCAATGAAGCGATTACTTTCTTTGAGAACAAGGGCGAACACTATAAAGCTGAAATTATTCGCGACATTCCTGAGGGTGAAACACTCTCGCTCTACGAGCAAGGTGATTTTACCGATCTTTGCCGTGGGCCACATGTTCCGAGTACAGGTCATTTGAAAGCATTTAAACTGATGAAAGTTGCAGGCGCTTATTGGCGAGGTGATTCTAATCGTGAAATGCTCCAACGGATCTATGGCACCGCCTGGACCGACAGTAAAGCCCTCGAGGCTTATTTAGTGCGCTTAGAAGAAGCTGAAAAACGCGATCACCGAAAATTAGGTAAGGCCCTCGATCTATTTCACTTGCAAGAAGAAGCACCGGGCATGGTGTTCTGGCATCCGCATGGCTGGACATTGTACCAAGTGATCGAAGCTTATATTCGCAAGATTCAAAAACAACAAGGTTACCGCGAAATAAAAACGCCGCAGATCCTCGATCGCAGCCTCTGGGTACGTTCTGGGCATGCCGATAAATACAGCAATGAAATGTTTACAACAGAATCGGAAAGCCGCGATTTTGCGATCAAACCGATGAGCTGCCCCTGTCATATTCAAGTTTTCAATCAAGGTTTGAAAAGCTATCGCGATTTACCGTTACGTTATGCGGAATTTGGCATTTGTCATCGCAATGAATTATCCGGTGCTCTGCACGGGTTGATGCGCGTGCGCGGTTTTGTGCAAGACGATGGGCATATTTTCTGCACAGAACATCAGATCCAATCTGAAGTAGTGCATTTCACTCAATCCCTCTTCCAAATTTATCAAGATTTTGGATTCACCGATGTCACGATCAAATTATCTACACGACCTACAGCCCGTATTGGTGCTGAAGAATTATGGGATAAAGCGGAACAAGCCTTGGAAGCCGCTCTCAATACCGCCCAAATACCTTGGGAATTAAATCCTGGTGAAGGTGCTTTTTATGGACCAAAATTAGAATTTCATTTGAAAGATAGCATCGGCCGTAGCTGGCAATGCGGGACCTTCCAAGTTGATTTTCAAATGCCAGAACGCTTGGGTGCCCATTACATCGCTGAAGATGGTAGCAAAAAAACACCGGTCATGCTTCACCGCGCCGTACTAGGCACCTTTGAGCGCTTCATCGGTATTTTGATCGAACATTATGCAGGGAAATTTCCTACCTGGCTCGCGCCCGTTCAAGCCGTGATCATGAATATTACGGATCGCCAAGCCGAATTTGCGCTTGAACTTCAACGGTATTTGCAAGCTGAGGGTATCCGTGTTGAAGTCGACTTGAGAAATGAAAAAATAGGCTTTAAAATTCGTGAACAGACCTTGCAAAAGATCCCCTATCTTTTAGTGGTCGGGGACAAAGAGCTTGAAACGAAGACTCTTGCCGTGCGTACACAGGGCGGCGAGGATTTGGGTATTCTCTCAAAAGAAGCCTTCGTTGTGCAATTGAAACAAGAAACCTTGAAGGAGTCATATAATTAGTAATGAAAAGAAAACCCGTCTCAACCAAGAGATTGCGGCGCGAGAAGTTCGGCTCATCGATGCAGACGGCGAACAAGTGGGCATCGTTGCCACACAAAAAGCCCTTGAGATGGCCCGCGAAAAAGAATTAGATTTGGTCGAAATTTCACCCAATGCTAATCCGCCTGTTTGTCGAATCATGGATTACGGCAAGTTGCTCTATGAGCAAAGCAAGCAGAAAAAGCTCAAAAAACAACGTAAAACGCAACTTAAAGAAATTAAATTGCGCCCTGCGACGGATGAAGGCGATTATCAAGTTAAACTTCGCAATCTTATCCGCTTCCTTGAAGAAGGGGATAAAGTGAAGATTTCGCTGCGCTTTCGTGGCCGAGAAATGGCTCACCAAGATATTGGCATGCAGATGATGGAACGACTGAAAGGTGATTTAACAGAACATGGTGTGCTTGAACAATCTGCTCGCTTAGAAGGCAAGCAAATGATCATGGTTCTTGGCCCGAAGAAAAAAGGTCCATGATATAGGAACGATTCATGAGCAAAAGCAATTCACCGATCGGCGTTTTTGATTCGGGTGTCGGCGGCCTCACCGTTTTACGCACCCTGCGTGAACAATTACCTTATGAATCCTTCATTTATTTAGGTGACACCGCCCGTCTGCCCTATGGCACGAAAGGCGAAACCACCATCACGCGTTATGCGACGCAAGCCACTCAATTTCTCATCGATCACAGCGTAAAAATGGTCGTCATTGCCTGTAATACAGCTTCTGCATTGGCCCTTGCCCAATTACACATTCAATTTCCAGATTTACCGATTTTAGGCGTTATTCATGCGGGTGCATTTGCCGCCACACAAATGACGAAAACAGGATCAGTCCTTGTCATTGCAACAGAGGGCACCACGAACAATCGTGCCTATGAAAAAGCAATTCATGCGCTCAATCCTGATATTCGCGTGTTCAGCCAAGCTTGCTCGCTTTTTGTTGCATTGGCCGAAGAAGGTTGGTTAAGCGGCCCGCTGGTTGAACGTATTATTTCAGAATATTTAACACCGCTTTTAAAAAATATTGAAGATGCCGACACACTCGTTCTCGGATGCACGCATTTTCCAACATTACGCCAAGCCATTCAGCGTGTTGTGGGCCACACCTTACAATTAGTGGACGCTTCAGAAATGACAGCCCATGCTGTTAAAGATGAATTATTCAAACGCGCACTTTTTCATTCTGAAATGATCGAAGGCCGCATTGAATTTCTCGCGACGGATTCTCCAGAGCGCTTTGCTCGTGTTGCTGCGCATTTTATGGGGCATCCATTGGAAGTTTCTGATGTGAAGTTGGTTGATTTGTCGGGTTGAGATCATAAAAACATGAAACTCAATAAAGTACTATTCGTCATTGACTACATTGAAGGCATTGCAAAAACTGGCGCATGCGCACAATATTTAGAAGCACATCCTGAAATTATAGAAAACACTAACACACTGATTAACGCCTTTCGTGCTGCTGATTTGCCGATATTTTTTATTCGATTAGCTTTTGATAACACTTATACTGGCTTACCTAAGTACGCACCTACTGCTCAAACAATCAAAGAAAATAAAAAATTTCTAATCGATCAACCAGACGCACAATTTATTGCTGAATTAAATTTTAAAAAAGATAAAGATTTTGTATTTAATAAAAAATATGGCGACCCCTTTCATGGCAGTGGCCTCCTTGAGGCGCTAGTAAAACTTAAAATAGAAGAAATTATTTTCACAGGTATTTCAACAAATAATGCTATTTTATTTGGCGCGAATACCGCCATGATCAATAATTTTAAAGTCCTCATTGTCGAGGATGCTTGTGGCGCACCCACAACCGAACAACATACTCAAGCTTTATCGATCATGAAAGGCCGAACAGCGAATGAAATTCTGACGACGAAGGAGGTTTTAGATAGGTTGGAAATGAAAAAAAGATAAATCAAGGCAAAAACCTTTGACATATCACCCAAACTGAACTAAACTAATAAAGCTTAGTCTTACTTGAGATAAATCATGCAAACTATCAACATCCATGAAGCAAAAACACATCTTTCCCGACTTGTTGAGCAAGCTGCCAAGGGAGAATCCTTCATTATCGCTAAAGCAGGTAAACCATTGGTCAAGGTCATGTCGCTAAACGCCCCGACAGGGAAACAAGTACGTCGCTTGGGTTTCTTGAGTGGGGAAATTGCTGTGCCGGACGATTTTGACCGTATGGGTAGTAAGGAAATTGAGGATCTGTTTGGAGGCGACTCATGAAGCTGCTCCTCGACACGCACTTGCTTATTTGGGCAGCTGGACAGCCTGAACAACTCTCCTCCGCCGCTCGTTCATTGCTTGCAGATCCTCAGAACGAACTACTGTTTAGCTCCGCCAGTCTTTGGGAGATTACAATTAAGCATGGGTTAGAACGAGAAGATTTTCGGGTGGATCCACATATCTTGCGGCGAGGATTACTCGACAATGGGTACAGTGAATTACCCATTACAAGCGAACATGCCGTTGCAATCGATGGGTTACCTTCAATCCACAAAGATCCCTTTGACCGAATTCTTATTGCTCAATCTATCGTCGAAGGTATTGCACTCATCACTGCTGATCCATTAGTCGCAAAGTATCCTGGTCCGATACGAAAAGTCTAAAATCCTCATCCATCCGTCACACATCCCAAACTTGCTGATGAAACCAATTGAACATATTTTCGCAATACACCTTGTTCTACCTTGCAAGGAAAAGGCTTCCATTGTGTCCGCCGTGCAGCAAGTTCGTCTGCACTTAATAACACATCAATCGTATTTTTTTGTGCATCAATGGTAATTACATCACCATCTTTCAATAAAGCAATGGGACCACCGACTTGCGCTTCGGGTGAAACATGACCAATAATAAAACCATGCGATCCTCCCGAAAAACGACCATCGGTGATTAAAGCCACATCTTTTCGTAATCCTGCACCGATTAACGCAGAGGTTGGTTTCAACATCTCGGGCATGCCGGGCCCGCCTTTCGGTCCAACATAACGAATAATAATTACACTGCCTTTTGCAATCAATTTTTTTTCTAAAGCATCTACCATTTCATCTTCAGAATTAAATACCTTGCAAGGCCCAGTAAATTGATCACCTTCCTTGCCTGTGATTTTAGCTACGGCACCTTCTGGTGCTAAATTACCTTTTAAAATTTGTAAATGCCCTGTTTTTTTCAAAGGTGCATTCAATGGATGAATGATCGGTTGATCCGATGTTAAATTCGGCACATCTTGCAAATTTTGCTTCAAGGTTTTCCCGGTGACTGTTAAACAATCACCATGTAACAAGCCTGCGTTTAATAACATTTTCATCATGGCTGGCGTTCCGCCATATTGATGTAGATCTGCCATCACATAATGCCCACTAGGTTTAAAATCAGCGAGAAGCGGTGTGCGCGCATTAATGGCTTGGAAATCATCTAATGTTAAAGGCACATGAACCGCAGCAGCCATCGCTAATAAATGTAATACGGCATTGGTAGAACCTCCCAGCGCGATCACTGTAACAATCGCATTTTCAAATGCTTTTCGCGTCATGATATCCGAAGGTTTAATATCCTGAGCAAGCAATTGATACATCGCCTGACCGGCACGTAAACATTCATCCCGTTTTTCAGGATGCAGTGCAGGCGCTGAAGCACTGTAAGGTAAACTCATACCCAAAGCTTCAATTGCGCACGCCATCGTATTAGCTGTATACATGCCACCACAAGCTCCAGCGCCTGGGCAAGCATGGCGAATAATCTTTTGACGCTGTGCATCGTCAATAGCACCACTTAAATATTCACCATAACTTTGAAACGCAGAAACCACATCAATTGATTTTCCACGTAAAAAACCAGGTTCAATTGTGCCACCATAGACCATGAGACTTGGGCGATTGAGTCGACCCATGGCGATCAAACACCCTGGCATATTTTTATCACACCCAGGAATAGCAATTAAACCATCATACCATTGTGCACCCATCACCGTTTCAATTGAATCGGCAATCAGATCACGCGAAGGCAATGAATAATGCATGCCTGCAGTTCCCATAGAAATCCCATCACTGACACCAATGGTATTAAACCCCATGCCCACCAAACCGGCTTCTTGCACACTTTGCTTGACGATTTTTGCTAAATCAAGCAAATGCATATTGCACGGATTTCCGTCATACCACATGCTCGCAATACCGACTTGTGCTTTTTTTAAATCCTCTTCGGTCAGACCCGTTGCATAGAGCATCGCTTGTGAAGCACCTTGTGAACGAGGCTCGGTGATTGTCGCGCTGTATCGATTTAATTTGGTCATTTTATTTTCTTTCCTGTAAAAAATTTAAAAATGCGTCTTCTGAAGGCTCAATAGTCGGCGTTTTCTCAAAAGACTGTAGCAAAACATTTGCATCTTTTAAACCATCGCCTGTTAATACACAAACAATTTTTTTAGCCTCCAATTGACCCGCCGCCGCTGTTTTAAACAAAGCTGCTATGGTTGCTGCCGAAGCACTTTCTACGAATAATCCTTCTTCTGAAGATAGGCGATATCGTGCTTGAAGCATGTCTTGATCACTGACGGATACAGCACGACCCTTCGTGCTATAAATTGCTTCTAACGCTTTAACACCATCAATAGGATGAGAAACTGCAATTGCCGAAGCCACGGTATTTATTTCATTCAATGCAGTGATGGTATTTTGATGATTCTCAAAACTATTAACCACGGCAGCAGCGCCCTGTGCTTGCACACCCATCAATGCAGGGACGCTTGAAATAAGACCTAGGCTTCGATATTCATCAAATCCTTTTGCATAAGCAGCTAAGTTCGTACCACACCCAATTGGAACAATGACTAAATCAGGCGACTGAAAAAATAATTGCTCCACCACTTCAAAAGCTGCTGTTTTTTGCCCTTCCACGCGAAAGGCATAATCACCCGCTAAATAAAACCCCATGCGATCGGCTATTTTTTCAGCAAGATATGCTGCCTCATTATAACCACCTTGCACTTGCACAATGTGGCCACCAAACGCGATCACTTGTGCCAATTTCCCCATGGGAACGCCTTCAGGCACGAGAATGTAACAAGGCAAGTGAGCTGCCGCTGCGTAACAAGCGCAAGAAGCCGCCATATTTCCTGTTGAAGCAAGAATCACGGCCTTTGCGCCCATTTCTTTTGCCACTGAAATATCCACAGCAGAACCACGATCTTTAAATGATCCCGTTGGATTTTTACCTTCCACTTTAAAATAAAGATCAATCCCTAATTCAGGCCCTAATACCTTACTTTTAACCAAGGGTGTTGCTGTTTCGCTCAAGGAAACAAAATTAGAGCCTGTCTGAATCGGCATTAAACTTAAATATTTTGACAAGCTAGGAGGGATAGTCTTAAAATAATTAATGTACAACTCGTCTTTAATTTTGCCCAAATCCATTTGGACTTCCCAGGGTGAGTTCTCGCCCGTAAACACCATATTATGGGGTAATACAGACTTTTTTGTCACAAAATCGACGAGTTGATACATAGGAGGACCCTCACTTTACACTTTGACATTTGGACGCAGTTTTCGCACTTGTTCGCCAGTACGCCAGATCTCTTCTTGACGTAATTGCGTTAATTTATCATCTAATTTCTGTCTGTAATTAGATTGGCTATTATCCGCAATCACTTCGGCAGCTTCCGTCCCATTTTCAACACTCTCATAAAGTTCATCAAAAATAGGTAATGCTGCTTCTTTAAAAGGCTTCATCCATTTCAGCGCACCATGCTGGGCTGTCGTAGAACAATTGGCAAACATCCAATCCATCCCATTTTCACTGATCAGCGGAATTAAACTTTGTGTTAATTCTTCGACTGTTTCATTAAAAGCTTCACTCGGAGAATGGCCTTTTTTGCGCAATACTTCATATTGTGCCGCAATGAGTCCTGCAAGCCCGCCCATTAACACACCGCGTTCACCCACTAAATCACTATAAACTTCATGTCTAAAGGTTGTTTTAAATAAATAGCCTGAACCTACACCAATCCCTAAAGCTAATGCTTTTTTCTCAGCATTTCGTGTAGCATCTTGGTAAATTGCATAGCTGGAATTGATCCCTTTTCCTTCCAAAAACAATTTACGGACACTACGACCTGAACCTTTTGGGGCCACCAAGACAACATCAATCCCTGCAGGCGGTACAACCTGGGTTTGTTTTGCATACGTCACTGCAAAGCCGTGTGAAAAGCACAGTGTTTTTCCGGCAGTTAAATAAGGTTTAACTTGATCCCAGCATTGCATTTGCGCAGCATCGGATAATAAGTAACAAATAATCGTCGCTTTTTTACACGCTTCCTCAAGACTAAAAAGATTTTTTTGAGGTTCCCACCCGTCTTTTATGGCTTTATCCCAAGATGCTGTGTTTGATCGCTGCCCGACGATCACATTAAATCCATTGTCCCGCAAGTTTAAGCCTTGCGCCGGACCTTGCACGCCATAACCTACAATTGCGATGGTTTCATCATGAAGTACTTCTAGTGCCGTTGAAAGTGGAAACTCTTCACGAGTAACAACCATTTCATTCATATCGCCAAATTTGATCATTGCCATTGTCGTTCTCCTCTTTAATTAATTACTTTATGCTGCGTCTCTAAAAGAATCAGTAGATCGGGACAGCGGGATCCGACTGCTGATTTTCACCTCGTGCAATTCAACAATGCGCTGAAGTTGCATGATGACTCGATGGGTGACTTTTTCATCACCAAAAATCATGACATTGAAACAGGAAACACCTTTATTGGGTGTTTCAAACACCGTTAACTGTTCGATGTTTAATCGCTGGCGGGCAAAAATGCCAGCCATGCGTTGCAATACTCTTAAACTATTTTCTGTGACCATTGATAAAACATAGATATATTTTTGCATGTTTTCTCCTAAGCTAATTTAATCTAATCTGACTGATTCCGGCTTTTGAAGGCACCATTGGAAAAACATTTTCTTGTTGCTCCACTCTCACTTCTAATAAATAAGAACTTGGACTTGCCAAAAACCTATCCATTGCCGATCTTAAGTGTTCTCTTTCACTGACACATTCCGCACAAATTCCATATGCTTGTGCAATTTTTTCAAAATCTGGATTTTGAAGTTCGGTAAATGAATACCGTTTTTCGAAAAACAATTCCTGCCATTGCCTCACCATCCCTAAGAAACTGTTGTTTAAAACGAGGATCTTGATCGGCAAATTCTCCTGAGCAATCACCCCTAATTCCTGGATATTCATCTGAAATCCACCATCTCCTGCGACAACAACCACCAAGCGATCAGGCTCAGCTAATTGAGCTCCGATTGCTGCAGGTAATGCAAATCCCATCGTACCTAACCCACCTGATGTGATATGCGCATTTGATGTTTTAAAATCATAGTAACGTGCTGCTATCATTTGATGCTGTCCAACGTCGGTCACGAGAATAGCCTGACCTTCTGTTTTATCGGATAGCACATGAATCACTTCGGCCATTTTTATTTCGCCTGATGTTGGATAAGCTTCTTTTGCAATGACTTTTTCATATTCTTGGCGATAACAATCATTAAATTGCGCCAGCCATTGTTCATGTTGATTCACCTTGATCAAGGGTAACAATGCTTGTAAGGCACACTTTGCATCAGCAACCAGCGCAAGGGTTGTTGAAACATTTTTATTGATTTCGGCTAAATCAATATCAATGTGGATTACTTTTGCTTGTCTTGCATAGCAAGATAAATCACCCGTGACACGATCATCAAACCGCATACCCACCGCAATGATGAGATCTGCTTCATTGGTTAATACATTAGGCCCATAATTTCCATGCATGCCTAACATGCCAACATATAAAGGATGACCTGTTGAAAAAGCTGATAAACCTAATAATGTACACGCCACAGGGATCCCTGCTTTTTCTGCAAATTCCTGCAAAACTTTTTGTGCTTTTGAAATAATGACGCCATGCCCAACCAATAAATATGGTTTTTTAGCTTCATTGATTAATGCTGCAGCTTGCGTGATATGCGTAGCATCAAAAGTTAATGCTGCTTGTTGAGGCACATGGGGTGCTGGTATATAATCAATTTCTTCAAATTGCGCATCCTTTGTAAAATCCAATAATACCGGGCCTGGACGACCACTTTGTGCAATATCAAATGCCTTGGCAACTATGGTTGGAATTTCATCCGCATGTGTGATTTGATAATTCCACTTGGTCACAGGAATGGTCATTCCAATGATATCGGCTTCTTGAAACGCATCTGTACCCAGAAAATTTGAATCGATCTGACCCGTGATACACACCAAGGGAACTGAGTCGAGCATAGCATCGGCAATTCCCGTAATTAAATTAGTCGCGCCAGGGCCTGAAGTTGCAAGACAGACACCCGCCCGACCTTTGAGGCGCGCATAACCTTCGGCCGCGTGAACAGCACCCTGCTCATGCCGTACGAGGATATGCTGAATCTCAGATGAAAAATCATGCAGCGCATCGTAGGTGGGCATGATTGCCCCACCTGGATACCCAAAAATTTTCTCAACTCCTTGATTTTTCAAGGCATGTAGAAGGATTTGTGCGCCATTCATTTTCATTTTATATATCCTCTTTTTTTCGAAGCTAAAAAAAAACCCCGCATCTCTTAAGGAGGTGCGGGGTTTTCCCGATTAGCCTAGGCTTTCTTATCGCATAGGCCCGCACCTCGCGGAGGTAATTACCACCACGATAATGCTGTTTATAATTTGGACCATGCTGTTAAAGCCGAACATAAAATCTTTCTCTTTCGTAAAAAAATTAAACTTTGATTAGTATAACATAGATTCTTTGAAAGAGTCAAGAAATTTTTGGCGGCTATGGTAATTTGGAGCAAGCTTCAATATTATATGAACATAGACACATGAGAAAAAACACATGAATAATTTAGATCAACAACCTGGGTTCATTTGGATGAATGGTCAATTTGTCCCTTGGACTGAAGCAAAAATACATGTTCTCACGCATACACTACATTATGGCAGCGGCGTGTTTGAAGGTGAGCGCGCTTATCAAGGGCGAATTTTCAAAATGGAAGAACACCACAAACGACTTCATGAGTCGGCAAATATGTTGGGTTTCAAAATTCCATACTCTGTTGAACAATTAAACCAAGCTGCTCAAGAAATTTTAAAATTAAATGAACTGAACGATGCCTATGTAAGACCGATTGCATGGTATGGTCCAGAATCCTCGAAAATTGCTTCAAAAGGTAATTCCGTCAATGTTGCTATTGCTGCATGGGTTTGGAATTCATATTATTCTCCGGTAGAAAAAGGCCTTAAACTCATGTGGGCTGATTGGGTTCGCCCAGCACCTAACATGGCTCCTGTTCGTGCCAAGGCTAGCGGGTTATATATGATTTGCACAATCGCTAAAAATAAAGCAGAGAACTTAAGTTTTGATGATGCCCTTTTTTTAGATTACCGCGGTTATGTTGCCGAATGCACCAGTTCAAATATTTTTATGGTAAAAAATGGCGTATTATATACACCAATACCCGATTGTTTTTTAAATGGCATCACGCGACAAACCATTATTGAGTTAGCACATCAACATCAAATTCCTGTGGAAGAAAAATATATTTTACCTGCAGAAATATTAGAAGCTGATGAGATCTTTGTCACAGGTTCTGCTGCGGAAGTTCAACCTGTTTCGCAGCTTGATGATCGAATTTTTCCGATTGGAGAGATTACACAAAAGATGATTGGGTCTTATCGGGAGTTGGTGAATGTGGAGTGGTAAAAGCGAATGCACATTAAAGTTCATCATTATGAACTGTGCGTTAAGGTTTAAAGGTTACCCTATAAATCATTATCCCGAGCGAAGCCGAAGTATATCCTTCCACGAAATTTTAATTTAAAGGAACTCAATGATGAACTTCAAAGTAGTTGGCCTCGATCACATTGTATTAAGAACTTCAAACACAAAAAAAATGTTACATTTTTATTGCGATATTTTAGGTTGCGCTGTTGAAAAGCAGCAATCTGAAATTAATTTGACACAAGTGCGCATTGGTGAAAATTTAATTGACTTAGTAGAAGTTAATGATCCATTAACTATGGAAGGAAAAAATCTTGAGCATTTTTGTTTGAGAATAAACCCTTTCGACTATGAATCATTACAAAACTATTTTCAAAAACATGATGTAGCTCTTCATCGATATGGTGAACGGTATAGTGCACAAGGATATGGATGGTCATTTTATATCTTTGATCCCGAAGGAAATGAGGTTGAATTAACAGGGTTGAAAAAATAATGAAGCAATTGATCTCGAATTTTTGCAGGATGTTTGTTGGGTTACGCTCAGCCTTCGGCTGCTCTAACCCAACCTACACATTTTATTGTTCCGTTATTATGTCAATCCCAAGCTCATCAAACACTTCTTTTGCTGTATTTAAAGCATTGAGGGTGGAAGGGAACCCGACATAAATCACTAAGTGCAATATTAGAGCTAAAATTTCTTTCGGCGTGATACCCGCCTTAATTGCTGCCTTAATATGAACTTTGATTTGTGGTTTCGTGTCTTTTTGCGTGATGAGGCTTGATAATACAATGATCTCTTTTGTTTTTAGATCTAACTCTGTTTCAGCGTAAATATCACCAAATGTTCCTTTTAAAAAATTTAAGAAGGACGGTGAAATTGCGCTTAGATTGTGGTTATAAGATTCTACGGTTTCTTCACCAAAAATTTCACACATGAGTTGTTCGCCTTTTTGTAGACGTTCCATGATTTGCTCCTTAATAATGAAAAAATCTTTTTTGAAACTGGATCCCGGGTATTAAGTGGTTCTAACGCGCGAGTACGCGCGAAGAACCACTAAATCCCGGGATGACGATATCCTGGATTCCCGGGAAGAAGGATGACAGTCTTCAAGAATATTCAGCATACCTGACCGTCGCTTACTCTTCCGCTAACTGCCTCGCAATCACTAAGCGTTGAATATCGCTGGTGCCTTCGTAGATTTCGGTAACACGTGCGTCGCAGTAAATGCGTTCAACAGGAAAATCACGTAAATAACCATAACCACCGTGAATTTGAATCGCATCATGACAAACACGTTCTGCCATTTCTGAGGCAAATAATTTAGCCATGGCGGCTTCTTTTAAGCAGGGTTGTTGTTGATCTTTTAAGGATGCAGCATGAAGTGTGAGTTGACGTGCAGCTTCAATTTGAGTGGCCATATCGGCGAGACGAAATGCGATGGCTTGATGTTTAAATAAGACCTTACCAAAACTATGGCGTTCTTTTGCATATTGGCGTGCGGCTTCAAAAGCAGAACGGGCCATACCTACGGCTTGTGCAGCAATTCCGATTCGGCCGCCTTCTAAATGACTGAGTGCAACTTTATAACCCTCACCTTCTTTACCCAATAATAAATCTTTGGACAAACGCATATTTTCAAAACCAATCGCCGCAGTAATAGAAGCATGCAATCCCATTTTTTCTTCTTCACGCAAAACTTGGTAGCCCGGTGTATTTGTCGGCACAATAAAGGCACTTACTCCTTTTTTTCCTGCACTGGGATCGGTCATTGCAAAAACGATTGCTGTCTGAGCATGTTTGCCTGAGGTAATAAATTGTTTATTCCCATTAATGATGTAATCATTTCCATCTTTAACAGCCCGCGTTTGTAAATTTGACGCGTCCGATCCTGCTTGTGGTTCTGTTAAACAAAACGCAGCAATGGCTTCGCCACGAGCCAATGGTTTTAAAAATGTTTCTTTCTGTATCTGCGTACCATATTTTAAAATCGGCATGCAACCCACAGAATTATGCACTGTCATGATTGTTGAACATGATCCATCGCCGGCTGCAATTTCTTCAACCGCCAAAGCATATGCGACATAATCAGCACCGGTGCCATCCCATTCGGGTGGAACCAACATCCCCATGAAACCCAGCGCTCCCATTTGAGCCACAGCATCAAAGGGAAATTCAGCTTTTTTGCTTCGCTCTTGCGCAAGAGGCTGCAATTCATCGCGCGCAAATTGACGAGCCATGTCGCGGATCATGAGTTGCTCTTCGGTGAATATCATCTATTTTTTTCCATATTTCTCTAGTAAATATCCAAAAATCGCGCGTATCCCCATCGCCTCGCCGCCCATAGGCCGACCTGGTTTTTGCGAATTATTCCAAGCCATAATATCCCAATGCATCCATGGGATCGTTTCCGGTACAAATTCCTGTAAAAATAAAGCCGCTGTAATCGCGCCACCATAACCACCTTCAACCGCATTTGTAAAATCGGCAATTGGGCTCTTTAATAAATCACGATAAGGACTATAAAGCGGCAACAACCATGTGGGATCTTGCACGGTTTTAGCTTGTTCTAAAATCGCCGAGCTCAGCGTATCCTGATTTGAAAATAACCCCGCTAAATCTGTACCCAAGGCCACTCGTGCAGCGCCAGTCAATGAAGCGATATTAATCAGCAATTCTGGTTTCTTTTCCACCGCTGCATGCAGTGCATCGGCTAAAATTAAACGACCTTCTGCATCCGTATTTGTAATTTCAACCGTTTTACCCGAACGCATTTTAATCACATCACCAGGACGATATGAATTACCTGATACCACATTTTCAACGGCTGGAATTAAAACACGCAATCGTACCGGCAGGGCCTCCACTAAAATCATCCTCGCCAGACCCAGCACATGTGCAGCACCGGCCATGTCTTTTTTCATCGTCAACATGCCGCTGGCGTTTTTTAAATCCAAACCGCCTGAATCAAAACAAACACCTTTACCGACTAAAGTAATTGCAGGTGCTCTGGGATCTCCAAAATGCAAATCGATTAACCGCGGTGCACGTGGACTTGCACGACCCACCGCATGAATCGCATTAAATCCCTGCTCTAATAATTCATCACCGACACACTCTGAATAATCCCCATTAAATTCATCGGCCAAATTACGCGCCGCTTGGGCCAGTTGCTCTGGACCTAAATCTTCCGTTGGCGTATTAATAAGATCACGCACCAAATAAATAGCCGAAAGAATATTTTCCAATCGTTGCTGTGAAATGCCGGACGGAACAGTGATCTGCGCAGGCGTAGATTCTGCTTTTTTATACCGTGTAAATTGGTAACAACCCAATCCCCAGCCCAGAAGTTGTTCAAACGCATGCGTGTGATCATGCAAGTGATACACGCCCTGAGGCAATCTCAAGGGTAATGCTGCCAAGCCATACAAATCATCAAGGCGACTCACACAAACAACCACCGCTTGGAGTTGACCTTGTGAATTAGGTACTAAACAAAATGTTCCGGCTTTCCCTTTGAAATCAGCAGCAATTAACCAACGTCGCACTAATTCCAATTGCGAGGCTACCCACGTTGAAAAATCCCCCTCTTCGACCACAAAGAGAGGAATCGATTTTTTTTGATCTGAAAAACACCCTGTACTCATAAGACTAATGCCTTTTCAGGTGATAGAAAATTCAAGCCTAAATGCTCAGCAACTGCCGCATAAGTTAAATGCCCTGCATGAATATTCAAACCATTTCTCAAATGCGCATCAGCGGCTAATGCAGATTTCACACCTTGGTTCGCCAAAGCTAATACAAAGGGCAATGTTGCATTATTGAGCGCACAGGATGCAGTACGTGGTACAGCGCCTGGCATATTGCCCACGCAATAATGAACCACCTGATCAACCATGTAAGTTGGCTCAGAATGTGTTGTGACATGGCTGGTTTCAAAACAACCGCCTTGATCAATGGCCACATCCACAACAACCGAACCCGGTTTCATCTGTGCCAACATACTACGCGTCACTAATTTAGGTGCGGCTGCACCAGGAATTAAAACAGCACCGATCACTAAATCAGCACTTTGAACATAGTGTTCTAAAGCATCTTGTGTGGAATAAACCGTGTGAATACGCGAACCAAAACAAAGATCTAATTCTCGTAAACGTGGTAATGAGCGATCAATTACCGTCACTTGTGCTTCCATACCCACGGCAACGCGCAAAGCATTTAATCCAACGACACCACCACCGATCACCACAACATTAGCGGGTGACACACCAGGAACACCACCGAGCAATACACCCTTGCCACCTTGTGCGGCTTCAAGGCAATGCGCACCCGCTTGAATCGACATTCTTCCTGCTACTTCACTCATCGGTGATAACAATGGAAGTCCACGTTTATCATCTGTCACAGTTTCGTAAGCAATTGCCGTACAACCCGATTCTAATAATCCTTTCGTTTGTTCAGGATCAGGCGCTAAATGCAAATAAGTAAATAATGTTTGTCCTTCGCGCAACATTTTCCATTCTTGGGCTTGAGGTTCTTTCACTTTAACAACCAAGTCATTTTGTTCAAAAATTTCCTCTGCCGTATCTACAATGCGCGCACCTGCAGTAATGTAATCTTCATCGGTAAAACCACTGCCTTTTCCAGCATCTTTTTGAATCATCACACGGTGACCATTGTGCACCAATTCACGCACACTACCGGGCACTAAACTTACACGACCTTCAAAATTTTTAATTTCTTTTGGGACACCAATATTCACAAACGTTCTCCTCTTATAAAATTTTCTTTAACTCACTTTCCAACTGCGGCAAAATTTCAAACAAATCACCCACCCATCCATAATCGGCAACCTGAAAAATAGGCGCATCAGGATCTTTATTGATCGCAACGATCACCTTACTATCCTTCATACCCGCCAAATGTTGGATCGCGCCTGAAATACCCACCGCAATGTATAAATCCGGTGCAACAATTTTACCGGTCTGCCCCACTTGATAATCATTTGGAACAAAACCAGCATCCACTGCTGCACGCGACGCCCCTAAGGCTGCATGCAATAGATTCGCAATACCCGACAATAATTGAAAATTCTCTGCACTGCCTAAACCACGTCCACCTGATATGACAACACGTGCAGAACCTAATTCAGGCCGCTCTGAAGGCACACTCTCACAATTGATCCATTCTGACAATTTCAAATCAAATGCGGCTGTCACTGGAATAATTGGCGCAACGTCTGTTCCCTCTGGCGCTTTTACAAATGATGAGGCACGAACCGTCATAAATTTAATCGGTGATAAACACTGCACCGTTGCACGTGCATTGCCCGCATAAATCGGCCGAATAAATGTATCAATTGATTCAATCGCAATCACATCTGAAATCGGCGCACAATTTAATAAGCCTGCTGCACGAGGTAATATATTTTTACCTCGAGTGGTTGTTGAGGCTAAAATATGGCTATATTGCGATGCAAGATCAGCAATTAATGCGGCATTATTTTCTGCTGCGCCTCGCGCGTAAATCGCTTGTGGTGCTTCCAACACGCGTGTCACGCCGCTGATAGCTGCAGCTTGTTGTGCAAGTGCTGCATGATGCTCACCGACAACCAACACATGAATATCTTTATCTAATTGACATCCTGCACTGACCAAGGCTGGTGTGATCGCGGAAAATGATGAGGGATGTTCTTCTGCAATGATTAATATACTCATCAAATCACCTTCGCTTCATTTCGCAATTTTTGAACTAATTCAGCAGCGCTATTCACCTTTTCCCCTGCTTTGCGCACAGGCGGTGCATCGACACGCAAAATTTTAATTTGCGGCTGCAAATCGACATTCATTTCACTTGCTTTTAACACTGCCAATGATTTTTGTTTCGCCTTCATGATGTTGGGCAAGGTGGGATATCGCGGTTCATTCAAACGAAGATCAACAGTAATTACCGCGGGTCGTTTGACACATAATGTTTCTAAACCTTCATCGACTTCACGCACGACCTCAAGATATTCACCTTGAGGTGTAATTTTTGAGGCAAACGTTGCTTGTGGCCATTTCAACAAAGCGGCGAGTAATTGTCCTGTTTGATTGTGATCACCATCGATGGACTGTTTACCCATCAACACAACATCGCAAGATTCGATCAAAAGAAAAGCTTGAATTAATTTTGCTACCGAAAGTGGCTGGAGATCCTCATCCGTTTCAATGAGCGTTGCACGATCTGCCCCAAGGGCAAGTGCGCCACGCAATGTCTCTTGGCTTGCACAGGAACCCACACTTAACACAATCACTTCCTTCGCATCGCCCTTCTCTTTTAAACGCACCGCTTCTTCAAGCGCAATTTCATCAAAGGGGTTGATTGCCATTTTAACGTGGGCAGTCTCAACGCCTGTGTGGTCCGCTCGCACGCGGATCCGCGCGTAGGGGTCGATCACTCGTTTGACGGTGACGAGAATTCTCATATACTCACCCTATCAGTGGAAAAAGATAATTCAGGGATCTTGACGTTTATTAGTCCGAAGGTCAATACTAGACTTCAGTCAAACGGTTTATTAGTTTAATGTTTAGTGATAACAGGGAAGGCTACACCAATGCGTGTTGTGGCATTGGTGTAGCCTTCCCTGTTATCACTAAACATTAAACTAAAATGGAGAACCCCTATGGAACACGAAACAATGGAATTCGATGTCATCATTGTGGGCGCAGGACCCGCAGGCCTTTCATCAGCAATTCGCCTCAAACAACTCAACCCAAACTGCAATGTTTGCATTCTCGAAAAAGGAGCTGAGGTCGGTGCACACATCCTCTCCGGTGCTGTTTTCGAACCGCGAGCGCTCAACGAACTCATTCCCGACTGGAAAGAACGCGGCGCACCGCTTCATGTCGAAGCAAACGATGATCACTTCCTCTACCTTACTGAAAAACGTGCTTACACACTCCCTACACCTCTACCGATGCGCAATCATGGAAATTATATTATCAGTTTAGGATTACTTTGCCGTTGGCTGGCAGTGCAAGCACAACAATTAGGGGTTGAAATCTACGCTGGATTTCCAGCGGCTGAACTCCTCTACACAGATGCTGGCCATGTTTGTGGTGTTGCCACCGGTCCACTGGGCCTCGATAAACAAGGGCAGCCGAAAGACACCTATCAACCTGGCATGCATCTGAAAGCTCGCCAAACTGTTCTGGCAGAAGGCTGCCGCGGATCCTTGACGCAAGAAGCGATTAAGCGATATGAACTCACAGCACATTGCCAACCTCAAACGTATGCGCTAGGCATCAAGGAAGTTTGGCAAATTTCACCTGAGCAACATCATCTCGGACGCATTATGCATTCCATAGGCTGGCCACTGGATCACCAAACCTATGGCGGCTCATTTTTGTATCATCTCGATCAGCATCGTGTAGCCATTGGCTTTGTCGTGGGTCTCGATTATAAAAATCCCTACTTGAGCCCTTTTGAAGAAATGCAGCGTTTTAAAACCCATCCTGCAATCAAACCCATCTTTAAAGATGCGACACGATTGTATTACGGCGCACGCGCACTCAATGAAGGTGGATTTCAATCCATCCCTGAACTGGTTTTTCCAGGAGGAATCTTAGTGGGTGACAGCGCGGGCTTTGTAAATGTGCCTAAAATCAAAGGATCTCACACCGCGATGAAATCAGGCATGGTGGCAGCAGAAGCGCTATCAGAAGCTTTAGAAAGTGGCGCACCGCCTCGACTTGAACAATATCCACTTCGGTTAAAACAAAGTTGGGTTTGGTCTGAATTACGTGCAGTGAGAAATATTCGCCCTGCTTTTGATTGGGGACTTTTACCAGCCCTTGCGTATTCTGCACTTGAAACCTATGTACTGCATGGAAAAGCACCTTGGACTTTAAAACACAGGAGATTGGATCATGATTCACTCATACCTGCCGCAAGAGCTGAAAAAATTGTCTATCCCAAACCTGACCATCATTTAACATTTGATCGATTAGAATCTTTGTTCTTAAGTGGCGTCAACCATGCTGAGAACCAGCCCTGCCATCTTAAACTTGCGGATGAAGATATTCCTATCCAAGTCAATTTAGCACAATTCGATGCACCTGAGCAGCGATATTGCCCTGCTGGTGTGTATGAGATCGTTGATGAAGCACAAGAGCCACGTTTGCAGATCAATGCGCAAAATTGTATTCATTGTAAAACGTGTGACATCAAGGATCCCAAGCAAAATATCCAATGGGTACCGCCTGAGGGTGGGGGCGGGCCAAATTATTCGGAGATGTGAATTCCTAAAGTAACGTTTTCAAACGTTCTACAACGCGCTCGAGATGTCCCCTATCTTTGAACAAACGAAGCATCATTACAGCACCCTGCGTTTGAGCAATAACGTCTTGCGCGAGTTCTATAGCTTTTTCTTCACCATATTTGGGCTTAAATAAAAGCTTCAACGCTTCAGCCCACTCTTCGAAATAAACACGGATCAAACGTTCAAATTCAGGTATAACACCTGTCACTTCAAGAGCAAGATTACCCAACAAACATCCGCCTTCGCGCTCGCAAAAAAAATTCTTGAGCGCATCGCTGAAGTTCATGAGTCTTTCCTTTTCCGAAAGTGCCGTATACGCATGACGAAAAATCGCCTCTCGCACTTCTCGATGGGCATATTGGATCACCGCGCAACCCAAGGCTTCCTTGCTCGACATGTAGTGGTACACACTTGCCTTGCTGAGGCCGCAAAACTTTGCGATGTCAAAAATTGATGTATTGTGATAACCGTACTTACTAAACAGGTAAGCCGTTTTACGTATCAGCTCTTCTAAATTTGTTTTCTGTGCAGGCATAACCTTTCCTCTGCTTTTTTTTTAGAAACCTGGCAACTTTTTCAGATGCTTCGCCAAGGAGAGAACCTCAGCTCACATTAAGGGGATGCTGCGGCCCTTTCTCCCTTAATACTCCCCATCGCGATAAGTTTAATGAGTTCTTGTAAATTATCACTAAAGACCAAACATCTGTTTGGAGAACGGAGTCAAGTCTATACTGGAGTTTCTGTTTACTCAACAGTCAAACTGGAAAGCAGGCATATTTTGAATCCCAACCGATCGGAAAGGCCAAAAAAACTTAAAATTTTAGGATAAGATCGAACCAAAGGAGTATACTGCGTTCATAATTAATCCAATACTCAGGAATATTCCTAAATGAACCCTTTCTATCATGCCGCTAAATTTATGATGAGCGCCCCATCGCTTGACTATCTTCCTCTTGACGAAGGATATGAAATTGCCTTTGCAGGCCGTTCTAATTCTGGAAAGTCGAGCACATTAAATACACTTTGCACACAAAAGACGCTCGCAAAAACGAGTAAAACACCTGGGCGGACTCAATTGATCAACCTTTTTCAACTTGATGCACAAAGACGCCTCGTTGATTTACCCGGCTATGGTTACGCAAAAGTCTCACGAACAACGAAGGAACGTTGGCAAGAAACCTTGGCAGCTTATTTAGAGCAACGGCAATGTCTTCAGGGTGTTTTTTTGATCATGGATATACGCCATCCGCTCAAGGAACTTGATCAAAATTTTATTGCTTGGACGACGGCGCAACGCCTTCCTCTTCATATTCTTCTTAATAAGTGCGATAAATTAAGTCGGAATCAAGCTCATCAAGCTCTGATCATGGTTAAAAATCATCTTCTGTATCATCCTGAAGCGAGCACGCAACTTTTTTCAGCTCATGCAAAAACGGGACTTGATGAGGCCTACGCGACGATGGATCGGTGGTTGGATATCAACATGTAGGTTGGGTTAGAGCATAGGCGAGTCACCCAACAATGCAATCGTGCAACGAAACTGTTGGGTTACGCTCAGCCTTCGGCTGTACTAACCCAACCTACGTGTTCTTGACACTTATGAAGATTTTTCAGCCCGATCTCGCAACTTAAAAATCCGCGCATGTTTTTGAATTTCTTTACATTGTGAAGCAGATAGTGGGATCTCGCGATCCAATTTCGACAAAAAACGATCCGTTTCACTGACATAACGCTTGTCAACACGACTAAAAATACGTTTAAATAAACTGAACATACGGGCTCCCGTGGTTTTCTATAAGATTCATTTTACTCGATTTTAGTTAAGATTTCTTAAAACGATGTTGGAGATATCCCAAAATCATGGGTATGGCTGAGATAGCTACAATGCTCAAGATGACCACGCTGAAATTTTGCCGTACGAAGGGAATGTTGCCAAAAAAATAGCTCAGATAGATCAGTACGCTGATCCAGAGAATAGCACCCACAATATTGAATAAAGTAAACCGCCCATAGTCCATTTTGGCAATCCCAGCGACAAAGGGGGCAAAACTACGTAAAACGGGGACAAACCGCGCTAGTACAATGGCTGTGCCACCATGGCGGTCATAGAAAAGGTGAGCTTCATCCAGGTAAGCTTTTTTGAAAAACCGAGAGTCTTCGCGATCGAAAACGCGTGGACCAACCCAATACCCAAGAGCATAGTTCAGAGTATTTCCCAAAATCGCGGCAACGACAAGCGTTCCAACCAAAAAGTTAACATTGAAATAACCAATCCCTGCAAAGGTTCCTGCGGTAAACAGGAGGGAATCTCCTGGTAAGAAAGGGAAAACGATTAGGCCTGTCTCAAAAAATATGATAAGAAACAAAAGGATATAAGTCCACGCGCCGTATTCTTTAACAATAGGCCCGAGAAATTGATCCAAGTGGAGGAAAACATTGATAAAACCATCCATGCTACTTTTGACACCCTGGGTAAAAAAAGAGATAATTAGACAATACTCCTTCATTCAGAGCCACTATGTCAAATTCTACTGCTGATCGTGAAATGTCCGAAGATTTAGCTGCATCCGCTCTAATACCCGAAAATGGTGGGGCACCGCTCATCAAATTTACTCCAAGCGCCCTGGAAAAAATTTCTTCCTTGCTCCAAGAAGAACAAAATCCCGCGCTCGCATTGCGCATTTTTGTGACAGGCGGCGGTTGCTCGGGCCTTCAGTATGGTTTTACGTTTGAAGAGGTAACCAATATGAATGAAGATGACTATCTCATGGAGATAGACGTATGAGCGATATAAATAAAAAAGATGAACCCCTTATACACAAGGTGCGCATTATTATCGATGCTATGAGTAGTCAATATTTAGCAGGTGCTCAAATTGATTTTAAAACTGATATCAACGGCGAGCAATTTGTGATCAGCAATCCCAATGCAAAAACAACCTGTGGTTGTGGATCGTCATTTTCGGATTGATTCACCCACATCACCCTCTTTTGCAAAGCTAAGAATGAGTTTTTTAAGTTGCTGCGCAGCGACAGCCCCCACTGCTAACACTTCTTCGTGATTTGCTGGATGCGAACTTAAACCTGCCGCCAAGTTCGAAATCACTGAAATCCCTGCAACCCTTAAACCACAATGCCTTGCGACTAAAACCTCAGGCACGAGTGACATGGCTACGGCATCAGCACCTAAAATTCGAAACGCTCTAATTTCTGCAGGCGTTTCATAATTTGGCCCCATAACAGCTAAATAAATACCTTCCGCTAATGCAATGCCAGAATGTTGTGCAGCTCTTCTTAAACGATTATTTAAAATTGGGTCATATGCAGGATCCATCGCAAAAAAGCGTGGACCAAACTCATCTTGATTAGGTCCAATTAAAGGGTTAACAAGCTGAAAATTAATGTGATCGGTGATCAGCATCAAACGGCCTGGCAAAACGTGTTCTCGCAGCGAACCTGCTGCATTCGTCACCAAGAGTTCTTCACAGCCTAAGCATTTTAAGGTTCTAATCAAGAGGACAAAAGCTTTATCTTGATCACCCTCATAACGGTGTGGGCGCCCCTGCAAACAAACCGCAGGCTTCCCATTTAATAATCCCAAAACCATTCTACCTTGCTGACCTTGCACAGTACTGATCGGAAACCCAGGAATAGAAGAGTAAGGGATAATAATTTGATCGGTGAGCACCTCTACCACATCACCAAGACCCGAACCGAGAATGATCGCTGAGTACGGCTTAAATGAAGGTGCGTGCTTATGGATCGCAGCTAAGATCAATTTAAAATCCATTTAACCTCCCAAATGTTCCGGACCAAACGCGTCTGGCAGCAATTGTTCCAGTGTGTAAGTTTTTTCAATTCCATGAGTAGAAGAGGCAAGAATAATAGGCGTATCGGGCAATGCAAATTCACGCAACCGTTGGCGGCAAGCACCACAGGGCGAACAAGCACGATCCGTCGCATTCACAATCAGCACCGCTTGAAAACGGCGAACACCTGCATTAACCATGGCACTTAAGGCACTTGCTTCCGCGCAATTACCCACAGGATAGGAGACATTTTCAACATTGCCACCACTGTAAAGTTGCCCATCATCACCGAGCACACAAACGCCCACGTGAAATTGCGAATAAGGCGCATAAGCGCGCTCCATCGCAAGCTTTGCGGCTACCAACATCTTCGCTTGAATAGTCTGATCCATGATTGCTCCATTTTTTGAATGGCCTTAATGATAAAACAAGATCAGGACATAAGAAAGAACTTAGGATGAATTACCCATATATAAAATAGCAGAACCCAATGTGCTCAATCCTTTTTTAAGAAAAGAAACACTTGAGCTAAAAAATCCAGATTGATTAAGCCTCTCCTCAATACGCTCTTCTTCCTTAGCTTCCTGTCTTGCTAAAAAACTCAAGCGATGAAAGCCATGTTGTTTTCGCTCCTTGCCTTTATGCTCTTCTCCATAATGACTATATTTAGCAGTTAGAATATTGTCTATATCCTCAATTTCATATTCAGAATCACCCGAAAAAACACCTAACTTGGCAAGAAATTCATTTGCAGATAATTTTGAACTCTCAATGAATTCATCTTGACAAGAGTTGCAAATAAAAGGCCCTAATACGTGAGGAAAAATAAGATTTTTAGCAAAACTAAATAAAGCTGGTAATACCCGCTCTAAAAGAATCCTTGAAAGCACGAAATAATTAAGCACGGTCTTACTATGTACTGTGGCCCAGATAAAAGACCAACTCAAAAATTCAGCCACATAATTAAGTAGTGAATAAGCCTCTCTAAATTGAGTCATAGCGAACATCCAACCCTCGTGATTCATAAGTATATTCTGCCATTCTTCTTGCGCTTGCTCAACATGAATTTGCGCAACACTACCAATAGATGACTCGGTAAAATTATAAAGATACGCAAATAAAACAGATTCAACCGCCGTAATAATCGATTCTTTAATCGCCGACCACCAAGACACTCGACCAAACTCAGGTTGGTAATTAAAAAGCCTTGAACACCATAAATACCCTAGTTCATGAAGGGATTGAAGAGCTTCTCCTTTGATTAAAGCAATCATTAAAATACTAGCGAAAAAAGAAGGAATCGTTTGCGCTAATGCTGAAAAAAAACTCAAGGGAATAGTCTCATAAAGATTATCGTTTTCCCCAGCATTGGAATAATACTTGAATGAAGATAAAAAATTAACAAGAAAGGGTGCCAAATTGAAAAAAACTGCAACGCTATGTTTCCCAATAAAAAAAATAAGCGAGGTTAAAAAGTTAACACGTGGTCCCTTAAAAATTTTATCAAAGGGCGTAGGCTCAGTATTGTCGAGCTCTAGAATTAAAGAAAAATAACAATAAAAAAGAATCAAATCAAATAATTTATTTAATCTATTTTTATAAATTTTTATAGCGCTCCATAAAGGTTTCGGCTCGATTTTTTTTGTTTCTAAAGAATAACAGAGTAATTGCAAGTAATCAGAGACCATGTTTTCGCAATCTTCCCGACTTTCAAAAAATGGAATCTTTTTTCGTTCTACAAAAGATTCAAAAATATGCTCTAATTTTATGGATTTTTTAAAGATTAATTTTCTGGCATTCTCTAAAGTTCCCTCTGGACAAAGAGAGTCAGATAACACTTTCCAAATTTTGAACGAATAAATTGTACCTACACTGAACATTGAAACCATGACGCTCATTCTAGAAAAAATACTCCCCTCTAAAGCGAGCAGAGGCACGACAGCGGCCGACCCTAAAAAAAGAGAAGCGCTTAATTTCAATAGTTCTCGAATAGAAATACGTTGAAAAACTTCCTTATAATGAAAAAAAAGTTCAACCAAATAATTGCCCATGTCAAATGAGCTATCTAAAAAAAGGATTGCTTCACTTAAAAACGCAATTAAATAGATTGAGTAATCGGGATCTTCCTCAGAAAGGGGTTGAGCATAATGTGACGCAGCCATCAAGCTTGTCACAAGAAATCCGATTTTAACGATTAAAGAAGCAGCCATCTCTTTTTTTGAAAAATCAAGAAAAGACCTTGTTTTTTTACCTTCCCGTTCAAATAATTTTTTAGCAATTAAACCTGATTCAACTCCCCAAATAATGGCGGCAATTTGTTCATCACTATATTGTTTAGATAAAACAATATTGGCAATTTGCTCGTCGGTATATTCTTCATCATGAGGCATGGGATCCAATATTCTAAGGACTGTGAATAGTCGATCTTTTCCATCATTTTTAGATACTTTTCCTAGTCGTTCTAATACCTCTTCATAACAATTCACTAAAATCTCGACTAAATTTAAGTGATTGGAACTTGAAAAAACCAAGTCCGAAAGTGGGAGTAATTCTTCTTGAAAAACTTCTGGTTGAGGGGTGCCCCTCATTTTTTCAAACAAAAAAGGGTTGTTTTGATATGGCATAAAATCCTCTTATTCTTCAATTCTTTTTATTGTTGCTGGGCTACGCGCTATCGTTTTCGAGTTATCCGTCACAAAACAATAGGATTATACTCAACCAAGCTGTAAGTTGTCAATAAAACAAGCAAAATTCAGAACTTTGGAAAACAGAGACGTTATCATTCTAAAAAACACCTAGAAAACCGGTCGGTTGAGATTTCAATCCAACCTTGCATTAAGCGTGACTTTTTTTGTATCATTCATGTCTACCCCCAGGAAATTAATCGAGAACATTATGTTTGTTATCTTACTCTCCTATAAAGAAAAACTAGATGTCATTGATCAATATCTTATTGCCCACCGCGCACATTTAGACGAAGGTTATCGAAAAAATTTCTTAATTGCATCAGGGCCTCAAAACCCGCGAACTGGCGGTGTATTACTTTCACAATTAAATAACCGATCAACCCTAGAGGTATTTCTAAAAGCAGATCCATTCTACCTTCACAATTTGATCGATTATCAAGTCATTGAATTTACACCGGTAAAACATCATCCTGATTTTTCGAGTTTCATCGAGAAAATAAAATGATACTTTTTGCCTTGCTCATCATGGTTGGCTTAGTTTCTTTCAGCCTCACGGCGATCGTTTTACGATACGGTGAACCCTTAAGATTAGTTCAAATTCCTAATCACCGTTCCAGCCATACCCATCCAACACCCACAGGTGGCGGCTTGGGCATCGTACTTGCAACCACATTCGTCGGTCTTTATCTCGCCTGGGGATCTTTTCAACTTTTAACCATACTTGGATTAGCTCTACCGCTTGCCCTCATTGGAATGCTGGATGATATCCATCATTTACCTGCACGAATACGCTTTGGGCTTCAGATTGTGATCTGTTTAGGACTACTGCTCTTATTACACAGTATGTTTCATTTTCAGGCATTCAGCCTCAGTTGTTTGATTTTGTTGAGTTTTTTATTATTTAGTAGCGTATGGTGGATCAATCTTTTCAATTTTATGGATGGCATTGATGGCCTTGCCGGCATGCAAGCCTTTTCAATGTTGATGATCGCTGCAACATTGATTATTTTCATACATCCTGAAGCCCTCAGAGAACCCATTTGGATCTTACTGCTTTGCACAGCATCTGCAACATTGGGGTTTTTAATACTCAATTGGGCACCTGCTCAGATCTTTATGGGTGATATCGGAAGTACCTGGCTGGCCTTCATCATCCTTGCCCTAGCTCTTCTGACGATCCAGGCTGGTTGGTTAAACTATGCAGTATGGTTAGTCTTGACTGCTGCATTTGTGACCGATGCAACTGTCACTCTGCTTACGCGAATGGCTCGTGGAGAACGTTGGCATGAAGCTCATCGGAGTCACGTGTTTCAACGACTCTCACGTCATTGGCAAGGTGAACGAAGAAAAGGCCATAAATCAGTCACTCTGTTATTCACATTCATTAACTTAGTCTGGCTAGCACCACTTGCTTGGGCCTGCATCAAATGGCCGTCGGCTTCTGTGGGTTGGGTCTCATTGGCTTACACGCCATTGATCATCATGGCTGTATTTTTAGGTGCTGGGAAAGAAGAACATACACGAGGATTAATCCCTTACCGTCGTCATCCCAATACAGTCTGCCGTATAGATATCAACACATTACTTGGACGCGATCCGGTAGCCGCCGATCCCATCCTTCTCAAATCCTCTATTGCCGGTAAAGTTGTCATGGTCTCTGGCGCCGGCGGTTCTATAGGTTCCGAATTATGTCGTCAAATCATCGCCTGGAACCCGGCTTGCATCGTACTGCTTGAAGTGAGCGAACATGCTCTTTATCAAATTGACCGCCTATTACATACAATAACCCGCTGTAAAATAATTACCTGTTTAGGATCGACACAAGATACGAGTTTGATTTCACAACTGATCATAAAACACGGTGTACAAACGATCTATCATGCAGCTGCTTATAAACAGATCCCTTTAATTGAAGCCAATATTTTAGAAACGCTGCGTAATAATGTATGGGGCACATTGACGATGGTTCAAGCTGCATTTGATAGAAACGTTGAAACCTTCGTCTTAATTTCCACTCATAAAGCAGCTCAACCTATAACAACAATGATGGGCGCAACAAGGCGCCTCGCTGAATTAATTGTGCACGATTTTGCCCAACGTTCTCAATCTCAGAAACATCAAACACATTTTTGTACAGTGCGCTTGGGCAATCTATTAAGTGAAAATAGCCCTCTCATTCATTTATTTAAAGAACAAATTGCACAAGGTGGCCCTGTCACAGTAACAGATCCTGAAATGACCCATTATTTTATGTCCATCCATGAAGCTGTGGAGTTAGTGATCCAGTCAAGTAGTCTGACATCAATAGGCGATGTCTTCTTTCTAGATATGGGTGAGCCTGTAAGACTCATTGACCTCGCTCGTAATATGATCCATCTCGCCGGACATTCTGTTCAAGATGAAGATCATCCTGATGGTGATATTGAAATCACGATCACTGGTTTGCTTCCAAATGAGGAGCTTCATGAAGAACGATTAATGGCTTATGATGAAGCTGAAACGACAGCACATCCAAAAATTATGAAAGCCAAGGAACCTGGCTTAAACACCAATGAGCTCGCTGCGCTATTGGCACGATTAAATATAGCTGTTGAGATGCGTGATGAGGAGACGATACGGAAGGTATTAATGGAAAAAATGTAGGTTGGGTTAGCGCACTCGCATAACCCAACCTACTCCTACACTTTTTATTTATTGCATTCTGTCTTTTCAGTGCCGCACTTTTCATTATTGCAGCAGCATTTTCCCTTCGTACAGCATTTTTTATGTGATCCACAGCAGCAAATGTATTTCAATAAAGCACCTACGGCCAAAACAGGAATAGAAACTTCAAAGAATTTCATCAGCATGGCAACATAGGGTTGTGGTGCTGCAGGCATCAGTACCGCTAAAACCCCCATACCAAAGGCAAGGATGATGAAAACAGCTGCAAATAATTTGTAACACATTTAGGAACCTCCGGAAATCTAATAGTCGGTAACTGAAAATCTGACGCTTTCCCACTCTGACTTTCCTTAAGAAACCTAGGCATGGTACATAGCGCAGTCTATAGTATTGAATCTAACATGAGTTTATTGATTTCGCAAGGGAAGGTAAAAATTTCATTGGATCTCCCCTCTATTACTGTATCCATCTGGGCATGACACAAAAAAGATCTTAGGAGTGTTGTCAGGTATGCTGAAATGACCTGTGATAAGCTAGACACAGGGGTTCAGGGTAAGGAGAGCGTTGTTGTCAAAGCCCTCGAGGCTGTGAGGATGCGAGCTCCCTTACCCTAAACAAGTCCGACATTTCGAATAGAAGCTTGTGCTGTGAGCACGTATACCTGAATGAAAGGAGGGACTTATAATGATTATATCGATGGGCATCGATGTTTCCAAGTTAAAGTTAGATATTTATCATGCGGGTAAATTGACGACGATAGAAAACAAGGAAGAAGCACTGAAAGAGCATGTGAAGGACTTAGATCGTGAGATCCGAGTGGTGATGGAGGCGACGGGAAAATATCATCGATTAGCGCACCGAGTGTTGGTGGCGCATGGATTTAAAGTGATGGTGATTAATCCCTATCAAAGTCGTCATTTTGCAAAAGCGATGAATGTACGGTGTAAAACGGATGCGGTTGATGCAAAAATACTCTGCCAGTATGGGGAAACGATGAGGTTTGAACCGACGTTATTAAAGGAAAGGACGCAAGAGGAATTGCAAGAATTATCGAAGCATTTAGATGATTTAAAGCAAATCAAAGTGGAGCTGGATTCACGATTGAAAGAATCAACGGGGTCGTTTATTGAAGATTCTTTAAAGGAAACGTTAAAGACGATCAAAGAGCAGATTAAGGAGACGCAAAAAGAGCTGAAGAAACGGGTCAGTCAAGAAGAAGGCCTGAAGCAGAAATTAGCGCTTTTAATGAGTATCCCGGGTCTAGGGGAGTTTACTGGAGTGATGTTATTAAGTTATCTCAAAGAGCTCGGTGAGGTGAGTAAGAACGAGATAGCGGCATTAACAGGGCTAGCGCCGATGAATCAGGATAGTGGACAAATGAAAGGAAAGCGCCGAATAAAAGGAGGTCGTCGAGATGTGAGGTCGCATTTGTATATGGTGATTGTGGGTGCTGCGACGCAACATAATGAGCGATTAAAAGCGTTGTATCAGCGGCATCTTGAGGCAGGGAAACCGGTCAAAGTGGCGTTGACGGCGTGCATGAGAAAGCTCGTGATCTGGGCCAATGCAATTTTGAGTTCTGGGTTGCCTTGGCAGGAAGACGCGGTTTAAAAAAGTTGACAACTAGCATAGAAGCATCCTC
>JAKBBU010000001.1 GCA_021808365.1 Pseudomonadota bacterium
AAGAAGATTGATGAAATAAAAGTGCTTGGGTCAGTAGACCTATTTTAATTGAGATCGCGTGAGAAAGTTTTTTAGCGTAGTTTTTAATGTCAGAAAGATCACCAATAGGGATCACAGAAAGGGGTAAAGAGGAAGGTGAATTTACAAAATAGGCTTGCTGCCAACCCATCGTTGTTTTTGAAAAGTGTAAATTCAGACTTGGGTGGTATTTAGGTAGATCCTGGTATGCACGTTCCAGTTGGGTAATGTTTAATTCTGGATCTTGAATTTCAATATATCCCGCTTGTATCCAATGGTAATTAATAAACTCATACTCAAAAAACCATTGTTGGATGGGTGATAAATTAAAATATTGGTTTGGAATAAGCGTAGAAGTGCTAACGTGACGATACGAGTCTTCTTCTATAATCCTTGCAATTTCTTGAATGGTTCGTTTTTGATAAATTTGCCTAGGTTGAATGGAGAAGCCTCTTTTACGAAGGCGAGAAATAAGCTGAAGAATCATAATTGAATCTAAACCGTTTTGTAATAAATCGCTCGTGAGATATAAATCATCATAGTTAAGTAAATCTCTACAAATTTTAAGTAATACTTCTTCAGTAGAGTTATATAGTGCTTCACTAAAAACAAGTTGTTCTTTTTCTCTTCTATCGTAGTAATATTTGCATAAGGCTGTTTTATCATACTTGCCATTGGCATTTAAGGAAAGTCGATCTAAAAAAATCAGCGTTTCCGGTATCATATGAGCAGGTAAGGAGGCGCTTGCTTTTTGCATGATGATTTCTTCATCCCATCCAAGTTTGCTGAGATCAGGGCTTCCAAATGCAATAAGCCGATCTTTGTTACTTGGATCCTTCAATACAACAAGATCATTAAAAGGAGCAAATGTTAGCAAAACTTTCTCAATCTCTTGTAGTTCAACACGATGTCCCCGAATTTTAACTTGATTATCATTTCTACCCAGGTAGTTGATTGCACCATCGGGAAGATAACAGCCAAGATCGCCCGTTTTATAAAGACGTTCACCTCCTTTAAATGGATTAAGAATAAAATGTTTTTCGGTTAAGTCAGGTCGATTCAAATAGCCGCGACTCAAACCTTTACCACCGATGTAAATTTCACCACTCTGGCCAGTAGAAACAGGTTCCATGTGTTCATCAAGAATATAGATAGTGGTATTATCAAGTGGGAATCCGAGCGTTGCAGCAGGATGATTAAGATCGCAGGAAAAAGCAGTGGCCAAGACAGTTGTTTCGGTTGGACCATAGGCGTTCACAAGGTGTACATGATCGTGCCAACCTGAAATAACATGCTCTGTACAAGCTTCACCAACAACGAGTAAAGTTTTTAGTGCAGGTAAGAGCTCAGGAGAGAGTGTATGAACTACACCAGGGGTTAAGCAAGCAAAAGTAATTTCTTTGTTTGGTAGGCATTCCATAAGTGCATCAAGCACGGTTTTCCGTGCTGAAGTGGGCAAAAGGTAGAGAGATGCACCTTGAGGAAAAGCAAGGGTCCATTCTAAAATGGAGGCATCAAAACTCATGGAAGCAAATTGAAGAACTTTATCATGAGGGGCAAGCGGAAATAATTTGGTCTGAGCGGCTGAAAAACTACAGACATTTCGGTGTTCTATACAAACTCCCTTGGGTTTGCCTGTTGAACCCGAGGTATAAATAATATAGGCCAAGCGATCAGGAGCGATAGTAAAATTAAGGTTGTTTGTTTGTTGTGTTCTAAGAATATCGCGTTCTACATCCATGCGAATTTTTTCAACACACAAATCGGCAAAGGTTGAGGCGAGATGGGATTGAGTCAAAACAATCCTGGCCTGACAGTCCTCAACAATCCCTTGTAAGCGTTTTGATGGGTGACGAGGCTCAAGGGGCACATAGGCACAGCCCATTTTTAAAACAGCAAGAATTGCCACAAACAGATCAAAGCATCGCTCCATGCAAATAGCGATCGGTTCTTCCGGCGCCGGATTTTTTAAATATAAATAATGCGCAAGTTGATTGGCTTGAGAATTCAATTGCGCATAAGTCATCTCTTTATCAAGATAAAGCAAGGCAATGGCATTAGGTGTTTTTTTCGTTTGTTCTTCAACGAGTTGATGTAAATTATTTATTATCATAATGGGCCAACCCAGGTTACCCGAAATTATCCCTAAGAGTTAAGAAAACCTCGATATGAGTTTTAGTCCCATTGGGTTTTAAGATTATACCTAAGTCAATCTTAAAAAAACTCATCAAAAAGATAGGAATCAAAAAGATAGAATAATAAAAGTGTTAAGCACTATCGCCTACCGAATGACCAACTATTATACCCCAGGAATTTTACTAATGGAATGCCTTGAAGCATATTAGTTTTCTTGGCGCATCTATAGGTATGAAGGGTGGAGGGGCTAGAAGATGAGGACTTTATCAATGCCACAACACACATGGGTGCAGTTTTCACTGTACTCAATTAATATAATATGAAATGCTACAAGTAAGCAAAATTAATAGCCCTAGGAAAGATGATGAAAATTTTATTTTTAGATCTTGGTATAGGTACATTGAGCAATAGATATGAATAAACCCACATTTTTATCGAATGTAGTGACGCCCAAGCTTGATTTGATGCGGCGCAGCGCAGTGAAATTCGTAATTTTAATTGGCATAGTGAGTCTGTTCGCTGATATGACCTATGAAGGTGCTCGTAGCATTACTGGACCTTATTTGGCTGTATTAGGTGCTAGTGCGGTTGTCGTGGGTTTTGTTTCGGGTTTGGGTGAGTTTGCAGGATACGGCTTACGTTTAATATCGGGTTATTTAGCAGATAGAACAGGTCAATATTGGCCAATTACGATCATCGGATTTGCCTGTAATTTATTGGCTGTTCCTTTATTGGCATTGACCAATCATTGGTGGGTTGCTGCCATATTGATCGTTTTGGAACGCACAGGGAAAGCGATTCGTACACCTTCGCGTGACGCGATGCTTTCCCATGCCTGCCAGCGCATGGGTATGGGCTGGGGATTCGGATTACATGAAGCATTAGATCAAACGGGTGCGATGATAGGTCCCTTGCTGGTTGCGCTCGTGCTTTATTACAAAGGAGGTTACCATCACGCGTTTGCCATACTTCTTATTCCTGCACTTGTCGCACTGACTGTCTTAATGATTGCTCGCAAACTTTATCCCTCTCCACGATCACTTGAAATTCAGCAAGCCAATTTAAAGACTAAAAATTTACATAGCAAAGCATTTTGGCTTTATTTAAGTGGTGCCGCGTTAGTGGCAGCAGGGTATGCGGATTTCCCGTTGATTGCCTTTCATTTTGAAAAAACCAAGATATTACCCATGGTTTGGATCCCTATAGCGTATGCCATCGCAATGGGGGTTGATGGTTTAGCTGCTCCTTTATTGGGGCGATTATACGATAGGGCGGGATTTATTGTTCTACTCATAGTGACATTAATTTCTAGCTTATTTGCGCCCTTGGTATTTTTAGGCAATTTTGATTATGCAATAGGTGGGGTGATTTTGTGGAGTATTGGAATGGGTGCACATGAATCATTGATGAGAGCCATCATTGCCAATATGGTGCCGATAGATAAACGTGCCTCCGCTTATGGTATTTTTAGTATGGGATTTGGGCTTTTTTGGTTTTTAGGCAGCGTTTTGATGGGTATACTGTATGAGGTTTCTATTCCCTTGCTCGTGTTGTTTTCAGTGTTGATCCAGTTAGCGGCTGTTCCCATTTTGTGGTTAGTGATGAAAGAGAAAGACTAAACTCGCGGCCAATGAAAATTCGGTGTTAGATTTCGATATTTATTCGCAGGCCCTAAGGGCTGAAAAATTTCACTTTTTGTGATGCCGTCATCCCGGAATTTAGTTGTTCTTAGCGCGTACTCGTGCTTAGAACGACTTAATATCCGGGATCCAGGAAAAATAAAAAAGGATTTTTTTCATTAATTTTACTTGGCTGCAATATAAAGTTGCTTGCCACAAAATGCGATCCCAAGGTTTAAAGTTTTCTTATGGCCGCGTTGTTTAAATTCAGCAGAATAGTTTTTTGCCTGGATTTGAGTCAGCGCGACCTTGCTTTCTTCGCAAAGTAGATTTTGAAGAGCTTCTCCTTCGGCGCTGCTTTTAACACTTTTAAGTTCAATGATAATGCCAAGAGCATGAATATCATTCGGAATGATCACAATATCGTAGCGGCCCAATCCACTTTCACGATTAGACTTTATTTCATAGTGATCGCCGCGTAGTCCGACGACAAGTCCTAACATTAACCCTTGATAAAAAGCTTCTGGCTCGCGAGCCATATCATGGAAACTTGCAATTTGAAGGATGACTTGCTCAAGTCGTTGTGTAAAACTTTCAATATTGCCACTTAATAAGTCATTTAAAAAGTACTCATATTCCTTGAATGACTTTCCTTTAAAAAGCCATTGCTCAATCATTTGATCATATAAGTTTCGAATTTCATGATTAGGAATGGCTACTGAATAGATCATTTTGCTATGTGCATCAAGGTGTGTACCTATAACTTTTAGGTAACCCGTCATTAACAAGAGACTCCAAATAGCTAATTCATTATCTTTTAATTCGGGAAAAACAAAATATTCTGTAAGCGGAATATCAATGGAATGTCCTGCTAGAAGTTGCTCGAAATCGTGTTTAAAATCGGTGCTCGATCCTAGCAGTAAAGTTTTCACTAAGTCATTTCCACTGGTATTGATCCAATAGGGTTCACATCGACCTTTTTCTTTAATGCAATGTACAATTGACCATGGATTGTAGAGTAAAGTATTGCCAATTTGGTACCCATTATACCATTTTTTAGCTTCTTCTAAATGATCCTCTAATTGAGCTTGTTCAAATAATGATTTAACTTCAGGTTCAGTAAATCCAAAGTATTCACTGTAGCCTTCTTTTAGCATTGAATAGACTTCAACATTGTTCAATCCTGAAAATAAACTTTCTTTCGATACGCGTAAAATACCTGTCAATACTGCTTTTTCAAGGTAGGGATTACTTTTCAAGATGGGTGATAGAAAACCTCGAAGCCAATTAACAGCGTGCTCATAATATCCTTTTAAGTAAGCATATTGCAGAGGTGTATCGTATTCATCAATCAGTAAAATAGGTCTTTTACCATAATGCGCGTGTAAATAGAGTGTTAAATATTCCAGCGATTTTTTATAATCAATTTCATCGGCGGTGCCCAAGAGGAGTTGAGTGAAAATTTCTTTTTGATTATCGTAAAGGTGAGGGGAGTCAAGTAGAACACGATGCTTTTCATAGAGCTCTTTCACCAAATAAACAAAATTTTGATAAAACATTTCAGGCGTTGATTCATTGAGATCTTTTAAGGAAATAAAAATAACGGGATGTTGCCCTTGATAGGCCATACATTCAGGTTTTTTTGCAATGTTGAGTCCTTCGAATAAACCCTTAGTTTTGGAACCAAAAGCCTCTGAGGCGAAGAAATAGTGAAGCATGGACAGGTTAAAACTCTTCCCAAACCGACGGGGTCGAGTGATGAGGATGACTTGACTCTGATCCTCAAGAATAGCTTGAATGAATAAACTTTTATCAACAAAATCTAGTTTTTTTTCAACGACTTGCTTAAAATCATCATAACCAATGAATAATTTCACAATATTTTTCCTCAGTCGGTGTGGCAAATTATAGCGGTTTTAAGGAGAGTTGGCAAAAATTGTTCAGTTTGATTAGACAATCACTTGTTTTCCGGCTATCCTTCGCTGTTTTCTAAGACGAAATGAGTGCCACAGTAGGGGCAAGTAGCTTCGCCGGTTTTTTCGATCGGCAAGTAGACTTGGGGATGGGCGCTCCAGAGTTCTTGATCCATCTTGGGGAAGGGGCAGTGCAGTGGTAGATTGGCGCGGTTGATAGCGTAGGTTTTTGGGGAGGATGTTTGCGCCATAAGGGCTCCTTGTGCGTTTAAATTGAATGAAGTGAGGCCACCTCAGAGGCATTCTTTATTTTTTAGAATTTGTTTTCCAAACACGCCGTGAATACATCCATGTAGGCTCAACGCCAGCTTCCCTGCTGGCGATGGTTTGTCAAATCAAATTCTAAAAAATAAAGAATGCCTCTGAGGTGCTATTGAATTTTAGGGCGCAAAGCCCGCAAAAGCAATAATGAGGTAGAGAGAGAAATGGCTGACTATATTTATACAATGCATCGCGTAAGCAAGATGGTGCCACCGAAACGAGAAATTTTAAAGAATATATCTCTCTCTTTTTTTCCAGGGGCCAAGATCGGTGTCCTCGGGCTCAATGGTTCCGGTAAATCGACGCTGCTCAAAATTATGGCAGGGTTGATCGAGCCTTCTGATGGTGAAGCACGGCCTAAGAAGGGAATTCAGGTTGGTTTTCTGCCGCAAGAACCTTTTTTGGATCCTGAAAAAAACGTTAAAGGCAATATCCAAGAAGCGTTTGGTCTGTTGAATCAACAATTGCAGCGCTTCGATGAGATCAGTATGAAATTTGCGGAACCGATCTCTGATACTGAAATGAATAAACTCCTGGAAGAGCAGGGCGATTTACAACAAGCCATCGATGCAGCTGGGGGGTGGGATCTGGATCGTCGTATGGAAATTGCAGCCGGTGCCCTAAATCTTCCACCGTGGGAAGCCGATGTGACAAAATTATCCGGTGGTGAACGCCGACGTGTGGCGCTCTGCCGTTTGTTACTGTCGAAACCCGACATGTTATTGCTGGATGAACCGACAAATCATCTAGATGCAGAATCTGTCGCTTGGCTTGAACGCTTCCTTCATGAATATCCGGGCACCGTTATTGCGGTCACCCATGATCGCTACTTCTTAGACAATGTTGCTGGTTGGATCCTTGAATTGGATCGCGGTCATGGTATTCCCTATGAAGGTAATTACACGGCTTGGTTGGAGCAAAAAGAAGAACGCTTGGAGCGCGAATCGCGCCAAGAGGAAGCTCATCAAAAGACGATTAAATCCGAACTTGAATGGGTTCGCAGCAATGCAAAAGGTCGCCAAGCTAAAAGCAAAGCTCGTCTCGCACGGTTTGAAGAATTAAATAGCCGCGAATATCAAAAGCGCAATGAAACCATGGAAATTTACATTCCACCTGGACCGCGCTTGGGTGATGTCGTGTTTGAATTAGAAGGTGTGAGTAAATCATTTGGTGATCGCTTGTTGTTTGAAGCCTTCTCCTTTCAATGTCCTAAGGGTGGAATTGTCGGCGTGATCGGCCCCAATGGTGCTGGAAAATCCACACTGTTTAAATTATTAATGGGTGTTGAACAACCCGATACAGGAACGATCAGGGTCGGTGATACCGTTCAATTAGCCTATGTGGATCAAAGTCGCGATGCACTAGATGGCAATAAAACTGTTTGGGAAGAAATTTCTGATGGATTGGATATCATTACGGTTGGAACTTACGAGACTCCGTCACGTGCTTATTTGAGTCGATTTAATTTCAAAGGCTCGGATCAACAAAAACTCGTTAAAGATTTGTCGGGTGGTGAACGCAATCGATTACATTTAGCGAAATTATTGCGCAGTGGTGGAAATGTTTTATTACTCGATGAACCTACTAATGATCTTGATGTTGAAACGCTGCGTGCCTTGGAAGAAGCGATTCTTGCTTTCCCGGGTTGTGCGATGGTGATTTCACATGATCGTTGGTTTTTAGATCGCATTGCCACACATATTCTCGCCTTTGAAGGGGACAGCCATGTGGAGTGGTTCCCGGGTAATTTCACGGAATATGAAGCAGATCGCATGAAACGCCAAGGTGATGCGGCATTGAATCCGCGTCGGATTAAGTACAAAAAGATTGAGCATGCTTAATTTGATGAAGCGTTCAAATTTTAAACAGTCAATAAGCAATTAGCTTGATCTTAGCCAGCCCTTCCCGTAAAATCGCGGGCTCTTTAGTGTGACTGGCTGATCTTATGAAAAAAATTCCCTGGCTGTTAATATTTTTGCCAGTTTGTGCAAGTGCAGCACAGAGCCCCTTTGATGGTTTATATGCCGGTGGCCAACTTGGTATGGTCTATGGTTTTTTTCATCATACAAGTACTTCTACTGTTAATGGGAATTTATTTTACCCACAAACGCCTGGGTTTCCTACAGGTATTCCACTTTCAACAAGTGATTACAGTAGCAATTTAGGTGCAGATGCGGGTTTACATCTTGGTTATGGGCATGTATTTAATCGATTTTATCTAGGAGCTGAAATCAATGGGGATTTTCAGACTGTTCATGCAAATGGCCATAGTATTACTTCCGATCCTTCAAATGCTGATACTTACGCGAACACAACTTATTCAGCTAGGCTCACAAATGGTTATGGTGTTACCCTTCGGCCGGGCTATTTAATAACACCCACCTTGATGCTCTATGCCAAGGGCGGCTTTCAGGGCAGTCATTTTCAAGCCAGCTCAACAACATTATATAATAATGTTCCCGGCGGCCCAACTATTGGCACAACAGCCAGCGGAAGCCGACAATCTGCAGGTTGGCAGGCAGGTTTTGGTCTCGAAAAACGCGCCAAAAATCATTTTGGATTTCGGATTGAAGACTTGTTTTCAGGTTATCAAGGTATTTCGGCAACAACACAACAAAATTTTAATGATCCAACGCCGCCTAGGCATGGGGATCCTCCTCCGCCACCTGCAACCATAACGAATTCAACACATATTCGTCCATTTACAAACACAATCATGGTGGGGGTAGATTATTATTTTGGCTAATTATATTTTTAGAACGATCGCCCTAGTTTTTTTATTATTGAGTAGTGTCGCTGGTTTTGCGAGTACAGATACCGCACTACCTTTGCCTACGTTCAACGCAGTTTCACAAAATACAAGCACAGCGGCGAATATTACTGCACAAGATCAAAACCAACCTAAGAAGCAAGGTTTTTGGGCAAATTTTGATTGCATACCTCCCGCTGAACATCCGTTCTATATTGGTGGTATTTTAGGTTATGGCAATACCAATTGGCAGCAAATGATCAGTCAAGACGGTGCATCCTCAAGTTCAACACCCGTTTCAGGGGGAGGAAGTGGGGTGGCAGAGGGTCTTTTCTTTGGTTATGAATTAACAAGTCATTTCGCCGTTGAAGCAAATTACATGCACTTCCCAACGGCAGATATTCAATTTTCTCCAGGAAATCTCTATGGGATCAGTTCAATGACATCTCATACCAATGAATATACATTGATGGGTAAATTTATGGTACCGTTAGGTTACTCAAAACTCAAAGCTTTCTCAGAAGTAGGGCCCGCATATGTTCAGCGCAGCGATGTTCTGGCTGATAAAGGGCATGTAGGTGCTGGGTTTGGTGTGGGTCTTGATTATAATATTACACCACGATGGATGACTGAATTGGGTTTTCAATATTATACGGGGTTTGGTACTTCTGAATTAGAGCCTGTTTACGATTATATTCCATTTCTTTATACTGTCAATTTGCGATTGGCTTATCGATTTTCTCTTTTTTAAGGAAAAGATATGCAGCACGCTCGTGAAAATTATATTGGGCTGCAGACGATTGTTATTAAAGAGGTCATTCGCTTTTCGCGTGTTTGGACACAGAGTTTATTGCCTTCTGTGATCACAACCCTGCTGTATTTTGTGATTTTTGGGCATGTGGTTGGGCAGCGCATTGGCATGATGGGCGATGTTAGCTATATCAATTATATCGCACCAGGGCTGATTATGATGGCGGTCATCACCAATGCCTATTCGAATGTTTCGACTGCGTTTTATCTCGCTAAATTTCAGCGCAATGTGGATGAAATGTTGATTTCACCGATGCCTAATTGGGTGATATTGGTTGGATTTGTCGTGTCGGGCGTATTGCGAGGGATCTTGGTTGCGCTCTTAGTGACGATTGTCACATTATTTTTTACTCATCTTCAGGTTCGGCATGTGTGGATCGTGATCACGAGTGTTTTATTATCTGCCATTTTATTTTCTTTGGCGGGTTTTATCAATGCGGTATATGCGAAAAAATTTGATGATATTGCTTTTATTCCAACCTTTGTACTGACGCCTTTAACGTATTTTGGTGGTGTTTTTTATTCGATTGATTTGTTACCTGGTGTTTGGCAAAAAATTTCTCATCTTAATCCGATTCTCTATCTTGTGAATGCATTCCGTTATGGGATGTTGGGTGTGAGTGATGTTCGCATTGGTGTGGCGCTGGGATTGATTATTGTTGCTGTTTTTGGTCTTTATTTTTTTGCCTTACATCTTTTGCGCAAGGGGACGGGGTTGAGGAATTAGGGTGTGTATCAACATAAGTCGGTAAAAGGAAAGCTCCTCCAATGCGTGTTGTGGCATTCTTATGTTGATACACAATGAGAGAAAAAAGAGATGAAACGCCAAGATTTCCATTATAATCTTCCGCCTGAATTAATTGCCCGACACCCCCTCGAAAAAAGAACAGCGAGCCGTTTATTGTGTTTGAATCGTCAAACAGGTGCGATGGAGCATCGTCAATTTACAGAACTTTTAAACTTTTTACGTCCAAATGATTTATTGGTTTTTAATGATACTCGTGTTATACCTGCACGATTATTTGCTCGAAAATCAACGGGCGGGCGTGTTGAAATTTTAATTGAGCGAATTCAAAGTACACATCAAGCACTAGCACATATGAGAGCCAGTAAGGCTGCGAAAACAGGAGATATTTTATGTTTACCCTCGGGCAGAACAGTGCATGTACTCGGCCGCATTTCTGATCGATTTCAATTAGAATTTTCGGAATCTATTTCAAACGTATTGGAGGAAGAAGGGCAGATCCCCTTGCCATCTTATATGGGGCGATTGCCTGAGAGCATGGATGTGGAACGTTATCAAACGGTTTATGCGCGTGCGGCGGGCGCTGTTGCAGCACCGACGGCAGGGTTGCATTTTGATGATGATCTCCTCGAGGCCATTAAAGCAAAAGGGATAGAAACAGCATTTTTAACGTTACATGTGGGATCCGGGACATTTCAGCCGGTTCGTGTAGAAAAAATTACTGAACATGTGATGCATCAAGAATGGATCGAGATTGGGCGGGAGGTTTGTGAGAAGATTAGAAAAACAAAAGAACAGGGCGGACGAGTCATTGCAGTGGGTACCACAGTGGTGCGCAGTTTAGAGTCAGCCATCTCAGGCGGTATTTTAAGGCCTTTTGTAGGTGAAACAGCCATTTTTATTTATCCTGGTTTTAAATTTCAGTGTGTTGATGCGATGGTGACGAATTTTCATCTTCCAGAGTCGACTTTGTTAATGTTGGTTTCTGCTTTTTCAAGCCGCGAGTCGATTCTCAGAGCTTATCAGGAAGCCATTGATCATCGTTATCGGTTTTTCAGTTATGGCGATGCGATGTTTATTTCATAATCATGAGCGCTCAATTTGACGTTCAAAATCAGAGAGGGGACTAATCCAAGAGACCAGTACTTCTCAACCCTGCTTTTTTCAAAAACCGCGCTACACTTAAATAGAAGACCTTGAAAAAATGAGGAAGGGTAGCGCAGTGGACAAACAAAAAGCACAAACCTTAAGTATAGACGATCTCAAACCCTGGGGTGGTCAATCTAACCTTTGGGTTGGCTTATTTTTATCCTCGCTCTGCATTAATATTTTAGGTCTTATTTTCCCCCTCACGCTCTTACAAATTTACGATCGCATCATTCCTAACAGCGCAATCTCAACGATGATTCTCTTAATTTCTGCCCTGGGGATTGCTCTGATTCTTGAAAGCATTCTTAGAATTTGCCGATCGTTTGTCAGTGCTTGGGCAGATTCACGCTATGAATACCAATTGGGTGAACAAGCTTTTGAAAAGATTTTAAGTTCAAAACTGGAAAGCTATGAAAAAGATGGTGCTGGAAAGCATTTCGATCGTTTAAATGCGATTAATACACTGCGAGAATTTTACGGTGGCCAAGCGCTGATTGCTATATTTGATTTGCCCTTTGTCATTTTGTTTTTTTGTTTAATCGCCATTCTTGGGGGATGGATTGTTATTGTTCCCTTGATCATCATTGTTGGGTTTGCATTTTTGGCTAAAGCGCGAGTTAAAAAATTACGACAGATCATCCTCAAACGACGAACCACAGACGATCAACGCATGAACTTTATGATTCAATCCTTATCAGGGATCCACACGATCAAGGCGATGGCGATGGAAGCGCAAATTTTACGGCGCTATGAACGCCTTCAAAAAACAGCGCTGAAAAATGACTATGAGTTGAGCGAAAATTCCTCTGGATTGATTGGATTTAGCAATACTGCCACGCAAATGGCAAGCACATTCATCGTTGTTTTTGGTTCTATGGCGGTGATCCATCAAAACATGACGATTGGTGCCCTGGCAGCTTGCATCTTATTAATTGGGCGAATTTTCACTCCCATTAACAAGGCCCTAAGCGTTTGGTCACGCCTACAATCGATCAAAATTGCGCGTGCCCAATTCAATGAAATTAACCTAATGGAATTTGAACGAAATGAAGCGCCTGATTTTCCGAAAATCAAAGGTGATATTGAATTTAAACACATTAGCTTTGCCTATCGAAGTAGTCAGCATTTTATCTTAAAAGATGTGAATTTTTCTGCAAAACAAGGTGAATGTATTGCCATTACAGGCGGATCACTCAGTGGAAAAAGTACTCTATTGAATTTATTGATGTTAGGTCTTGATCCGAGTTCGGGGGAGATTTTAATTGACCAATACAATGTTTCAAAATACAACCCTGGATCCATTCGAGAGCAAATTAATTACTCAGCAGAGAATGGGGTATTGTTTGACGGGACGATCCTTGAAAATTTAACGATGTTTCAAACCAAGATTCAACAAGTTGAAAAAATAAAAGCAATTTGTAAAGAATTAGGCCTTGACGAAATCATCAGCCATTTGCCTCAGGGTTATGATACCCAGGTAGGGAACCGATCTGTCGAGATTATTTCACGTGGAATCATTCAACGAGTTTGTATTGCGAGAGCATTCTTAAATGATTCATCAATCGTGGTTATTGATGAAGGGATGAGCAGTATCGATCACCATGCAGATAAGTTGTTGATTCAATTTTTGAAAAAGTTCAAAGGCAAAAAGACCGTTATTATTGCCACGATGCGACCCTCTTATCTTCACTTGGCTGATCGGGTTTATACATTAGATAATGGAAATCTTATTTTAAAAAGTGAAGTTTAAGCGAAAAAAGAGGTTTTTTTATGGGAATCGATATGAATCTTGATGATGTTGAAGAGTTAAGGATTAAGGGCCTCAATAAGGTTATAAACCATTTTACCCATAGTTCTAATTTTTCAAATTGCATCGTTCCCTTACTGATGAGTTTAGAATGGAATGGGGAAGAACGACACCTTGCAGAATCGTTACCTCACTTTGAACGAAATATTGATGTTTATGATTTTTTAAGTTTTTTTGGTCGTTTAAATTTTGATCATAAAATCCTTAAAAAATCAAACATTTTAGATCTTGATTCCCGATTACTACCCTGCTTATTTGTCTCTGAGGATGGTGATGCCTATGTCTTACTCACCAATGAAAAAAATCGAGTACATGCCTTTGATGGAAAAAACAATAAAAACATTACTCTTGAAGATGATTTAAAAGGGACTGCTTATTTCTTTTACAAAAAAAATGAATCTTCAGAAAAAGCAAATCGTCCAAAATCCTGGATTTGGTCGGCTATTTCTCAATATAAGACCTTATTATATCCAGTTTTTTTTATTGGTCTTTTTAGCAATTTATTGGCCTTGGGTTTACCACTCTTTATCATGGTGGTTTATGACAAGGTTGTCCTCTCTGAATCAAAAAGCATGTTATTTAATCTCACCTTAGGTGTTTTAATTGCGACGTTAGGTATTTGGCTCTTATATGTTCTAAGAACCAAGATACTTGCCTTTATTGCAGCGCGATTTGATGTCGTTATTGGTAATGCCGTTTTTGAACGGATCCTCTATCTTGCACCACGATATACTGAAAACTCGGGTGTAGGTGCTCAAATTTCAAAGATAAAAAACTTTGAAGTGATCCGTGACTTTGTAACAGGGCCTTTACTAGGTTTATTGTTTGAACTTCCTTTTGTGATCATTTTTATTTTTGCAGTAGGTCTTATTGGTGGTGCCTTGGTGTATGTTCCTATTTTACTTTTTGTTTTATATATTTTGTCAGCGGTTTTAGCGAAACCAACCATTCAAAGGGCCGTAATTAAAAATAATGCAGCAGCGTCAAAAGCTCAAAGTTTTCTGATTGAATGCTTCGGCAATGTCAGATCGATTAAATTTAATCATGCTGAAAATCGCTGGATTAATCGGTATAAAAAAATATCGGCTGATTCCCATCTCATCATGTTCAAATCATCGATGATTGCAGCGATCACAAATACACTTTCAGAAATCATTATGATCATTGCGGGCATGTCAACCATGGCCGTAGGTGTTGTCTTGGTGCTCAGCGGGGAAATGACAACAGGCGCTTTGATTGCAACGATGATTTTTGTTTGGCGTATTTTAGCGCCTGTTCGTGGGATTTTTTCCGCACTGACGCGGCTTGATCAAATTCGAGCCAGCATGCACCAAATTAATCTTTTAATGCAGCTTGATCCCGAAAAGAAAGAGGACACTTTATCCAGCGCCTTGACGCATGTCCGTGGTGATATCAAATTTAATCGTGTGAGTATGCGTTACAACAATGAAATGGATCCTGCCTTAGTGAGTGTTGGTTTTGAAGTGAAACCCGGTGAATTAGTTGCAGTTGTGGGCAGAAACGGGGCAGGGAAGTCAACCTTATTAAAACTTATTCCACACTTATACGAAATACAGAGTGGTAGTATTCATCTCGACGATCGTGATATTCGCCAGATTGATCCGATTCGGCTCAGACAAGCCATTGCTTATTTACCACAAAGAACACATTTATTCTATGGTACCGTGGCTCAGAATTTACGGTTATCCAATCCATTGGCTTCAGACGAAGACTTAAAAGAAGCCTGTGAGCTTGCGGGGCTCTATGATGAAATCATGGCCATGCCTGAAAAATTTGAAACACGGATCCGTGATCAATGGCATCAACAAGTGTCAGGGAGTTTTCAACAACGCTTGGCTCTGGCACGTGTCTTCATCCGAAAATCTAAAGTGATGCTTTTTGATGAGCCTGGCAATGCCTTAGATTTTGCGGCAGAAGAGCATTTTATGGAAGCTATTGAAAAACTGAGGGGAAAAGCCACGATTTTTATTGTGACGCACCGTCCCTCACATTTACAGCATGTTGATAAAATTTTAATGTTACATGATGGTCATTTACTGCTTGACGGACCTGCAAGTGAGGTCTTTCCAAAACTTCCGGAGGAATTTCGACAATGAACATTTTCGATCGCAAAAAAGACTCAAGTGATGTCGAAAAGAAGAAAATTCATCGGCAATTACGTTATTTACCGAGCAATATTGTGTTGGAAGAAATCAGTGCAGTGCCCTTGGTCATTTCAACCATCGCGGTGATTTCTGGCATTGTGATTTTGCTCATCATCTGGGCAGCATTGACCAATGTCAAAGAAACAGCAATCACCTTTGGTGAAATCATACCGAGCGGTGAAGTTCAAGTGATCCAACATTTAGAAGGTGGTATCATTGAGAAAGTTTTAATCGACGATGGAGCAACGGTAAAAAAAGGCCAGCTTCTTGTTCAGCTTTCATCGGCACAAGCCTATGCGGATCTGCAACAATTGCGTAGCCGTGAATTAGCTCTCTTATTAGATGCCGCACGGTTAAAAGCATTTATCAATGATCAAACACCGGATGTTGATGAATGGAAACAAGTGATTCTTCAATCTAAATATTTCAACGGGACGAATCAAGCCGATATCGATAGTTTACTGGCGGATGAAAAGCAGCAATTAGCGCTTCAAGCTAAATCAATGGCGAATCAACGTGACATACTTTCTGAGCAGCTGAAACAAAAGCAGGATGAGTTGACAAAAATTCAAAAGCAACAAGATGAAGCGACGACGCAATTGAGCTTATTGAACAAAGAAAAGAAAATGTATGATGATTTGGGTAAGGATAGCCCCATTTCTCAACGAGATTATTTATCTATTTTGCGTGAAATTAATACCACCGAAGGCACGCTTAATCAAATTCCTGCACAATTACAGCAAGCGAATGCTGCCATTTCAGAAACACAAAATCGTTTGAATGAAGTTGGCTCAGGTTTAAAGGAGAGTGCTTCAAAGGATCTAGGTGATGTGCAAAGTCAGTTGGATCAAGTTCGACACGCTGTTGAAAAAGATGAAGATCGTGTGGCGCGATTGAATGTCACCGCACCTGTTGATGGTACTGTTCAAGGTATGACATTGAAACCAGGCACCGTGATTCAACCCGGTGGCAAGTTAATGGAAGTTGTCCCCAGTGGTGACACTTTGGAAGCAAAAACACGGATCAGTACGCGCGATGTGGGTTATGTAAAAGTCGGTGATCCTGTTTCGATTCGGGTGATGACCTATGATTATTCGCGCTATGGCGCTATTCCAGGCACAGTGAAGTCAGTCTCTCCAACAACATTTCTTGATGAAAAAAATCAACCTTACTATGAGGGAATTATCACCTTAAGTAAAAATTATGCGGGTAAGGATCCTACTCAGCATCAATTGATGTCGGGGATGACCGTGCAAGCCAATATTGTGACGGGCGAGAAGAGTGTATTATCCTATCTTCTAAAACCCATCAAAACAACGGCGTCCTCATCGTTTAAAGAGCGGTAAAACACACCATCATTGTGGGTCGCTTAACAACGTGTATCGCAGATAAGAGTTTCGTCATCCCAGGTATTAAGTCGTTCTAATTGGAAGCTTAATATCGAGGATGACGGAGCACACTCTAACTCTTCAACCTATTGATCCCCTTTAACAAATTCAAGGCTTCATACAATTGAAAATCTTGATACAGCAAGGTCGTCATTGCCGTATCTTGTGCGGCAGGTACTGCCGCAGTGATCTCTTTCAAATGACCTTTTAAATCTGCTTCCTTAAGATTCGCTAGAAAATCAGTGCTGGGATCAGGTTTTTGGGGATCAAAATCCATTTGTTCAACGACGACATCCGGTGTGATGCCCTGAGCTTGAATCACATGTCCCTTCGGTGTGTAATACAGGGCTGTCGTTAATTTGATGGCGCGATCACCAGGCAGAGGAATAACGGTTTGTACAGAACCTTTTCCAAAACTTTTTGTTCCTACAAGAAGGGCGCGTTTATAATCTTGCAACGCGCCAGCGACAATTTCAGAGCCAGATGCTGAGCCACCATTGATTAAAATTACCAAGGGCGATCCTTCAAGTTGATCCGAACCATTAGCATGGGCTTGAATTTGCGCATCTTTTAAACGGCCCTGCGTATAAACAATAAGTTTATTATTTCCAAGCGTCTTGCTATTGAGAAAAAGATTAGACACATCAATGGATGAATCTAATAAACCACCAGGATTATTGCGTAGATCAAGAACTAAACCTTTTAAGGGCTTACCTGAGGGTTTCTCTAATTGTTGAATTGCCGCGCGGACTTCATCGCCTGTTCCTCCTTGAAAAAGAGAAATTCGAATATAGGCATAACCTGGTTCTAGTATTTTGGACTGGACGCTTTTTATTGTAATATCACGGCGAATGAGATTAAGCATACGTAATTTTTTATCGCCTTCACGATAAACCAATAATTTCACCGAGCTGCCTGGAGGGCCGCGCATGGCATTGACTGCATCTTGCAACGATAAACCTTTCATAGGCTTTCCATTAATTTTAATGATGTAATCACCAGTTTTAAGCCCAGCGTCTTGTGCAGGGGAACCATCGAGTGGGCTGATGACTTTTACGTAATCATGATCCAAGGTAATTTCAAGACCAATGCCCGCAAATTCGCCTGTTGTAATGGTATTGAGCTCTCGATATTCCTCACGATCAAGAAAAGCAGAATGTGGATCAAGCCCTGCTAACATACCGCGAATCGCATCTTGAAATAATTGATCATCGCTGACGGGATCAACGTAGAAATTTTTAATCTCGTTAAATGCAGTTGTAAAGAGTTCAATATTGGCCTGTGAGGTTTTTTCAATGGATTCATCGGGAGCAGCATAAGCAAATGGAGTTAAAATCAAGCTTAAACTCAGAACAATAAGAGGTAATTTTGGTACGATCATTTGTCATTCCTTTTCTAATACTATTCCATCGCTGTTATCTCGAGTGAAGTAGAATATCTGGCTTACGCTTACTCACGATGACAGACCGCGCAACCAAACCTGCGGATCCAAGGGCGTGATATTTTCCCGCAAGCCAAAATAGAGGGCGGTTTGAGATTGTCCTCCACTTTCTCCAACGCTAGCAATCTGCTCACCTGCCGAAACAAGATCCCCTGTTTTATGATATAAGCTTTGATTATAGCCGTAGAGGGAAAGATAGCCATTGCCATGATCGATAATGATTAAGAGCCCAAGACCTCGCAACCAATCTGAAAAGATGACCTTACCTGGTGCAACCGCATAAACAGCTTGTCCCCGAGGAGCACCGATGAGGATGGCATTTAACTTCAAGCGATCGTCTTGATCAAGACTTGAGCCATAATGCCTCACAATTTTGCCAGCAGTTGGCCAAGGAAGCTGGCCTTGTAGTTTAGCAAAGGGAATGTTAGGTAAGTTAAATGCGGAAGAGGTGTTTAAATTTTTCTGCACATGATGGATCACCCCTTCAAGTGCTTTTTTATTATCCAAGAGTTCATTTAAGTGATCTTGATCTGTTTTTAACGTGGCATGGAATGAAATTATAACTTTTTGCTGAGCCAACTGAGCTTGAACCAATGTGTCATGTTCATGCCGTTGTTGTTCTTCCAAGGCTTTAAGATCCTTTGTTTCTTGTTCAATAGAGGCAGCATCGTTTAGTGTTTGATCGAGTAACATCCGGATCTGAGCCAATTGATCCAAACGTGCCTGATTCAGCGCACGATCATCATGCAAGAGTCGGCTTATTTTTGAAGGATCTTCCTGATTTAAGAGAAGCTTAATGGCATTATCTTGTCTTAAAAAATAAGCGGCTTGAATTTGCTCGGCAAGATGGGCTTGTTGGGCCTTTAATTGTTCTTCATCGCGCTGGAATTGAGCTTTCAGTTGTAAAAGCCTAATTTGTTTTTCCTTGAGTTGAGATTCAGTCACTTGTTGTTTGAGCGCAATCTGTGCAATGGCTAAATCTAATAGTTTTAAATCTTTTTGTAAACGAGAAGCCTTTGTTTGATCGCGATCCAAGCGAGCAGTTAATGCTTTGATTTGTTGATTAACCGTGCGCAGAGCCTGTTCATTTTGTTGTGTTGTCGCATGTGCAGACGGGAAGAGCAGCAAAAGGATCAGTGGCCAACATTTCATTCAACCCTCCAAGGTCAACAACGAGGTTCCTGTCATTTCATCAGGAATGGGTAGCTCCATCACCGTTAAAATTGTGGGGGCCAGATCAGCCAATACACCTTCAGGTTTTGTAATGTGTGCAGCTCTACCTTTATACACAAAAGGTACCTTGGCCGTGGTATGTGCGGTATGAGCTTGCCCAGTTGCTGGATCATACATGAATTCTGCATTACCGTGATCGGCTGTGATCAAGACTTGTCCCTCGACTTGATGAAGGACCGCCAGTATACGTCCAAGGCAATCATCTAAAGCTTCGATTGCCTTGACCGTGGCTTCAAAATTTCCTGTGTGGCCGACCATATCTGCATTCGCATAATTGCAAACAATAAAAGCATAATGACGTGATTGAAGCGCGAGGATCAAGCGATCTGTGAGTTCTGGCGCACTCATGGCAGGCTGTAAATCATAAGTTGCAACATGAGGTGAAGGAATGAGAACACGATCTTCAAGTGGATAAGGTTTTTCAATGCCGCCATTAAAGAAGAAAGTGACATGGGCATATTTTTCAGTTTCGGCAATACGCAATTGAGGAAGTTTGTGTTTCGATAAATATTCACCCAAGGTATTGGACAATATTTCTGGTGCAAATGCCACCGGCAAGTTGAAATCCGCAGAATACTCGGTCAACGTCACGAAGCGGGCAGGGCGAGGCCAAGATGGGCGTACAAAACCTGAAAAATCGGGTGAGGTTAGGGCAAGGGTCAATTGTCGAGCACGATCTGCTCGATAATTCATGAAGATCACAACATCACCTTTCTCTAGCGCAACCCTGCCTTCACCCTGTTTGTCGATCGCCGTGGGTTTGACGAATTCATCGCTTTCTCCACGTGCATAGGCAGATCCCAAGGCTTCCTCAGCGGAGTGTGCAGAGTAGGATGCTGTTCCAGTGATGAGATCATAAGCTACTTGTGTTCGTTCCCAGCGTTTATCCCGATCCATCGCATAATAGCGCCCGACAAGGCTTGCAAACCGTCCAGTACCTAGTTCTGCAAATTTTTGTTCAAACATTTGAATCGAGGCCAGGGCGCTACGCGGTGGTGTATCACGACCATCGAGGAAGGCATGCAGGTAGATTTTTTTTAATCCTCGCTGAGCAGCGAGCTCAAACAATGCGAGAATCTGAGCTTCATGGCTATGAACCCCGCCTGGCGAAAGCAATCCCAGCACATGAAGTGCGCAATCGGTCTCTATCGCGACATCAACCGCCGAACAAAGGGTTGGATTTTCAAAAAAGGTTTTATCTTCAATCGCGAGGCCGATTCGCGTAAAGTCTTGATGAACGACTCGACCCGCCCCCATATTTAAATGGCCCACTTCAGAATTGCCCATCTGGCCACAAGGCAGACCCACGGCCTTTCCAGAACCTTCAATCAAGGCGTGAGGGCTATGCTGCCAAAGATCATCCCAATGAGGCGTCTTGGCTTTTGTAATTGCATTATCGGTTGAATCCGCACGGTAACCCCACCCATCAAAGATGATTAAGAGGGTGGGCGCATACGATTGTTCAAAATGGGTCTTAGCGAAAGTATCCATGGGGCTCCAATCTAATAATTTCAAACCTCATTTTCATGTATTTCGATAGTTAATTCAATCTGAAGTGCTTGATTTTATGCATTAGATTCTAAACCGTGTAAAACATTCAGTTCCTAACAGAAAAAGGCTGGACAAAAAGTAACTATCCTGGTAGAATACTCCCCATAGGTTGGAGAGTCATCCAAAAGAAAACCATCTCCCTTTTAAAGTAACAAAGGGAATAACGAAAATAAAAAACTAAAAAGAGGAAAAAATTATGCAATTACAATTAATCATTATCTTGACGGTTATGCTGAGCCAAGTGTTGAGGACTTTGGGGCAGTTTACTCCAATTCCATCCAATAACCCGACCCCAAGCTCATCGACATCATATTCGCCGTCGACATCATATTCGCCGTCGACATCATATTCGCCGTCGACATCATATTCGCCGTCACCTTCGACCTCAGGTTCAGGATTACCTTCACCCTATATTTCACCCAGCCCTACAGTATCAGCATCGGGCGGGAATGGTGAAGACACTGGCATCTCCCCTTGGCTTATTGGCGGGGGTGTTGCTAGTGTGGCATTGGTCTACTTGTTATGTTGTGGCTTGATTTTTTGTTTAACCCGCTTAAAAAATCGCCCCCAAAATATCAACGAAGAAGCTCAGCTGATTATTCCCAGAGCCACAGGAGAGACACCTAAGCCTGGTACTGGAAATCCTCCTCTTCCTCCAGTACAACAATTTCCGGACGATGAAGTTAAGGTTGAGTCTGCTATTGTGGGTCCCCAAGATAAAGATCTGGCCCCTTTTTGTCAGGCAGATCGCAATCTTCCTTATGATCAGCTTCTTGAAAAAGTTAGAGACTATGTAGAGGGCATGGAACAGAAAGCAAATGGTGCCAACGGCGATGCATACAAAGCAAGTATAACAAAAGGGGTCCATGGAGTGGGAGCAGCCAGTGACGGTGCGCGACTCCGTACCTTTCTTGGGTTTGCAAGGCAGCAGAGAAAAGATAAATTTACACAAGAGCAAGATGTAGAATTAAATCAATATCTAGATAGAGCAGAGCTTTTAGCTCCTATAAATCAGGGTATGCATTATGATCCCCGGGTACTTCCCTATAATCCACCTCCAGTAGGACAGCAAGGAAATATCAATAACATCCATCCTTTCAATATTTAACCACAGCAATCACCACGATTCCCAACAAAAGGACTGTTGGGATTTCGTTGATGATACGGTAAAACCGATCGCTACGTTTATTTTCATCCCGTTTAAAAATCTTCACTAAATGCCCCAAGTACACATGGTAAATCCACAGGAGGAAGACCAAGATGAGCTTGGCGTGCATCCAATTCAATTGCCAATAATAGGCATGTCTTGAAAACAATAAAATCCCACCACACAGGCTTGCTAAAATCGCACTGGGCCAGGTGATCCCATAGTACAAACGCCGTTCCATGATTTTAAATCGCGCGATGCTGATCACATCATGGGCTTGGGCATGGTAGACAAATAGACGGGGCAGGTAGAACAACCCAGCAAACCAGGCAATGACAAAAATAAGATGAAAGGCCAAAATCCACGCTTGCATAGCTCCTCCGAGGTTTTAGTGATGATACCTGAAATCATCTAAAAATGTTGGATGTAGAGGTAGGTTGGGTTAGAACGGCCGGAGGCCGGACGTAACCCAACATTCTACTTTTTGCTGAGTGCTTATGTTGGGTTACGCGAAACGCTAACCCAACCTACAAAACTCCGAAATTTTGTGGTTCATCTCAGAAAAAACCCCCTTGTTATTTTTAAAAGACACTGTATCATTACCATTTTTGAAAAACACCGGGCCGTTAGCTCAGTCGGTAGAGCAGCGGACTTTTAATCCGTTGGTCCCGCGTTCGAGTCGCGGACGGCCCACCAACTTTGAATATGAAAAAATACCTTTGTACGACGTTAGCCATTCTCTTCCTCGTTTGGCAGGGCAGTGCTCAAGCTGCTCTCAGCCTTGTTCTGACTAAGGGCAACGCAGGTGCTATTCCTATTGCGCTTCTTCCTTTTTCAGATACAAGCGGCGCTTCTCAAAACGTCAGCACCATTATCAGCAACGATTTAAAAAACAGCGGTCGCTTTAATTTAACGACAGGTGCTTCGCAAACTGATCCTAACCAGGTCGATCTCAACTATTGGCGTAAACAAAATGTGGATGATGTGATCGTCGGGCGCGTTGAACAATCAGGTTTTGGCAGTTACAAAGTTACTTTTTCATTAATTAGTGTTTTCCAAGGTCAGGCAGCCTCATCAAGCAATATATTAGTTAATCAATCCTTTACTGTCAGCGAGGCTCAATTGCGCCAAACGGCACATCGGATCAGCGATATCATCTACCAACAATTAACGGGCGTTCGTGGCATTTTTTCAACCAAACTTGCCTATGTCTTGGTTGAAAAATCGGGCAAACATAGCTCGAAATATAATCTCTTCGTGGCTGATGAAGATGGTTACAATCCGCGCGTTTTACTCACTTCTTCTGAGCCTATTATGTCGCCGGATTGGTCGCCGGATGGACGGCAGTTGGCCTATGTCTCCTTCGAAAACGGTAAAGCCCAAATCTTTATACAAGATTTAGCAACAGGAAGTCGCCGTATTGTATCAACTTATTCAGGGATCAACGGCGCCCCAAGTTTCTCCAAAGATGGTCAACAGCTTGCATTGACCTTGACGCTCAACGGTAATCCAAATATTTACTTGATGACTTTGGATACAAAACAATTGCGCCAAATAACCAACAGTTCTGCGATTGATACTGAACCGAGTTGGGCACCCGATGATCAATCTTTAATCTTCACCTCAACCCGAGGTGGAAAGCCTCAAGTTTATCGTGTGACATTAAGTGATGGCAGTGTGTCGCGGTTGACCTATAATGGTCCTTACAATGCAAGTGCTTCCTTTACGCCGGATGGTAAAATGATTATCATGTTGCATCAGAGCCAAGGTGCGTATAATGTCGCATCTCAGGATTTAGCAACAGGTGTTGTTAATATCCTTGATTCAGGTGATGATCAATCGCCAAGTGTTGCACCGAATGGAAGTATGGTGATTTTCTCGACCCATTTGAGTGGTCGCGAGCAACTCGGAATGGTGTCGGTTGACGGAAAAGTGAAGTTGATGATCCCGAGTGGGGAGGGCGATGTTCAAGAGCCTGCTTGGTCGCCATATTTGAACTGAAACGTCATTCCCGCGGAGGCGGGAATCCAGTCTTATAAAAGGGATTTTTTCCTTTTTGTTTAAAATTGTCTTTAGAGGAAAAAACGAATGAAATTAAATAAAATAAGCCGAATCGCGGTATTGGTTGCGGTCGCGGGTCTTGCTGCTTGTTCAAGCAGTAAAAAATCCACCGATATGATGGATAATGCTGGAGCCGAGTCCTATGGGTTGGGCGCCCAAGCTGATCTTCGTAATTTACAAGGTCCTTACTCAGGCAAGGCTAAAGCGGGAGAAAATGAGAGCTTCTATTTTGGGTTTGATCAAAGCGTGGTCTATCCCATGTACTTGAAAGATATTCAAACACATGCCAATTATTTACTGACTCATCCCAATGTGAAAGTGAAACTTGAAGGGAATACAGACGCACGCGGAAGCCGTGAATACAACGTTGCCCTAGGTTGGCGCCGTGCGGACAGTGTTGCAAAAGTACTTGAATTGGACGGTGTATCTAAGCGTCAAATTGAAGAAGTCAGCTACGGTTCTGAACGTCCATTTGCTTCAGGAACAACAGATCAAGACTATCAACTTAACCGTCGTGTTGACTTAGTTTACGAGAAGTAAACCATGTTGAGAAAAGCGCTGATTGTCCTTATGTTAAGTTCGCTTTGCGGCCTTGCTCTTGCGGACGCACCTGTTGTCAATGGCCTAGATGCAACTGAGCCCACAACCGCTGCTGATACAGACACAACTGTTGCTGATATGGATGATAATGATACACCGGAGTTGCCAGCCCCGGTGTCTGAGGCAAGTGGTAGTTTGTCACAACAGATTAACGATTTACGTCAGCAAGTGGCTTCTCAAACGCAGATGCTGCAGCAAGTCCAAGCCTTGCAGCAACAGACCCAACAATTGCAAGGGCAGCTTGATGATGAGCAACATGCGATTTCGCAATTACAGCAACAGCAATTACAGCAATATCAAGATCTCGATTCACGCTTAACGGCGCTGACTCAACAAGTTAATGATCTTAAAAATTTACCGAAAACGACACAATCGGGTGCACTTGTAGCGCCGGTAGGCGCAGCATCTCCGACGACGGCATCAATGCCAGCAGCTTCTGTGGCCCCTCAACCTCAAATCCAAGCAGCTACCTTACCCGTTAATCCTCCGGTGAAAGCCGCTGTGAAATCTTCCTCTCAAACGCAATCACAACTTTATCAAACAGCTTACAATCAAATGTTGGGCAAGCATTATGATCAAGCTATTCAAGGAATGCAGGATTATCTGGCGCAATATCCTTCAGGTACTTATGCACCTAATGCCTATTATTGGTTGGGTGAGTTGTATTTACTTCAAGGAAATATTGCACAAGCGGTACAAAGTTTTTCAATTGTTGTCAGTCAATTTCCGCAGAGTACGAAAGTACCTGATGCGATGTTGAAGCTTGGTTTTGCTTATTATGATCAAGGTAATAATGCACAAGCTATTGCTGAGCTGAAAAAAGTTCAACAACAATTCCCCAATAGCTCTGCAGCGCACTTGGCTACACAACGTTTGCAGTCGATTACTCCGCCGTGATTATCACTACTCAGTCTTTTATAGGAACGTCCACTTTTGACCCATCATTCGCATGAGTAGTAACCCGTGATCTCCTCATTAAGAATTACTGAAATTTTCTACTCCCTCCAAGGTGAAACCCGCACTGTCGGGCTACCGACAGTCTTCATTCGTTTAACAGGTTGCCCATTGCGTTGCCATTATTGCGATACGGCCTATGCCTTTAGCGGTGGAACCTTGATGTCCTTGCCTGCTATTCTTGAGCAAGTGGCCCTTTATCATTCGCATTATATTACTGTAACCGGAGGCGAGCCGCTGGCTCAACCAGCCTGTTTTGTGCTTCTACAATTGCTGTGTGATCAGGGTTATGAGGTTTCATTGGAAACCAGCGGCGCATTGGATGTAGGACAAATTGATCCACGCGTGATCAAGGTCATTGATCTCAAAACACCGGGCTCGGGAGAATCGCATCGTAATTTATACAGTAATTTAGATCATTTAAATCCTCATGATCAAATCAAATTTGTGATCACGGATCGCGTTGATTATGAATGGAGTTGTATGACTTTAAAAAATTATCAATTGAGTGAACGTTGCGACGTTTTATTTTCACCGAGCCATGAGCAATTATCAGCTGTTGATTTGGCAGAATGGATTTTAGCTGATCGTCTTTGTGTGCGATTTCAATTACAATTGCATAAAATTTTGTGGGGCAATAAACCGGGACATTAAATTATGAAATTAATTCTACTTGGCGCACCAGGAGCAGGGAAGGGGACTCAAGCCCAATTCATTACCGAGCGCTATAGTATTCCCCAAATTTCAACAGGGGATATGCTTCGCGCTGCTGTTGCAGCAGGAACACCACTGGGCCAAAATGCAAAACGGATCATGGATCGTGGAGATCTTGTTCCTGATGAAATTATTATTGCGCTTGTTAAAGAACGTATCGCACAACCTGATTGTCAGCTAGGTTTTTTATTAGATGGATTTCCTCGAACGCAACCTCAGGCAGAAGCGTTAACCGAAGAAGGTATTAAATTGGATTTTGTTGTTGAATTGCTTGTCGATGATGAAGAAATTATTTTACGTTTGAGTGGACGACGTGTTCACCCTGCATCGGGGCGTATTTATCACACTCTTTATAATCCTCCTCAAAAAGAAGGTTATGATGATTTAACAGGCGAACCTTTAATTCAACGCAAAGATGATGAAGAAGAAACGATTCGAAAACGTTTGAATATTTTTCATCAACAAACCAAACCGCTGATTGATTATTATCAATCCTTGATTAATCAGCACAATCAACTTGCACCCAACTATGCTTCTGTCAATGGATTGCTTCCTGTGACGGAAGTGAGGGATCAAATTTTTAGTTTGTTGGATGCTATATGATCGCAAATCTCACCAAAGAAAACTTCGATGAAACCTTAGAGAAGCATGAAATCATTGTCATTGATTTTTGGGCAAAATGGTGTGGACCTTGTAAAGAATTTTTTCCTGTTTTAGAAGAAGCCGCGAAGCTTCATCCAGATGTTTTTTTTGCAAAGATTGATATTGAACATGAAACCGAACTTGCCGCTGATTTTTCTATTGTGTCAATTCCGAGTTTGATGTTCATCCGCAATCGCACGATTGTCTTTGCTCAATCGGGTGTGCTTCCGCTTTCAGCGCTGTGCGATTTGATTGTGCAGGCGAAGGAACTTTAGTTTCGCCGCGAGTATACAAATAAAAAAAGGGTAGACCTAAGTCTACCCTTTTTAACAAGCACAGAAAACAAATCAAGCTGATGTTGTTTCCGATGCAGCTTTCGCCTTAGGCGGACGACCGCGACGAGCACCGGTAGCTTTTCCTGAAGCACGTTTAGCAACGGTCTTCTTGCCGGCAGGGCGGCCACGCTTTGCAGCGGACTTCGCTGCTTTGGCAGCTGGCTTACGCTTAGCTACTGTTTTGCGTTTTGCAGCAGGTTTGCGTTTCGCAACTGTTTTGCGTTTCGCAGCTGGTTTACGCTTGGCTACTGTTTTACGTTTAGCAACTGTTTTGCGCTTTGCAGCTGTTTTGCGTTTCGCAGCAGGTTTACGTTTTGCTGTCAATCTTGGTCTACCAACAGAACGCTTCGCCGTAGTTTTTTTGCGTTTTACCGCAGTCTTTTTAACCGTAGCACGTTTTGCAGCCGGTTTACGTTTTGCAGTCGCTTTAGCTCTTGCCATTTTTATCTCCTAAAAAGCCTCCCATTAAGGCATTAGCTAGAACATAGCATAAATTATTACAATGACAAATATTTTTTTACATTTTTTGTATCAAAACATACAAAATTTGATGATCTTCGGAAATATCGCACAAGATCGGGGGGTTGTTTTTACTTCTTCGTCATCCCGGGATTTAGTGCTTCTTAGCGAGTACTCGCGCTTTAGAAGCACTTAGGCTTATTAATACCTTAGGGCGGGATCCAGTTCTAAAAAGATTTCTTTATTATTTTTGAAGTTTAATTATGAAATAAAAAAATTCTCGAGAAATAACATTTTTAATGAAAAAATCCTTTTTTATTTTTCCTGGATCCCGAGTATTAAGTTGTTTTAACGCGCGAGTATGCGCGAAGAACAACTAAATCCCGGGATGACAGAGAAAAGAGAAAAAGGTGAGAGCATATGATTTAAATCCGTGCCGCGTTCATCCCCCATTACCGGTAACCCTTATTACCGGTAATGGAGTTTGAGTATAATCCTCAGTTATGCGAGAATCCACGCGCTTCTTTTTACTGGAGTCCTCACAAATGAAACAATCTTCTGCACTCTATGCACGCGCGCAACGTTGCATTCCTGCGGGTGTCAATTCACCGGTTCGTGCATTTGGCGGTGTCGGCGGCGAGCCCTTTTTTATTGATCACGGCCAAGGCGCCTACCTTGTTGATGTTGATGGTCAGCGTTACATTGATTATGTGGGCTCTTGGGGGCCTATGATTTTAGGGCATGCACATCCTTGCGTTGTCGAAGCCGCCAGTGCAGCTTTAAAAAAAGGTTCAAGCTTTGGTGCACCAACAGCACTTGAAGTTGAACTTGCTGAATTGATTTCGCATTTAATGCCTTCATTAGAACAAATGCGTTTTGTTAGTTCAGGTACAGAGGCAACACTTTCTGCCATTCGGCTTGCGCGCGGTTATACAGGGCGCGATAAAATTCTCAAGTTTGAAGGTTGTTATCATGGGCACAGTGATTCATTGTTAGTACAAGCTGGATCAGGTGCGCTGACGTTTGCTCAACCGAGTTCTGCAGGCGTGCCTGCTGCGTTTGCCGAACACACCCTTGTTGCGCCCTATAACGATTTAACAGCGGTTGAAGCGCTTTTTGAAAAATGGGGTTCACAGATCGCCGCGATCATCGTTGAACCGATTGCGGCCAATATGAATTGTGTTTTACCGTTGCCTGGCTTTTTAAAAGGATTGCGCCAGCTTTGTGATACCTATAAAAGCATCTTGATCTTCGATGAAGTCATTACTGGATTTCGTCTTGGCTTACAGGGCGCGCAAGGTTTTTATGATATAAAACCAGACCTGACAACCTTGGGCAAAATTATGGGTGGCGGTATGCCGGTGGGCGCTTTTGGTGGGCGTCGTGACATCATGCAACAACTTGCACCCTTGGGACCTGTTTATCAAGCAGGAACACTTTCTGGTAACCCGGTGGCGATGGCCAGTGGATTAGAAACATTGAAACAATTGATGCGTCCAGGACTTTATGAAGCACTGGATCAACATACAGAGCTCTTGATTGCTGGGATCCGTGAGCATGCGCGTGCCGCGAAAATTCCATTGCATGCTCTTCATCAAGGCAGTATTTTTGGGCTTTATTTTACAGATCAAACAGCAATTCGATCGTTGTCCGATGTCAAGGCTTGTGATGTCAAACGGTTTCAACATTTTTTCCATGCCTTATTAAAACAAGGCGTGTATCTCGCGCCCTCGGCATTTGAAGTCGGTTTTGTATCTTGTGCGCATGGCATCGATGAAATTACAACAACTCTCAAGGCTGTTGAAAAAGCCTTTAAGGAATTTAATCATGAATAGAACCTATGATGTGTACGGCATCGGAAATGCTTTATTAGATATTGATTTTGAAGTTGTACCGGAGACATTAACCCGTCTTGGTATTGAAAAAAGTGTGATGACTCTGATTGATGAAGAACAACATCATGCCCTACTTGAGGATCTTGATGGCGTCAAACACATAAAAGCATCGGGTGGTTCTGCGGCCAACACCGTGATCACGACCGCACAATTAGGCGGAAAGTCGTTTTATTCTTGTAAAGTCGCCGCTGATTCTTCTGGCGATTTTTTCTATGCCGACCTGAAACAGTCAGGCGTCGATACCAACTTAGATCATCAAAAACGAGAACACGGTTTTACTGGAAAATGTATCGTCATGGTGACACCCGATGCCGATCGTACGATGAATACATTTCTTGGGATCACTGCTGATTTTTCATCTCGCGAGTTGATTCCTGAAGCATTGAAGGCATCAAATTATCTTTATATTGAAGGTTTCCTTGTGGCATCACCGCCGAGTTTTGAAGCGGCCCTCATCGCAAAAGAAATTGCCGAAGAAGCACAAGTTAAAACAGCCTTAACGCTTTCGGATCCCAACATGGTGATTTATTTTAAAGATCAGCTGAAAGCACTAATGACAAAAAAGTTGGATCTTCTATTTTGTAATGAGCAGGAAGCGCAACTTTTTTGTGGCGTTGATGATCTCAATGAGATTCAAACAATGTTAAAAAAGGTGGCCCATAGTTTTGTGATCACCCAGGGCCCAAGAGGCGCCCTCCTCTATGATGGACATGAAGCACATTTAATTCCGAGCCATCCGGTTATTGCTGTTGATACCGTGGGTGCGGGTGATGTATTTGCAGGCGCCTATCTTCATGGTCTGAATCAAGGTGTGAAACCTGCCTTAGCTGCCCGTTTGGCTAGTTTTGCAGCTGCAAAAGTGGTTTCAAAATTTGGTCCGCGGCTTTCGAAGGTGGAAGTGGCTGAGACGTTGGCGCATTTGGAATAGCTCCCACTTTTTTGACGTGGGTGCTGATATTTTTTCCTAAACCCCTTTTATTTTGTAGTAACTAGGCCTATAATGGACTCGTTGATCGACTATAAGGATTTGCGCTAGCTTTTTGGGACACCTCTTGAGGCGTTTTAATAAGATCCAGGGCACTTTATAGACTTTCTTTTTCGTTGCTGCTTATCGTGCTGGAGAATTTCTACCTCGGTGTTTCAGACAAATTATGGTTGGACTGCTCCTTGTGATCTGCGCTCTTTCTGTGGTTTGCTCTGTTCTGGTAGAGGTTTTTTAAGCCGAACGACCCAGGGCTGTCCTCTTACGTGAAGGCGTGGTGTACATTCTAGATTGATGCGGTGACCTTGTTTGTTTTTTGGAGTACCTGGATTTATGAATAAGATTTATGTTGGTAACTTGTCGTATAAGACGACAGATGGCGCTTTACGCGAATTCTTTGCTGAATTTGGCGATATTGAAGATGCTGTTATTATCACCGAGCGCGAAACTGGCCGATCCAAAGGATTTGGTTTCGTCACTTTCAAAACAGCTAATTCTGCTAATGATGCTGTGCAAAAGACTGATGGCCAAATGCTTGATGGTCGTGCTATTCGTGTGAATATCGCACAAAACCGTGAAGGCGGCGCTGGCGGTGGTGCTCGTTCTGGCGGCGGCGGTCGTTCAGGCGAACGCTCAGGCGGCGGTGGCGGAAGAGCCCGTTACTAGGCCTTAGCCTCTATATGTGAAACCCCTGTTTCGGCTTTGCTGGACCAGGGTTTTTTTTTGCCCGTCATCCTGGGGATTTAGTTTTTATGTAGGTTGGGTTAGCGTACTTGCGTAACCCAACAAAATTAAAGATGAAAAATATTGGATTTTATAGGCGGAATGTTGGGTTACGTCCAGCCTATCGGCTGTTCTAACCCAACCTACGCCTCCTAAAACTGGCGCCCCGGACAGGATTCGAACCTGTGACCTATCCCTTAGGAGGGGATCGCGCTATCCCCTGTGCCACCGGGGCAAAGTTTTTATAATCCTAAATTAAGATTAACTTATATTCATAATATATAATACATCGTCTAGAGATTTTGGTCTAGGGATACTTCATAAGAGTTTAATCCATTTTTAGACACAACAATAAAAAAGTTACTACCGTTGTGCATAAGATTAATTTGTATGAGTAAGTTCGAGTATGATATTTTTAAAGATAAAGTTCATGATGTCTTAGATAAAAAAAATAAACTGAAAAAATAGATACTGGCTTAGTGTCCGTTTTTCAGGGGCAGATTAATTGATTCAAAACTCAATCCAAGACTGCCACCCTGCCCTGATTTGTTGTGTGGTTAGGCATTCATCATCATTAAAGGAAGAAATCCTTTTTGAAAGACTGGATTCCCGCCTCTGCGGGAATGACGCTAAGGAAGAAATCTCTTGTATAAAACTAGATTTCTGCTGCTGGGACGCGACTGCATAAACTGCCTGAAGTCGAACCACACTACGCCTACTCGCGCTCATTGCAAAGATAGTGATTCGAAAAAAATCTAAATTTTGTGGCAATGACGACTCAGCATGCAAACACGGATCATGTTCGAACGGTTCAATCACAAAACGAACCTTGATCTTGCCCTGATCCAATGAACATCTACGACCTAATTTCAGCCACCAAACGACAGATCTATCACGCCAGACTTGAATGGGCTGCATAGCTTGATAGCAATTTGACTTCGTCTTCAACATTGATGCCACTTGATTTAAAGCATTTTCTGCAGCTCGAAAAACTTCATTTTTTTCATTAAACTGCCCTGCCATTTTAAGTTCCAAGGCGCTGGATATCGATGCCGTCATGACAATGGATGTACTTAAAAATAAGAACAATAAGACAATGAATAGAATATTGCCGTGTATACTATTATTGATTAATAACGAAGAAGGCTGCACCAATGACACAACACGCATTGGCGCAGCCTTCTTCGTTATTAATAAGCAAGATTTCTTGGAGTAAGGATGATGGACCATTCTTTATATAAATATCCTTTTGGATCGACAAATTCCTCATTGAGGAAAACATATCGAGTGGTTTGACTTGAAAATCGAAATGGGCTTTTTAATAAAAAATAAAGCGTCAATTGATGATGAGCTATAACGTCATTCCTGCGGAGGTGGGAATCCAGTCTTTTAAAAGGGATTTCTTCTTGATGAATTTTCAACGATTCAACATCACTCATCAGCTCACGTTTCTTTTCATCTAAATCTTCACGATACAATCCATGAATGGGGAAGCCATCAAGCGTATGTCGACCCGTATCCGCTAAAAAATAATCGCGCTGAACAAAAAGACCGACAAGCGCATCTTGAGCATATGAAAATCTTAAGTCGTTTGACAAAATAAGATCTTCATAGCTTGATGTTTTTTTGACCGCAACCACTTTAAATAGTTCAGCTTGGCTACAATCAGAAATAATCCCAATTTTTTCTTTCTCTAAGGGTGAGCCCAATGGAACTCGAATTTTTTTTCCTTTTTGTACAGCTTGTTCAAGCGAAACCATCTCCATTGGATCAAGATACCGAATCTCTAAAACATCGCTGTCCTTCAGAGCAATTTTTTGTAAATGAGAAGGCCATTGATTACTTTTATAAATCATCAGTGCATTACTTTGATTCAATTCATAGCGCGAATCATTGATATTGTTATACACATTAAAACTGGCATCTAATCGTCGACATCCGATAAACCCTGCTTGACGAATATCATGTCCAACAAGATGATTTAAAAAACGCCCCTGCTCTTGAAGACGGGCCAGAGCTTCATTTTGACGATCCGTTGCCTTAATGCCCGACCAAACCATACCTGCCATTGTGGTGATCATGATCCCTAAAGTGAGTGCGATTAAAACTTCGAGTAACGATTTTCCCGTTTGTTGCTCAAATTGATTTTGAAGAGCCTGCCCTTCAAGAGTTTTTTGATATGCCCCTTGTTGATTTTTTAAACTTTTCAATTGCAGTTCTGCTAATCCTAAAAGGCCCATTGAAAAAATCAATAAGGCGATGAGGATCTCAATTAAGCTGAAACCGGATTGAGAGTTGCTGTGTTTTGCCATAGAATCAGCATACCTGATCATGATGGCTTAGTTTGTAAGCCTAAGAGGAAGATATAAAATGGATAAACCCGAAATCAAAACCTGCCTAGCCTGTGAAGGCGGCGTTCTACCGCTCAAACGTGCTGAGATCAAAAAACACCTTGCTACCGATTGCCCAGAATGGAAAGAAACTATTTATGGGAAAGAAATTGCCCGGGATTATCAGTTCAAGGATTATTATGAAACTATCGCCTTTGTAAATGCAGTGGCGGAGTTGTCGCATCGTGAAAACCATCATCCTGATTTAAAAGTCACTTATAATCATTGCATCGTTTCTTACAGTACCCATGCTGTGGATGCTCTGACTGATAATGACTTTATTTGTGCGAAGTTTGTAGATGGGTTATATACTCGCGGCCAATGAAAACTCGGTTTTTAATTCCTCATTTTAAGGCCACCTTGAAAAGAGGGAGATTTAGATAACAATTACACCCTCAAAAATTCCCCATCTGCGTCGCCAACGTGATCCCCACAAAACTTGCCTCTGAATTCACATCTGCAAAACCAATCACACTGATGCCAAGATGATTATTCACATCATAAAAAACCTCTGCCTCAAGCGGAAGTCCCACAGTTGAAATGCCCTGCCCTAAAGTATTGGGCGCAGTGGGCATTTTAGATCCATCTACATATGCAACCCCTGTCGAACCTGAAACATAACCCCAATCATGAACAGAACGAAGACCATACAGTAAACCCATATCTGCTGCACCGCCAACCATATCATTGGTATGAGGCATTCCTGCGGTAGTCGCGAACCCAATGGCTTGAGGTACAAATTTCTTGGTAGAACTAATTCCCGTTGCACGGGTACTCAAAAACTGATCTTGTGTCATGGCATAATTCACGCTGACGTCCGCTTCAAATCCGTTTCTCACTTCTGACATATTTCCAACGCCTACCCCTAAATTATACCAATAAGGATGGGTTTGGCTGATTTTATAGGGGATTGGAAGTTCTGGATCACTCAGATCCAAGCTTTTTCCAAATGCAAGGCATGGCAAGAAGCACAGACCTACCAGCCATAACTGATTGCATTTGAGGAAAAAAAACATAATGACTCATAAAAATTGTAATATGTATCTTTTTTAGTCTAGCACATTTTGCATCTTTCGTAAAATATTTTATCTTTATTTTTCAAAGAGATAAGTTTTTTTCTCGGAAAATTCCCATTTGCCGTTTTTTCTTACGAGTATAGGATGACACCACATAATCAATGCGTTAAGATGCGGGCACATTATAGCATCTGAGGAAGAACTCAATGTCCCATCGCAAAAAACAGAGGATGCCACGCAAAATAAGTTATTTTATTGCTCTACTGGGGGTTCTCTTTTATTTTTACGAAACTATTCTTGAACTTGTTCCCAGCACCATTGTTCAAGGCCTCATGCGTAATTTCCATATCAATGCCTCAATGATTGGTATCCTTGATACAACTTATTTTGCTGTTTATGCTCTGATGCAAATCCCTGGCGGTTATTTACTGGATCGATTTGGCGCTAAAAAAATACTGACCCTTGCAGCGCTTTGCTGTTGCTTTGGTCAACTCCTTTTTATCATGACGAACTATTTGAGTATTGCTCTCATTGCCAGAGTGATTATGGGATTTGGTGGTGCCTTTGGTCTAATGGGTGCAATGTATCTTATTAATAAATATATTGCGAGACCTTATCTTGGTTTTGCACTGGGTCTTGCTATTCTTTTTGGGTTGAGCGGTGGTCTTTTCTCCGCACCCCTCACCGCTTTGGAAGAAAGCTATGGTTGGTCATTTAGTCTCTTGCTTTTGGCCTTCGTCGCAGGTCTGTTGGCTATCATTTTTCGATTATTTCTGACTGACCCAGGTCGGCCTTCTGATACTCCTTTTTATCATGATTTACTCGCAAATCTCAAACAACTCTTAAACTATCGTGCACTCTGGCCGATTGCGATCTACGGAGGATTAATTTATATCCCGACAGGTACTTTAGCCAATTTGTGGGGTATTGAATATTTAAAAGTATATTATCAGGGTGATCCTGCGATTCAAGCGGCAAAAATGAATGGACTGATCTTCTTAGGTTGGATTGTTGGCAGCCCCTTTGTTGGATTAATTTCAGATCGACTCAAAGAACGTCGGCGTGTTGTGCTTGCTGGCGGTGTTGGGCTTTTCCTCTCTTTACTTTTAATATCGCAAGATACGCATCTTTTGGTTTCGGAAATGTTTGCTTTAATGTTTACCGTGGGATTTTTTTCAAGTGCGAGTGGTTTAACTTTTGCCATGGGTTGTGAAAGCGTTCCCAAGGTCAAGGGGGGTATGGCGGTAGGGTTTGTCAATATGATGGCGATTTTGCCAACAATCATTATTTCGCCTCTATTTGGCGTTATACTCGATCAAGGTTGGGCTAGCCAAATGTTACATGGTGCAAAAATTTATCCCCTGCACGCTTATCAAAATGCATTTATCTTAGAATATGGTCTTGTTTTTGTGGCTTTGTTGGTGGGTTATTTTTTAATGCCGGAGACACTCGCTGGCCGTTCCCGCAGGGGCGGGACTGCTGACATTTACTCTCCTGGCTGCAAAAAAGGTAAAATCGGCACAAATTGACAATCCTTACGTGGATTCACATCAACACAGCACCAGCCTGGAAATTTTTACTGACCCCATTACTTTCTTGTAATTTTTATCTTCGCATGACTGACGGTGTCCAATGAATAGATGTCATAGTCCAAGGATCCCATGGCTTTTTCTAGTTGAGCTTGCAATGCCGGTGTAGGTACATCTTTAGGATCAGCAGGAACCAATCGAATCAATTGTAAAAGAACATTGTCTCCATCAGGCAATGCAAATGCAGCAGCCGATACCGGTATTTTTGTTGAGGGTGGAGGCAATGTGAACCCCTCATTTACGATCACTGTATTCACACCGGCTTTATTGCGTGAAGCATCCACCACATTATAAGCACTTAAGCCATTTTGTTTGGCTAACTGTGCTAAGGGCTGGCCTTTTTGAAGTTGAGTAAGCAATTGTTTCGCTAAAACTTGGGCTTTTCCACTTGCAGCCTCTTGCGTTAAATTAGAGCGGATCTGAGGTGCGACCTCTGTAAAGGGAAGCACAGCAGAAGGCTGATGTTGTTTAACACGAAGGATCACCACTGTTTCGGGATCCAATTGAATCGAATCACTATTATTACCTTGAGCCAACACACTGTTATTAAATGCAGCGGAATAAATTTTAGGGTTTGCTGCAATCCCATCTTTTGCACCACTGCGGCTAAATAGAGGCGTTGATTGGATTTGCAACCCAAGTGTTTTTGCAGCAATAGAAAGATCCGTTGGATTTTCATAGGCTAAATTAGCAAGTTGATCGCTTTGGTCGGCAAAAAGGCTTTCCGCTTTTTGTCGGGCTAATAAAGTTGTAATTTTCGGAGTTGCTTGATTCAAGGGGATAATTTGTGAGGGTTTAACCGCCAACAATTTGATGATATCAAAGCCATATTGCGTCCGAATAGGTGCAGAAATCGGTGTTGTCATCGATAAACTTTGAACGGTTTCACCGAAAGTGCCCTTAAGCTGTCCTGCAGAAATCCACCCAATGCTACCGCCTTTTTTATTCGACAGTGTATCATCAGAGTCTTTCAACGCCAATTTAGAAAAGTCAGCACCTTGTTTAAGTTGTGCAGCGATTGTATTGACTTTAGTTTGTGCTGCGGCAATTTGAGCGGCAGTGGCATCTTTAGGGAGCTGTACGAGAATATGGGCAATGTCCTTTTGTTCAGGTAATGTAAACATGGAAAGATTATCTTGATAAAATTGTTTGATTTGTTCATCGCTAGGATGAATGTTTTGAGTAAGTTGAGTCAGTGATAATTCGACATAATCAATACTAACTTGTTCTTTGCTTTTAAAAGCATCCATATGATTTTGGTAATAAGTTTTTACAACATCATCGGGAATAGAAACAGATTTCACAAAACGGGATGCGGGCACAATGATATAAGAGAAATCACGTTTTTGATGCATGAGCGTAGAAGTGCTACTAAGTTCATTGGGTAACACAAAAGTGGTATTTGTATAGGCGGATTGTACTTGGCTGATCAACATGATGTTTTGAATATCGTGGATCAATTGCGTGGTTGTCATTTGTTGTGCGTTAAGGGCTTGGTCGAAACGTTCCTTTGAGAACTGGCCGTGTTCTTGAAAAGCAGGTACGGTTTCTATGACATAATTAATTTGGGTTTGGCCAACGCGGTAGCCTTGTTTTCGAGCTGCATCGCCGAGAGCTTGGGTGGAAATCATTTGTTTAAGTAGGGTTTCGCGCAAATAGTTGAGATAGCCGGGACTTTGTGGGAATTGATTACCCATTTGTGCTTGTTGTTGGTCGACAAGGCGCCGAAAAGCACGATTAAATTGAACTTGATTGATCACTTGGCCATTCACCTTAGCTACAACAGCGTTTTGGGCTGCAGTACCAAAGTAATTGTGAATTCCCCAGAGTGCGAAGGTGACGGAAATAACGATGACGATGAGCCAGGTCAGCCAGCCCTTGGAACGATCGTGAATGTTTTGTAACATAAAACGTCCATCTCCGGTGTTATCCCGGGATTTAGATCAAAAAGCGTAGGTTGGGTTAACCCGGCCTAAGCCGGGCGTAACCCAACAATTCAACGAGCAAATTGGCGGAGTGGACGGGACTCGAACCCGCGACCCCCGGCGTGACAGGCCGGTATTCTAACCAACTGAACTACCACTCCTAAAACATATGCTACGCGACAGCAAAGCCGCCGCTTGCACTTAAGGGAAGGCTACGTCTCCCCCTTAAGAATCCCCCGTTGCTTTGCAAAAGGCGATTTAAAAATGGTGGGTGTTGAGGGGATCGAACCCCCGACATTCGCCTTGTAAGGGCGACGCTCTACCAGCTGAGCTAAACACCCGCGACTATATGCTAAGTGAAGGCAAAGCCTTCACTTGTATAATCACATGCTGCTAAAACAAGGACCTCTTCTAGGCTTTTAAGCCCTTTTGAGAAGCCCATGTAGCGTTATTCTATCACTCCTGTACAGCATCTTTCAATGCCTTTCCAGGTCTGAAACCAGGAACATTGGCGGCTTGAATCTGAATTTCAGCCCCTGTTCTTGGATTACGGCCTGTGCGTGCAGCACGTTTTTTCACGATGAATGTGCCAAAACCTACAAAAGCAGCTTGATCGCCCGCTTTCAAGGCATCGGTAATTTTTTGAAATACGAGGTCAACCGCAGCTGCTGCCTTAGATTTTGACAGATCAATCCCTTCAGCAAGCGCATCAACCAATTCAGTTTTGTTCATAATCAAAAGTTCCTCTAAAATCCAAAGGATGAAGGGTCGACGTTATACCAAGGGAATCGAACCTCTGTCAAGCAGAACCTGTTTTTAGAGTTGTCTTGGTTTTTTTAAACCCAATTTGGTGGGTTGTTATACAAGATTTTTTTTGGATCCCGGATATTAACTAAAAATCAACTTAAACTTCTCTGCATATCGATCAATCGCCTCACCATCCTGTTCAGGATGGATGAGGCCGATATGCCCATCAGGGCGAATTAAATAAAGCGCATTACGCAAAAATTTTGCGGTTTCACATGGCGTATTCCAGGGGAAAACATGAACGATCAAGCCTCGTTGAGCAGCGGCCTCAGAAAATCCCGGCTGCACCTCGCCATAGATATGAATTTGCCAACACAAACTTTCTAAAGAAACATAATTATCGTGAGGTTGTTGGATCCAAGGCAGACGATCCCCCGCTTGTACTAATTTACTTTTAGACTCGGTCGATCCTACACTTAATTGACTGTGACGATAATGGATCCGCGTTTGTGACAGCATGCGAAAAGCAAAGTGACGAACAGCCGATAAACGCATTAATAAGGGCATGAATAATGGAATAACCACGCGCCGCCAAAGATGGCCGCGCCAAGAAAGATCCGTCATAAATTGAAACGCGCGATCGGTGCTTTTTACTAAAATTCGTGCAAAGGCTTGCCGTTCGGTTTCATAGGTTTCTAATAAGGTTTGATCAGCCTGCCCTTTCACGACAGCTGCTAATTTCCAAGCCAAATTCATCGCATCACCGATTCCCGTATTCATACCCTGCCCGCCTGCGGGACTGTGAATATGTGCCGCATCACCGAGCAGAAAAACGCGATCTTGCTGAAAATGTTTAGCAACGCGATGGTGAACATGGTACGTTGAAAACCAATTGACTTGCTCGATTTTAAAGCCTAAGCGCCCTTGTGCGATGGGCCGAACATCATCGAGAGAAAGATTGGCTTGTTCTTCTTTCGCAGGTGGAATGATGCCAATTAATCGCTCTGTTCCATTTTGCCGTGCAGGTAGCACAGCACAAAAATCAGTACCTTCCAGACACAGATCCACATTGTCTGAATGTGTACTGCCTTCGGTTAAGACATCGGCCACATAAAATAATTGACGGTAAACATCACCCTCAAATTCCATGCTGATCGTATGGCGCGTGGTGCTGCCTGCACCATCACAACCACACAGAAAAGGTGTTTGAACGGTTTCGAGGCCGTCTTTTTTTTCAAGCTGAGCTTCAACATAACCCTCTTTATTCTCCGCATGAATCAATTTTGTCTGGCGCTCAACCGTGATCCTTTTTTCCGATAATTGCTCGATCAATAATTCTTCATGTGCATCTTGTGGAAAACACAGCAGAAAGGGGAATGGACTGATCCCTTGGCCAACATTGCCGATCGGGATGGATGCAAGAATGTGCGATCCACGGTGTAATCGAACAGAGGCGACTTCAATGCCTCGCGCAATGGCTTTTTGTGCAAATCCAAATTGCTTATAAAACTCCAGCGTGCGTGCATGAACGACCATGGCTCTGGAAGTTTGACTCGCAAAGGGATGTTGATCGATGATTCGGACAGGAATGCCGTAATGCGTTAAAAAAAGCGCCAGTGTTAACCCCGTTGGTCCTGCACCGACGATTAGAATGGGGTGTTCATCCGTGTTTTTAATCATTGTATCTTCCATGGTTTAGTATCTCGTCAGGTATAGTAAACTTCTTCAAAGTTGTCATCCTGAGCAAGCGTTAAAAAATTTCAGCATGCCTGACGAATGCGGGAATGATGAAACTTCACTAACAAAAATGAATATGTTCATTCGCGCTGCCATCGGGTTTAAATCGAGGAGGAAATTCACCTAATTGACGTGCTTGTGCGAGGAGTCCATCAATGTCGCTTTGAACAAAATCATAGAGCTGCTGATAGCTCTCAATTTCATAGTAAATCGGCTGAAGAATATCGATCCGATAAGGGGTACGAACGGCATTCAACGGATCAAACGGCCGACGCTCAGGAATATCGCTGGTTACAGAATAAACTGTTTCTGAAGGTGATGATAAAATCCCACCACCATAGGCGCGTGATCCTTTTTCTGTTTTGATCAAGCCAAATTCAACGGTAAACCAAAAAATACGTTGTAATAAGGGCCAATCTTTTTTATTGCGAGTCAAGACTTTTTGTGCATAGCCTGCGACAAAATCAGCGTAAGTAGGATCCATCAACATCGGCGCATGGCCAAATAATTCATGAAAAATATCGGGTTCTTGAACGTAATCCAATTCTTCCGGAATTCGAATGAACGTGGCTGCGGGGAATTGGCGATGCGCCAATAATTGAAAAAAATGTTCATGTGAAATGAGCGCGGGCACCGGAACCACTTCCCAAGCGGAGGCGGCTCGAAGTGCGCGTGAAACATCAGGTAGTTGAGGGACGGCATCGTGGGTCAGCCCTAGCTTTTCTAATCCTTCAAGATAAGTTGGGCAGGCGTGTGCTTTGACGATAGGTAGTTGGCGCTCATAGAGTGTTTTCCAGACAGCATTTTCGGTGTCGCTGTAGTTAATAAACCCTTGTTCATTGGGTTGGTGGGCTTTGTATTTGCTTTGAAATTCACAGTGTTCGTTCATGTTTGGCCTTTTATCAGTGCTGTTTTCAAGCGGGCACAGGGGCCCGTCCTTACTTTGATATCATCCCATCTTAAGTCTAGGCAAACAATACTAATTTGCGAACTTCCTGATGTAAGGGATGAAATGACATGCTAACATTGAGTTATCCTCTTTAGAATGTTGGGTTACGTTCAGCCTTCGGCTGCGCTAACCCAACCTACGCCTTAAGGAACTTAAGCATGGAACTTGACTTCAATCTCGGTGAAACCCGCGACCTACTTCGTGAAACGGTTCGGCAATTCGCCCAGCAACACATTGCGCCACGGGCAGCAGATATTGATCGCACCAACGAATTTCCCCGTGATCTTTGGCCCCTGCTCGGGCAAATTGGCTTGTTGGGGATCACCGTTGAACCGGAATACGGTGGCGCAGGCATGGGTTATCTTGAACATGTTCTGGCCATGGAAGAAATCAGTCGAGCCTCGGCATCTGTCGGTTTGAGTTATGGTGCGCACTCCAATTTGTGTGTCAACCAAATCCGTCTGCGGGGCAGCGATGCGCAACGGCAAAAATATCTACCGAAATTAATTTCTGGAGAGCATGTCGGTGCATTGGCTATCAGCGAACCTCAAGCGGGTTCTGATGTGGCGAGCATTTCCCTGTTTGCCGAAAAACGCGGTGATCACTATCGCCTCAATGGCCGAAAAATGTGGATCACCAATGGGCCTGATGCTGATGTCTTGGTGGTCTATGCCAAGACACAAAAAGTAGCTTCATCCAAAAGTTTGTCGGCATTTATTATTGAGAAAAATTTCAAAGGATTTAAAAACGCTCAACATCTCGACAAACTGGGTATGCGAGGATCCAACACCTGTGAATTATTATTTGATGACTGTGATGTGCCGGTTGAAAATTTAATTGGCACTGACGGCGGTGGTATGGGGATTTTAATGAGCGGCCTTGATTATGAGCGCGTGGTGCTCGCGGCTGGACCTGTAGGGATCATGCAAGCTTGCTTGGATCTCGTTCTGCCCTATGTGCGTGAACGCCGCCAATTTGGAAAACCCATTGGCGAATTTGAATTGATTCAAGCTAAATTAGCGACGATGTATACTCAAATGAATGCTGCGCGATCTTACTTATATACTGTCGCACAAGCCTGTGATCGAAAAACAGCCACACGCAAAGATGCGGCTGCGGTGATTTTATTTACAGCTCAGTGGGCGACACAAATCGCACTCGATGCGATACAATGCCTGGGTGGCAATGGTTATATCAATGAATTTCCGGCTGGCCGTTATTTGCGGGATGCAAAATTATTTGAAATTGGTGCGGGTACGACAGAAATTCGGCAGATGTTGATTGGGCGGGAATTGTTTGAGGGTCGATAAATGAAAAATGATGCTAACGATATCGTCATCGTCGCGGCCACTCGTACCGCTATGGGTGGCTTATTGGGTGTTTTCAAAGACGTCACTGCAACAGCACTGGGCAGCCGAGCTATTGTTGGTGCGCTGGAGCAAACTTTTCTAAAACCCGAAGAGATGGATAGCGCCTTTTTGGGCTGTGTCTTACCTGCAGGCCTTGGACAAGCGCCTGCCCGGCAAGCGGCATTGGGCGCAAGTCTGCCCTACTCTACTTCAGCACTCACCGTGAATAAAATGTGTGGTTCAGGCATGGCTGCTGTGATGTTAGCTCACGATGCACTTCGGGTTGGAAGTGCCAACATAGCCATCGCGGGTGGGTTAGAAAGCATGACTCGCGCCCCTTATTTAATTCCCAAAGCACGTGGAGGATATCGGTTTGGCCATGCTCAAATATTTGATCATATGTTGCTCGATGGACTTGAAGATGCTTACGAAAAAGGCATTTCGATGGGTGTTTTTGCAGAACGTTGTGCCAGTGATTATGGTTTTTCACGCGAAGTTCAAGATGAGTTTGCTTTAAGATCGCTCATGCGTGCAAAAAAAGCAACGGATGATGGAACATTTGCACGAGAAATCACGCCTTTTTTAATTCAATCCTCAGGGATAGAAACAAAAATTGATCAAGATGAAAATGTCTTGCGCGCACAGCCAGATAAAATTCCACATCTAAAACCTGCCTTCAAACCCGATGGCACGATCACGGCGGCTAATTCAAGCTCGATTTCAGATGGCGCTGCGGCATTAATTTTGATGCGCCGGGGCGATGCGGAACAACGCCAACTTAAAATTTTAGCCCGCATTGTCGGCCATACGACGCATGGCGAAAAACCGGATAAATTTCCAATTGCACCCATTGGTGCGATCAAAAAATTGTATGAAAAAACAGGTTGGGATCCGAAAAGTGTCGATCTCTACGAAATTAATGAAGCATTTGCAGTGGTCACTTTGGCGGCAATGAACGATCTTAAACTGGGTGCTGATCAAGTGAATATTCATGGCGGCGCTTGTGTACTGGGTCATCCCATTGGTGCTTCGGGTGCTCGTATTTTAGTCACTTTATTGAACGCTCTTCATACGCACAAACTCAAACGCGGCATTGCAAGTTTGTGTATCGGCGGTGGTGAGGCGACGGCGATGGGGATTGAAATATAAACGTGTAGGTTGGGTTAGTGCAGCCGTTAGGCTGAGCGTAACCCAACAAAAACGCTGCAAAAGAAGGAAATGTTGGGTTACGTCCAGCCTAACGGCTGTTCTAACCCAACCTACATTTTTTGACAGTTCATCTAACCTCACAATCACTTCAGTAAATTTGCCATTGAATCTTTTGCATAATTCTGATAACTTCCAAAGGTTGTTAACCATCGCCGGACTTTGTATGTCGAAACAAGTAAAAGCCATCGTCGTCTTTGTGCTCTTCGCGCTTCTGCTCATCATCTTGGTCTTCTGGGTCCAGATGCGCGCAGCAGAAAAAGAAAAAGCAAAGAAACAAATTCCGCCTGCCATCGTCATCACACAACCTGCAAAAACCGAATATTGGCAAAGCAAAGTACAAGCCGTGGGTACCCTCATGGCCATCCAAGGTGTCACCATCAAATCAACCGTTAATGGCGTCATCACAGGCATTTTTTTTAGATCCGGCCAAAATGTCAAAGCAGGCCAACCCCTCTTCCAAATTAATCCAGGTGTTGATCGTAACCTTGTCCGCGCCCCGTTTGATGGTCAACTTGGGCTCAAAGAGGTGGATATGGGATCCTATGTTCGCCCCGGTCTTAAACTGGTTGATATTGAAGATATCAACCCGATGAAGGTACAGTTTTTCGTACCACAAACCTATGTTGGTGGATTATCTCTCGGTCAAACGATCACCTTCACTGTGGATGCCTACCCCAATAAAACCTTCACAGGTAAAATTTTCGCCATCGATTCCCAGTTAGATACGGATACCCGTGGACTTGCTGTTTGGGCGAGCGTTCCTAATATAGACAATGAATTGGTTCCTGGTACCTATGCCAAAGTCACACTCTACACCAGCACTGAAAAACCCGTCGTGGTCGTTCCTCAAACAGCGATTGGTTATTCGTTTACGGGTAATTTTGTTTACCTTGATGTGAATGGCAAAGCCAAACAAGTACCGATCACCCTCGGTGAGCGTCGAGGAGATGACATGTCGATCACGAGCGGATTAAAAGCCGGTGATGTGGTTATTGTTGTTGGAACAGGCATGCAAAAATTTGATAATGGGTTCACCCTCTTACCTGAAGGAACGCCGCAATACCAGCAATTCATTGGTGCAATGAACCAACTCGTCAGCGGTAAAATGACGATGGACCAATTAAAAGCGAAACAAGCGGCAGCAGCGAAAAAACAACCGCCTGCGATTACACAACCTGCAAGCACAAGTGGCACTACAAAATAAAATTGAGCCCTTAATGAATTTACGGAGTTAGGCATGCATTTTACAGACATCTTTATTAAACGCCCCGTTTTTGCGAGTGCACTCAGCTTGATGATCTTCCTCATCGGTACTGTGGCGATGTTTAGCATGCCTGTGCAGCAATTTCCGAATATTCAATCCAGTAATATTTCTGTGACCACGAACTACCCTGGTGCAAGCCCTGATTTAATGGCGGGTTTTATTACCACACCGATTGAAAATGCCATGTCGGGTATCGACAATATTGATTATATGTACAGTACCTCGAGTGAGGGCCAGAGCGTCTTGAATATTGTCCTTGATGTGGGTGCTGATCCGGACGTTGCACTAACCAATGTGCAATCGAAAGTGACACAGGTTCAATACCAATTCCCTGCGGCTGCGCAAAATCCGATGATCGCAAAAAGCAATGCCACAAGTAATCCAACCGTGTTTATTGCGTTCCAAAGCGATACCATGACACAGGAACAAATCACTGACTATCTGTTGCGTGTGGTGCAACCCCAAATCCAAACGCTGAGCGGCGTGAGTCAGGCTCCTATTTTTGGTGAGCGTGAATATGCCATGCGTTTGAATATGGATCCCGGCTTGATGGCGGCCCATAACATCACACCCAATGATGTCTTTAACGCGATGAATCAACAAAACGTTCAGGCGGCTGCCGGTACCATTGAAAATCAAACTCAAGCCTTTAACGTCTACGCGAGCACGGACATCAATAACGAAGATCAATTTAACAATATGATCATCGCGAAAAACAATAACACGTTTATTCACATGCGCGATGTGGGTCAAGCCCTCTTAGCTGCGCAAAGTTATAGCACGTACGGTAATGTGGATGGAAAACCGACGATTACCATTGGCGTGATCCCAACGGCTACGGCGAACCCTCTTGCGGTTTCAAAGGAGGTTGAAGCGCTTCTTCCTGTCTTGAAAAAAGAAATGCCTACGACACTCAATGCGAGCATTACTTATGATAGCTCGATTTTTATCCAAGTCGCATTAGATGAAGTCGTCAAAACGATTATTGAAGCTGTGATCTTTGTGATCGCCATTATGATGCTCTTCCTAGGATCCATGCGTGCCGTGATGATCCCCTTGGTTACGATTCCACTTTCGATTGTCGGTGTTTGCGGTGTCATGTTGGCGCTGGGTTATAGTATCAACACAATCACCCTCCTCGCCTTCGTATTAGCTGTTGGACTCGTGGTGGATGATGCGATCGTCGTGGTTGAAAATGTGTTCCGTCATATAGAAGAAGGCTCAACGCCTTATCAAGCAGCTCTCGTGGGTACGCGAGAAATTGGTTTTGCTGTCATCGCGATGACATTCACCTTGGCTGCAGTGTATGCGCCGATTGGTTTCTCAGCGGGGTTGACCGGTATTTTATTTCAGGAATTTGCATTCACGCTCTCTGCTGCTGTGATCGTTTCAGGTTTTATTGCCTTAACTTTGTCACCGATGATGTGTTCCAAACTTCTCAAACAAGAATCATCCAAGTTTACGAAATATGTCGATCACCAATTTGAAAAAATCAAAGTACGTTACGATAAATTAATTCATGCAGTCATTGCAGACTATCGCCCCTATATCGTTGCGGGTGCCACCGTTATTTTATTCTTAGGTGCTTATTTATTTACTCATATTTCCAGCGAATTAGCACCTACAGAAGATCAGGGTGTGATCTTAACCTATGATGAAAACCCATCACAGGCAAGTATCCCTTATATCATTAAATATACGAATCAAATGCAAAGCATCTATGAGAGCGTTCCTGAAATGGCGCATTACATCCTCGTGGTTGGTTTCCCCACTAATGCAGGTATTACTGTTTTGAGTTTGAAAGATTGGAATGTCCGCAAACGAACCGCCATGGATATTGCCTCTGATTTAGCAGGACGTCTCTGGGCTATTCCAGGTCTTAAAATCTTCGGCTTCCCACCCATGCCTCTTCCAGGTGCAAGCTTTATGCCGATTCAATTTATTTTGAAAACTTCGGGCACAAATACGACGGAACGTCTCTATGCAGCTGGTTTGAAATTGCAAGCGGCGGCAGAAAAATATCCAGGGTTTCAGCATGTCGATCTCGATATGAAACTCAATATGCCTCAAGTGAATGTCAATGTGGATCGTAACAAAGCTGCTGATTTGGGGATCCCCATGCAAAATATTGCTGCGGCCCTGGCTAGTTTGTATGGAACACCGGAGCAAAATCAATTTTCGATGGATCAACGCAGCTATTGGGTGATCCCTGAATTAGGCAGTAATTTTGATTATCAAAGTAATCCAGAAGATTTGATGAATATTTATCTGCGCGGTAGCAGCGGCAAACTTATTGCCATGTCTAATGTTGTCGGCTTAACAGAGTCCGTAGTACCTTTGAGTATTAACCATTTCCAACAATTACCCTCAATCACGCTCAATGGAACATTAGCCGCGGGTTATACCATGGGTGAGGATCTCACCTACCTTAACAAATTTGTGGCAGAACATTTGCCTCATAATTTGATGGTTGACTATGAAGGAACATCACGGCAGTACTACCAATCTGCGGCGGCGATGGAACAAGCCTTTATCTTTGCAATCTTGTTTATTTTCCTCGTGTTGGCCGCACAATTTGAAAGCTATCGTGATCCTTTAATCGTGATGACAACCGTTCCTCTTTCATTAACGGGTGCTTTATTCACACTTATGATGGCCGGTGGTTCGATCAACATTTATAGTGAAATTGGTTTAATTACCTTAGTGGGTTTGATCAGTAAACACGGTATTTTGATCGTAGAATTTGCGAATCAAATTCAGGAGCATACTGGCAAGAGCATAAAAGAGGCAGTTATCGAATCCGCAGGTATGCGTCTTCGTCCCATTTTAATGACAACGGGTGCGATGGTATTAGCGGCCTTTCCTCTGGCGCTGGCAACGGGAGCAAGCTCCGTTTCACGTAATGATTTAGGCTGGGTTATTTTTGGCGGTATGATGTTGGGAACTTGTTTCTCACTCTTGGTTGTTCCTACCGTCTATACCTTGCTGGCCAGTGTGAAAGTAAAACCGCAAGATGCGGATGAATTGCATTAGGTTTTTTTGAACAGAGACTTCGTCACAAGGAAGAGTGCACCAATGCCACAACACGCATTGGTGCACTCTTCCTTGTGACGAAGTCTCTAACCTAAGCTGAGTTATGAAAAGCTTTACGTATTAGCCCAAGCTTACTCTAGAAAAGCTTTTCATAACTCAGGTTAATCTAAATTGAGAAAGAAAGATGTCAAAACGTACAAAATGGATCATCGTGCTCCTCGTCATCATCGGGCTGATTATTGGGATGAGTATTTATCATGAAGTAGGTAAAACAAAACCTGCACCCCAAATTCCACCCACCGTCGTTGATGCTTCAACCTCGCAAGCACAAAATTGGAATTTACGGATCCCTGCCACAGGTATTTTGGAAGGTAGCCCCGGTGTTACCTTACAATCTACGGTCACTCAAGGCGGCGTTGTTACCGGTATTTTTTTCCGTTCTGGTCAATATGTTAAAGTTGGTCAACCCCTTTTTCAAATTAATCCTGGCGATAATCGTACGATCATCGCAGCCCCTTTTTCAGGCCGTGTTGGTTTGAAATTAGTTGAGCTGGGCAGTTATGTCATGCAAGGTACGAAATTAGTGACGATCCAAAGTTACACGCCCATCAAAGTCGATTTTACAATTCCGCAATCTTATTTGGCCAATGTCGCCATCGGCGATACTGCTCTCGTGAATGTGAGTACCTACCCTGGTCAATCATTTACTGCACAGGTTTATGCCATCAATGCTTCATTGGATCCTGATTCACGCACCATTGAAATGTGGGCCAGCTTGCCCAATCAAGCGCAAAAACTATTACCCGGCATGTTTGTTGAAGTGACTTTGATTGTTGCACAACAAGTTCCAGTTGTCGTTGTTCCAAAATCAGCTGTAGTCCATTCAGATGCGGGTGACTATGTTTTTGTCCTCAACAACGGTATTGCACATAAAACGGATGTCGTTGTTGCTATGACCGTTGATAATCAAGTGGGTCTTTCAAAAGGCTTAAAGGGCAATGAACAAGTTGCCTCAAGCAATGCGATGGCTCTTGATGATGGTTGGCCGGTGATCGTTACTGGGACGCCGCAATATCAACAATATGAAGCTGCACAGGCGAAAACGTCCACTGTTGGCCCATCTTGATAACGAACGTCCGTCATCCCGGAATTTAGTCGTTCTTGCATGTACTCACGCTTAGAACGACTAAATTCCGGGATGACGGGTACTATTTGGATCTGTCATGAATGATTTGATTTCTACAATCGAAGCTGCTTATGCTCAACGTGAATCGTTGAGGGCTGATGATTTTGATCCTATACTCAAAACGGCTATTTTAACGGCTATTTCCCTACTCAACACAGGTAAAGCACGTGTGGCTGAAAAAAACCATACCGGTTGGATCGTGAATGAATGGCTGAAAAAAGCGGTGCTTTTATATTTTCGAATGCAACCTAATCAAATGCACGATGGAGCACATCCGCCTTTTTACGATAAAGTTCCAATGAAATTTGCTGGAATGAGCGAAGCGAATTTACAAGAAAGCGGTGTTCGCATTGTTCCACCTGCCAGTATTCGTTATGGTGCCTATGTTGCGCCTAATACAGTTGTCATGCCCTCCTTCATTAATATCGGTGCCTATGTGGATACAGGCACGATGATCGACACTTGGGCCACTGTGGGTTCCTGCGCGCAAATTGGTAAGAATGTTCATCTGTCGGGTGGTGTTGGCATTGGTGGTGTGCTCGAACCTTTACAAGCCCGCCCGACGATCATTGAAGACAATTGTTTTATTGGCGCACGCTCTGAAGTGGCTGAAGGTGTGATCGTCGAAGCGGGTTCTGTTTTATCCATGGGTGTTTATTTAGGGCAAAGCACACCCATTTATAATCGTCTCACGGGTGAAACGATCTATGGCCGCGTCCCCGCTGGGAGCGTGGTCGTGCCCGGCACACGCCCTTCACAGACTGGAGAATGTGCCCTGTATTGCGCAGTAATCGTGAAACAAGTTGATGCGCAAACGCGGGCAAAGACAAGCTTGAATGATTTGTTGAGGCTTGATAATAAATAAAGTCTCATCGGGTTTATTATCAAAGTTAAAAAAGCAGCATACACTACTTGTACTTATTCTATAATAATCCTTTTAATATGGCTACTGCCAAATTCACCGTTTTAGCACCTCTATCCAAGCTTGGATTTAACTCCACAATTTCAGCGCCCAAAAATTTAGTGTTATTTCTAATCAAGGGCAAAGTCTCTAAAAAATCAGCAGATCTTATACCATCGGCTTCTGGTACACCCACACCTGGTGCATCAATTGGATCAATCCCATCGAGATCAATACTGATCCCAAAACCCACCGTTTTTTTAGTTACTAAATCAATGGCTTCATTTAATACTACTTCAAGCCCGCGCGAATTGACTTCATCCATATGATAAATACGAATGTTCAAGCGCTTTAATAATTCATGTTCTTCAGGTTCAAAACTTCGCGCACCAATCAACGCCACATTTTGCGGCAATAATTTTGGAGTTTTACTTAAAATAGTCGTTAATGCGGGATCACCCTCACCGAGTAAGGCGGCCAACGGCATACCGTGAATATTCTGACTCGGTGTGGTATGAAACGTATGACTATCCATGTGAGCATCAAACCAAATTAAACCAATCGGGCCTTCTTGTTGTTTCGCAAATGAAACACCGCTCCAAGTTCCAATCGCACAACTGTGATCGCCGCCGAGAGTTAATACTTTTTCGTGGGCCCGCACTGTTTGTGCAGATAATTCTGCCAACCGCGTACACATTCTTACCACGTCAGGTAGCGCTTGCGCACCCCTCAGTGAAATTTGAGGTTGAAGGGGAGGATACCAAAGTGCTTTCCCTGTTAAATTGCAGGAGGACTGAATCGCCCAAGGGCCTTCTGCAGAACCTGCTTTATTACCCGCTAAATCGCTGGCATAACTTAGAATGTGAACCGTCATAGAACCTCCGTAAATACTCTTTTGTTTTCAGGCTCGTATGTATATTATATCTTTGTAATCCATAAGATCAAAGGCAAACCATGAGTAATCCTCTTGAACTCACCCAACAACTGGTTTCTCGCCTCTCTATCACACCCGAAGATGATGGCTGCCAAAAACTCATCGCAGACCGACTTTCACGTATTGGTTTTCACATCGAACACCTTCCTCGCCAAGATGTCGACAACCTCTATGCCCGGCATGGACATCGAGGTCCACTCCTTCTCTTTGTTGGACACACCGACGTTGTTCCTTCAGGACCCCGTGAACACTGGCACAGCGATCCTTTTATCCCTACTATTCGCAATGGTCATCTCTACGGTCGTGGCGTGGCCGATATGAAGGGCAGTCTTGCTGCAATGGTTATTGCCTGTGAACGCTTTTTTAAACAACACCCACATGTCGCTGGATCCGTAGCCTTCTTAATCACCAGCGATGAAGAAGGTCCCGCTCTTCACGGCACACGTGACATCGTCAAGCATCTACAAAGCCGCGGTGAACAAATCAACTATTGCATCGTTGGAGAACCCAGTTGCGAAACTGTTTTAGGCGACACAATCAAAGTCGGGCGTCGTGGCTCACTTTCCGGTATGTTAACCATCCAAGGTCAACAGGGTCATATTGCCTATCCTCATCGTGCTGATAATCCCATTCACCGATTTGCGCCCGTATTACAAGAATTATGCGCAATGTCTTGGGATTCTGGTAATGCTGATTTTCCACCGACCTCTTTTCAAATTTCAACGATTCAAGCAGGGATTGGATCAACCAACACCATACCAGGCCAACTCGATGTTAAATTCAACTTTCGGTTTTCAAATGTTTTCACGGTGAATGCGCTCAAGGAACGTGTCATCGCTGTTTTAAATGAACATCGCCTGCAATACAAAATGACTTGGCAACATTCCGGCGATCCCTTTTTAACACCGGATGGCCCTTTTCGACAAATTGCTCGTCAAGCCGTCAATGAAATCACGGGCATTACGCCTGTTTATTCAACCAGTGGCGGCACTTCGGATGGTCGTTTTATCGCACAAACTGGGGCCCAAGTCATCGAATTTGGATTGTGTAATCCGACGATCCATCAAGTCAATGAATGTGTTAAAGTGAACGATTTAGAGCAACTCGCTAAGATTTATGAGCGGATGATGGTATTGTTATTAACGGGTTAAACGGGAATCAAACATGAAAAAACAAATCATTCATACCGAAAACGCACCCCGTGCGATCGGTATTTATTCACAAGCTGTGCGTGCAGGCGACTTTCTCTACATTTCTGGCCAAATTCCCTTTGTACCTGAAACCATGGTGCTGGTCGAAGGTGGGATCCGAGAACAAGTTATTCAAGTCTTTAAAAATTTAGAAGCCATTGCGCAAGCAGCTGGAACTGATCTCGCTCATGCCATTAAATTAACGATTTATTTAACCGACCTTGGCGATTTTCCCATCATCAATGAAGTCATGGCTGAATACGTACCAGAACCTTATCCTGCGCGTGTCACCATTCAAGTCTCCGCCCTACCCAAGGGTGCTGAGGTTGAAATTGATGCGATTCTTCTTTTTGATAATGGCTAAACCGTGATTATTTTTCGTTACCTCGCTAAAGAAGTCTACCAAACCTGCCTGGCCATCTCAGGGATCCTGCTCTTCGTCATCATCTGTAACCAGATGATCGTCTACCTCACCAATGCCGCAGCAGGTAACCTTCCCGTCTTCGTCGTCTTCAAACTCATCCTCATCCAAATTCCCCTCTTCCTCACCATCTTACTCCCGCTCGGCTTCTTCCTCAGTATTCTTCTTGCCTACGGTCGCATGTACGTCGAAAGTGAAATGATCGCTCTTGGCGCTTGCGGATTCGGTAACATTCGCCTTGTTATTTCAACGCTTCTTCTTTCCATTTTCATCGTGCTTATCGTCACCTATCTTGCTTTTATCTCTGATCCCAAAGTCACGGCCTATCAATATCAACTCCAAGCTAAAATGGGCTTAACAACGGTCGTACAAACTCTCATGCCTGGTCGGTTTCGAGCACTCGATGGCGATAAATACGTCATCTATGTGGGCGGAATGTCACGTGATCGCAAGACAATGAGTGATATTTTCATTGCTAATCGGCACAACACACACCAAGCTTCTGCCGATCAAGCGCAAGACTTCAATGTGCTCACCGCAAAATCTGGCGATTTTTACATCGATCCTAAAAATGGCGCAGAATTTATTGTCTGTCATGATGGTTATTACTATAGTGGCACGCCAGGTACTAAAAATTACCAAATTGTTAAATTTACGCAGGTGGCTTATTGGTTACAAAATAAAATCACCTCGATTTCAACCAAGGCCGCCGCCGTTTCAACAAGCACACTCGTTAAAAATTTAAAAAATAATGCCAACTATCAAGCTGAATTACAAAAACGGATCTCCATGCCGCTGATGATCCCCATTGTCACTCTACTGGCAATTCCTTTGAGTCGCGTACGACCAAGACAAGGTAAATTTGCACGTATTGTTCCTGCTATTTTGCTTTACATCCTCTATGCAAATACCATTTTAGTGGCCCAAAAATGGGTGCAAAATGGGCAAATCCCCCTGACTCTCGGTCTCTGGTGGATCCATGCAGGTATGTTGCTCATTGCTGCTTGGTTTTTAATTGATCTGTATGGGTGGCCAAAGGCAATTGATAAACTTTATTTTTGGCGAAAATCCTTCTCGCGTCATCCTGGGATCGAGGAAATATAAAAGTGATTTCTTCATTATGAAACAATTAACCCGCTACATCGGCATACACATCATAGCAGCTACTTTAATTGTCGCACTCTTGGTCGTCGGGCTTGTCTTTTTATTCACCTTGGTGGGTGAATTAGGTAGCCTCGGTCATGGCGATTACAATTTATGGCAAGCTATCCAATATATTTTGCTCGCAGCCCCCCTTCAATTTTACCAACTCTATCCCATGGTCAGCCTCGTTGGCAGCTTAATGGCACTTGGCATGTTAGCTTCGCGTAGCGAATTGACGGTCATGCGCGCAGCGGGTTATTCGATCGCACAAATCACGCACGATGTTTTACTTTCGGGAACCTTACTCTTAGTATTGATCACGGCATTGGGTGAATTATGGGTGCCTACTGCCCTTCAAACAGCACACACGGAAAAAATTAGGGCCATCAATGGTGAATCAGCGCTTCATACCGAAAGTGGCATTTGGATGCGTGATCGAAGTAATTTTTTACATATTCAAACCGTTTACCCGGATCGTCATTTAGCCGGATTAACTCGTTATCAATTTAATGATCAAGGTCAATTGATTGCTGTCAGCCATATTGACGAAGCACGTTATGCGCATAAAGAATGGACCTTGAAAGGAATTACAAAAACAGTGATGGACCCCAATGGTATTCGTGTAGAAACAACAGCAACCCAGCAGGCTGACTTTAATCTTTATCCTGATTTATTTGCTGAAACGCAGGTAGATTCAACAACACTTTCCCTTTCTAAATTGTGGGAATATGTAGTCTTTCAAAAGAAAAGCCATCAACCTGCAGCCAGTGATGCCTACACCTTTTGGCGGCGCATTTTACAGCCTTTTTCAACCTTAGTGATGATGTTTTTAGCCGTGCCCTTTGTGTTTGGATCCTTGCGTTCTGTGACGATTGGCTTACGTATGGTCTGTGGGATGGTGCTTGGCGGTTCATTTTATTTACTCAATCAATTCCTTGGCCCCTTGAGCCTGGTTTATCAAGTGCCCGCTTGGATTGCCGCAAGTATTCCGACGGTCTTGTTTATTATTATCGGTGCTTTTTTAATGCGGCAGGTGAGATAAGAAAAAAGGCAACCTTGCCTCGAAGCGCAAATCAAACTTTGCATCATAATGCACTTGCACTAAATACAAACCATTGGGAGAAGCGGTTTTACCCGCAGCTCTACGATCACGCTGTTTTAAAACTTCATAAGCCCAATGGGGATCACGTTCACCATACCCAATGGGTAACAAGACCCCTGCAATATTTCTTACCATATGATGCAAAAATGCGTTGGCTTGAATATCCATGATCACTAGATCACCTTGGCGCTGTATGCGAATAAAATCAATGGATCGGAAGGGACTCAAGGATTGACAAGCTGCAGAACGAAACGATGAAAAATCATGTTCACCCACTAAACATTGTGCTGCCTCATGCATGCGTGATTCATCAAGGGGACGGTGTTCAAAGGTAATCTCTTGGCGATATAAAGCAGGATGAATGGATTGGTTTAAAATCATATAGACATAACGCCGTGCTCGCGCAGAAAATCGCGCATGAAAATCATCGGGCATTTCTTTAACCCACTGCACTCGTATATGCGGAGGCAAATAGACATTGGTTCCAAATACCCAAGCTTTTAGATCACGCTGCGCGCTTGAAATAAAATGAACCACTTGTTGCGTGGCATGAACACCTGCATCGGTTCGACCTGCACAAAAAATGTCGATGGGATGATCCGCAATGCGAGAGAGCGCTTTTTCTAATTCACCTTGTAGCGTTAAAAAGCCAGGTTGTTTTTGCCAACCGGAATAGGTGGCGCCGTTGTATTCGATTCCGAGGGCGAGTTTCATTTTTGTTTTATTGTCATTATCCATAGATTTAAAATATACCTCATAAATTATTATTTCCCCGTCATCCTGGGATTTATAGGAGCCGTTTTTCCCGCGAGCGAAGATGACTCATCTTTTTCTTTGGGAGCATCCTCAGCCAACTCCAGCGGTGCAAGCTTTAAACCGGACTCAGGTTGTTTAGGTGATTCAACAGGTTTCACGGGTGCAGGCGAGGCAGGAGGTGCAAATTCACTTTCATGTTTTTTGACCTGTGTAGGCCATTTTACTTCATGTCGAGCTAAGATACGTTCCCATAAATTTGAATCTAATACTTTTATTTGTTCGCGATATTCTTGCATCGCATTTTGATAAGCGACCTGATTTGGCATTAAAGTATAGAGCTCAAATAATTTATCTAATAATTCAATACGCTGAGGTGTTTTAGCCAATGCGGCCAGTAAAACAGACTCGGCTGGTTTATAACGTTCATAGGCAATATAAACCTCAGCCTCTTCAAGAGGATCAGCCACAACAGGTTCACTCACTATTTCCATAGGTGAAGGAGGTGCATCATTGACTTGCTTTGTAGATTTAAATGTAGGTAATTCAATCGCTAGTGAAGAAAAATCGTTTACTTTTGTCTGAGCAAAATGATGTTCTTTTCGCCACCGTAAATAAAAAATAACGGCACCCGCAAGACAAGCTAAGGCCAATAGCATTAATAGAATTGGAAATGAATGTCTTGATTGAGAAGGTGATAAATTTTTCAACGGTGATGCTGACAATTGCGTAGCTGAGAGCGTTTGTATGTTGACGGCAGGTGTCACCACCGGCTTTACCGTCGCCAATGGTGTAGGTTGTATTTGAATCAACTCTTGGCGCAATTCATTAATTTGATTCTCTTGCTGTTGAATAATCCCCTGCAAATTTTGGTTTTGTTGCTGAATTTGTTGGAGTTGATAAACTAAAATGCTGTTTGACTGTTTTAAGGCTTGATTGATAAATACTTCCGGTATTGATGACAGTGTATCTTGATTCGCCGTAGGCCCATAAACCTCCGCATAAGTACCCGGAGGAACAGGTGTCTGATTGGCAAGAATAGCCGATTGAACTACTGCTTGGGCCGAGCGAGGTTGCGTTTTTAATTCGGGCGGATCGAGCAAAACAGTATATTGCTGATTTAAAAAACCATTAGGCCACGAAAAAGAAAGAATGAAATTAAGATAGGGATCATGAACCGGATCCAATGTGTAAATATGCAATACTGACATCCCTTCACGATTATTTCCCACTTTAAATTGAAGGTTAGAGACTGAATCGTTGTAACGAATATGGTTCATATCATAAGCCTCTTTCGAAGCGAGCCCCACCTTAATGTTATCCAGCGAGGTTGAACCTAATGATCGTAAAGGAACTTCTGCATCAAGCGGTTGATCAAGATAAGAGTGCACTTTGATTGGCCCCAACGCTAAGGCCCAGAGCAAGGTTGGCCAAAGCAAGGCAGAAAAGAAACAAAGTAATAAAATTAAAAAAACCTTGCGCAAAGAGAACCCCGTCTTCTATGACAACAGGGTATTATAGCTTACCCACTTTTCGCTGTCATCCTGAGTCGGTGCTAGCGCTTGCTCAGGATGACAGTCCTATCACCTTTTTTACTACATTCGCCAAATACTCAGCAGCCTCGTCCACAACAGCCCGATCTTCACCCTCCACCATTACACGCACGACAGGCTCCGTTCCTGAAGGCCGCAACAACACTCTACCCTTGCCTGCAAAATTAATCTCAGCTTCACGTGCTGCCTTCTCAATTTCTGGAAAATCACCCAACACAATCGCCTTCGAGATCGGCACATTGATCAAACGTTGTGGATATTTCTCCATGCCTCGCTTCAACTCATACAACGATTTTCCTGTCTTACTCATCGCTGACAAAACCTGCAACCCCGAAATAATCCCATCGCCTGTGGTTGTCGAACTCAAACAAATAATATGTCCTGATGACTCTCCGCCTAATTGCCATTGATGAAGCCTCAATGCTTCCATCACATAACGATCACCCACAGCGCTACGAACAAAGTCAATACCTTGGTCTTTTAAGGCTAATTCCAGGCCCAAATTGCTCATCTGCGTACCGACAACACCACCCTGTAAACGACCTTCGGCCAAATAATTCATAGCAATGATATAGACCAATTCATCACCATCGACAATTTCACCTCGCTGATCCACCATAATCACGCGATCGCCATCCCCATCAAAAGCAATCCCTGCATGCGCTTTCTCCAGCAAGACATGCTCCGCCAACATACTCGGATCCGTTGCACCACAATGATCATTAATGTTGCGACCATTTGGACTTACCCCAATCTCAATAACCTCCGCACCCAATTCACGAAATACCAGGGGAGCAACGTAATAATTAGCGCCATTCGCGCAATCGACCACCAACTTCATTCCCGCCAAATGCGGGCCCAAGGGCACTGAACTTTTACAAAACTCAATATATCGCCCAGGCGTATCTAAAACCCGAGAGATTTTTCCTAATTTATCAGGCGTTACGGTTTGCAGTTCCTGATCCATCTGAGCTTCAATATCAAGCTCAATTTCATCGGGTAATTTTCGACCCGAGCTTGAAAAAATTTTAATGCCATTATCTTGATAATGATTATGGGAGGCACTGATCACCACGCCGGCACTTGCACGAAAAGCCTGTGTTAAATATGCAATGGCGGGTGTGGGCATTGGGCCTGTTAATTGGCTCGCAACGCCTGCGGCAGATAATCCAGAGGCCAAGGCAGTTTCCAACATATAACCTGAGCTGCGTGTATCTTTGCCAATTAAAACACGGCATTCACCCGTCCTGGCCAAGACTCGTCCCATCGCCCAACCTAATTTGAGTACAAAATCAGGCAATATTGGAAATTGCCCTACGCGGCCACGGATCCCATCGGTTCCAAAATATTGTCGTGTTTTCATATAATTCCTTGATATACATACAGGCTAACCCAACCTGCCCCAACCTACATAAATTTTTAACATCTAATTGCGTTAACAACCTTCACCGCCTCCACCGTCTCCCGTACATCATGCGTACGGATCACATCTGCACCTTGTGCAACTGCCCATGTTGTTGCAGCTAAAGAACCTGCAAGACGTTCTTCAGGTGGAATACCCAACAATTCCCCAATGAATGTTTTACGTGAAATACCTACCAACAATGGAAATCCAAGCGATTTAAATTTTGCCAAATTTCTCAATAATTCCAAATTTTCATCACACGATTTCCCAAAATTCCCAGCGCCAATACCAGGATCAACCCAAATCCGATCCGGTGCAATCCCTGCTTCTAAACAGGCAGAAATCCGCTGTGCAAGAAATTGTTTAACTTCACTTATAACACCCGAAGGATAAACATTATGCGCACGATCTTGAGGAGCGCCATGTGGAAACTGCATGTGCATTAAACAAACGGATAAATTTGTTTCAGCAAGCGCTGACAAGGCACCTGGCTCACGCAATGCCCGTGTATCATTGATCAACGATATACCCAGATCAGCGACAACGCGAATGACATCAGCCTTACTGGTGTCTACAGAAATAGGAATCGGCAATTCTCGAATAAGCAAACGCAAAGCGGGCAACAAACGTTCCAATTCAAGTTCACAGGAAATTGTAGGATGTAATTTGGGTTGCGTAGATTCTGCGCCAATATCAATGATGGTAGCACCCTGCTCTACCATTAAGATTGCACGTTCCAGCGCCATTTCTGGTGATGAAACATGGCTTCCAATAAAGAAGGAATCTGGGGAGAGATTTAAGATCCCCATGACTCGTGGAATATTTTTGCTACTAAACTTCAACTCACCGTACCCGTTGAAGAGCCATCTTCTTGAACTTGATCTTTAGGTTGAGCAGGATCAACAGATGTTGGAGCAGCCGGCGGTGGTAATTCATCATCAATCCAATCTTTTGGAGGACGAGGCACTTTCCCTGACATGATTTCTCCAATTTGGAATTCATCGATGGTTTCATACTTCATTAAAGCATCTGCCATGAGATGTAATTTATCAATATTTTCCTTCAATAATTGCTCAGCACGTTTGTAATTGACTTCAATGATCCGCTTGACTTCTTCATCAATCAAATGAGCAGTATCTTCTGAGAATTCTTTGTGTTTAGTGACAGAATGCCCAAGGAAGACTTCGCCATCCTCTTCGCCAAACGAAAGTGGTCCGATGCGATCAGATAAACCCCACTTGGTCACCATTGCACGTGCAATCTTCGTCGCGCGTTCAATATCATTTGAGGCACCTGTCGTGACATGTTGAGGTCCGAAAATAATAATTTCAGCTAAACGCCCACCAAACAGAGCGGAAATCTGACTTTCCAAACGTTGCAGGCTGTAACTATAACGATCATCTTCCGGTAAAAAGACGGTAACGCCCAAGGCACGGCCGCGGGGAATGATCGTCACTTTATAAACAGGATCGTGTTCAGGCACTAAGCGACCTACGATGGCATGACCTGATTCATGATAAGCCGTTAATTTCTTTTCTTGCTCACTCATCACCATGGTTTTGCGTTCAACGCCCATGATGATTTTATCTTTGGCTTTTTCCATTTCCGCCATATTGACGGATTTTTTATTCGAGCGAGCTGCATAAAGCGCCGCTTCATTGACTAAATTCGCGAGATCCGCACCTGAAAATCCAGGTGTCCCACGCGCAATGACGGATGGAACAACATCATCGCCCGCAGGAATTTTGCGTAAATGAACTTTAAGAATTTGCTCGCGACCACGAATATCAGGTAGCGACACGACGACTTGCCGATCGAACCGACCTGGGCGCAATAAAGCAGGATCCAGCACATCAGGACGATTGGTTGCGGCGATAACGATCACGCCTTCTTTGCCTTCGAAGCCATCCATCTCAACGAGTAATTGATTTAACGTTTGTTCGCGTTCGTCATGTCCACCACCAAGACCTGCGCCACGATGGCGACCTACAGCATCGATTTCATCAATAAAAATAATACAGGGTGCTTGTTTTTTTGCTTGTTCAAACATATCGCGTACACGCGAAGCTCCGACACCGACAAACATTTCAACAAAGTCAGAACCTGAAATAGAAAAGAAGGGTACTTTTGCTTCGCCGGCAACCGCTTTTGCGAGTAAGGTTTTACCGGTTCCTGGTGGACCGACCATTAAAATGCCGCGCGGAATTTTGCCGCCTAAATTTTGAAATTTGCTCGGGTCGCGTAAAAAGTCGACTAATTCTTTAACTTCTTCCTTAGCTTCATCAACGCCCGCGACGTCAGCAAAGGTAACTTGAATTTGATCTTCACTCAATAAGCGCGCGCGACTTCGGCCAAACGACATGGCGCCACCGCGCCCACCGCCGCCACTTTGCATTTGGCGCATGAAAAAAATCCAGACGCCGATGAGCAAGAGCATTGGGAACCAACTGACGAAGATGCGCATGAAGAGCCCGCTTTCTTCTTGGACTTTTCCGCTGACATTGACATTGTGTTTGAGGAGTTGGTTGAGGAGGAAGGGATCTTGCATAGGGATAACGGAGGAAATCACGCGATTGTTTTGAGTGACCGCCGTGATAGAGTCGTCCACAATTTCAGCTGAGGTGACGTTGCCTTGATCGACTTCTTGTAGGAATTGGCTATAGCTGACTTTTTCAGAAGTATTGGCTTTGGAGCCGAAATTGCTGAAGACGAAAATAAGGACGAGGGCAATAATGGCCCATAGGAGAAGATTTTTAAGCATGTCGTTCAAGGAGGACCCCTTTTCTCAAGACAAAGTATTTTCTCAATTATACGCGTTATTGTTTGAAGATGCTAATTGCCGCCGTCATTCCCGCCTCCGCGGGAATGACGGTCCTGTGGTGATCCGATAACAGGAAGAATCATTCGCTTTTAAACCCCCTCGCCAAAAAATACAATTCAGAAGAACGTGCACGTGAAGCATCGGGTTTTCGGATCACAACTTTTGTAAAACATGAGCGCAATAATTTAACAATGTCATCAAAGCCAGCACCTTGAAAACCCTTAGCTAAAAACCCCCCACCGGGTTTGAGGGTTTTTTGTGCAAAATCGATGGCGCATTCGACTAAATAAACTGAACGCGCTTGATCGGCGGAAGTAACGCCGGACAGATTAGGTGCCATATCGGATAGCACCCAATCTACAGGTTGCGTTAAAAGCGTTTGTAATTGGGTTAATACATCAAGCTCAAGAAAATCACCTTGAATGAAGGTCACGCCAGGAATGGGATCCATAGGCAGCAAGTCCATCGCAATAATTTTCCCATTGGACTTGAGTAAATCAGCTGCAACTTGAGACCAACCTCCTGGAGCCGCGCCAAGGTCCACAAGCGTCATACCGGGTTTGAAGAGTTTATCTTTTTCTTGAAGTTCAAGCAGTTTAAAAGCTGCGCGCGATCGGTAACCGGCTGCCTTGGCTTGCTTGACATAGGGGTCACTAAAATGTTCTTGCAGCCAGCGGCTGCTGCTTTTTGTGCGGGACATAGGGGAATTATACCGTTTTTTGATCCAAAACATTTGGCGAATTAACCCATTCCAAAAACGCTTCTCGGCTGTTAGTCTTGTGATTTTCTTTTAACCAAGCCTCATAAGCGGGCAATACTGAATGCCCTATCGTGCGAGAGTCCACAGCAAAATAAAGATAAGAATCTTGGAGTTTTGCTTTCCAGAGAGAAGGTTCGCCCGATAAAATAATGACTATGGACGAAGCAAAGCCGGTGCGATCAATACCGTGACGGCAATGAATCAAAACAGGCCGTGGTGCCTGATTCAAGATATTAACTAATGCCCGCAATTGTTCTGCCGATAGTGTGCCGCGTACAGGCATGGCGAGATCATAATGCACCGTACCCGTGTCTTTCATCGCCTTCATTTCATCATCGTACCAAGGTTGCCCAGGATTAGAGCCTCGTAAATTAATGACTGACTTAATGTGATACCTTGGAATATAATGTTCAAAATCGCGTTTAGATAATTGCGCGCTTCGGTAAACTTGATGAGGGATCACAGTAAAAACATGATCGCCCTTCACAAGATAAAAAATAAAAAGGCCTGTAACACACAGGCCTATTAAGATAAGAAGGCAAGTCTTCTTAAAACGAATGTTTATCAATTACTCGCCTTCCTTTCCTTCCATTTTTTCCTTCAACAGATCACCCAAAGTTGCTGTACCGATTTCCTTCTCAGTTTTACGGCTGTATTCCTTAATAGCATCAGCTTCTTCTTTCGCATCTTTTGCTTTGATGGACAAATTGATGATCCGGGTTTTCTTATCAACGCCCATATACTTCGCTTCGATTTCCTCACCGATTTTAAGTTCTATGCGCCCATCATCCGAACGTTCTTTGCTGACTTCAGAAGCTTTCACAAAACCTTCAATGGAATCACCCAGATCAATTTTCACACCCTTCGTATCAACTTCAAGAACAACACCTTTAACGATACTGCCTTTTTCCGTCATTTCGACAAAATTATTGAATGGATCATGCTCAAGTTGCTTGATGCCCAATGAAACACGTTCGCGCTCAGGGTCAATTGCAAGAATGATCGCCTCAACTTCATCACCCTTCTTGTAATTTTTAACCGCTTCTTCACCGGTAACATTCCAAGAAATGTCAGAAAAATGGATTAAACCATCAATGTCTCCAGGCAAGCCAATGAAAATACCAAAATCAGTGATCGATTTAATTTTACCGCGAATGCGCTCACCTTTTTTATGGGTTTCTGAAAACTCTTTCCATGGGTTGGATTTACATTGCTTAATACCCAATGAAATTCGGCGACGCTCACCATCGATGTCTAAGACCATGACTTCAACTTCATTGCCAAGTTGGACCACTTTTCCAGGGTTGACGTTTTTATTGGTCCAATCCATTTCTGAAGAGTGAACAAGACCCTCAATACCCTCTTCGAGTTCAACAAATGCACCGTAATCAGTAATATTAGAAACACGTCCAGTCAGGCGTGTATTTACAGGATAACGACGTTGTGCATCGCTCCATGGATCTTCACCCAATTGCTTAATGCCTAAAGAAACACGATTGCGTTCGCGATCGATTTTGAGGATTCTGACATTAATTTCATCACCAACAGTGACCACTTCACTAGGATGCTTCACACGTTTCCAAGACATATCCGTGATATGTAAGAGGCCATCAATCCCGCCCAGATCCACAAATGCGCCGTATTCAGTTAAGTTCTTCACAACACCCTTGATTTCTTGACCTTCCAACAAGCTAGCGAGCGATTCTTGGCGTTCTGCACCACCTTCACTCCCGAAATCACGACGAGAAAGAACCACATTGGAACGTTTTTGATCAAATTTAATGATCTTGAAATCCATTGTTTTGCCTTCAAGATGAGTTTGATCCGTTCGACCACCGATGAGCGATCCTGGCAGGAATGCAACAACGGTGCCTTCTGCCAATTCAACCCTGAAACCGCCTTTGACTTTCGAAACAACATTACCCGTAACAGGTTCGCTAGACGCAAATTTTTCTTCGAGGATTGCCCATGCTCTGCGTTGTTTGGCCTTGCCGCGGGAAAGAACAGTGTTACCAAAGGCATCGTCAATCGCATCGATGACTACATCGATTAATTCACCTTCTTTAATGGTAATTTCACCCGAGGCGTCCTTGAATTCTTCCGTGGGAATTGAACATTCGGATTTCAAACCAGCGTTTAAAATAACGCGATCTGGACGGATGGAGACAACGGTGGCTTGGATGAGATCCCCTGGTGCCATTTTGATGTCTTTTAAACTTGCTTCGAATAATTCGGCAAAACTCATTTTCTCTTGTGTAGCCATTTTTGTTTCCACGGATAGTTGCTAATTTATTTCCCATAAGGGGCCGTCTTCACAAAAACATGAAGAAATGATAGATTACCAGGATCTATAGATAGTTTCAACCTGTGGAACGACATGAAAACAAGACTCTCGCTTTCCCCTATCCTTCCCCAAAAAGCGGGTCACATCATCAAACAAGCAGGTTTTGTAGGAAGTAGTATTGGACTGGCCATGGCGCAGGCAGCCGATCAACATCCTGGTGTCACCGTCGTGATTACACCGGATAATCGTAGCGCACAGCAATTAGCGTCAGAACTTCTCTTTTTCTATCCTCAAGACGATCTGACCTTGCTCAATTTTCCGGATTGGGAAACCCTGCCCTATGATATTTTTTCACCCCATCAAGATTTAGTGTCTGAACGGATCCACACCCTCGCCCGCCTGTCCTCGCTCTCAAAAGGCGTGTTGATTGTTCCGATCAAAACCTTACTCCAACGATTGGCACCGAAAGAATTCATCGGTGCTCATCATCTCGATGTGAAAGTGGGTGATCGCATCGACTTAATACGGTTTAAACGCGAATTAGCAAAATGTGCATATCGATCTGTTAATGAAGTCGTAGAGCACAGCGAATATGCTGTGCGAGGTTCGATCATCGATCTCTTCCCCATGGGCAGTCCACATCCTTATCGGATTGATCTGTTCGATGATGAGATTGAAAGCATTCGAATTTTTGATCCTGAAACCCAACGCACCGCGCACAATGTTGATCACATCAGCTTATTGCCCGCGCATGAATTTCCACTGACTGAAGAATCCATCGCAACATTTCGCCAAAATTTTCGAGCACGGTTTACGGGAAATCCCTTGTCCTGCCCACTTTATCAAGATGTGAGTCAAGGATTGTGTCCTTCGGGCATCGAATATTATCTGCCCTTATTTTTTGATCACACGCTCACGCTGTTTGATTATTTACCCGAAGATTGTTTATTGCTCAGCATGAATGGTTTGATGGAGGCCGCCACAAGTTTTTGGCAAGAAATTAAAGAGCGTTACGAGCAACGCGCGCATGACATTACGCGCCCTATTTTAAAACCGGACGAATTATATATCACGGTTGATGCTTGCATGGGGCGATTGCGTGATTTTCCACAATTGAAATTGCTACAGGAACGCGATCACGATCAAGCCCTCAATGTCAATATTCGTGAATTACCGAATGTGCTCATTGAGCACCGCAGTTCACATCCACTCTCAGCGCTTGATCAATTCCTCAAGACGCATTCAGGCCGTATTTTATTTGTCGCCGAATCACGCGGGCGACGCGAAGCCTTATTGGATTTATTAAAAACGATCCATATTCAACCTGAAAGCTATGAGCAGTGGGCAACATTTTTAGACGCTGATGTGAAAACAGGCATTATTGTTGCACCGCTGGATCGCGGATTATGGTTGAATGATCCCAATTTGATTGTGCTCACAGAATCACAGCTTTTCGGTGAACACACCGTTTCGCAAGAACGCCGAAAACGCCAACACACCGACGTTGAGATGCTGATCCGTAATTTAGCAGAATTGTCGATCGGCGATCCCGTCGTACATATTGATCATGGCGTGGGCCGTTATTTGGGACTGCAAACTTTAAAAATTCAGGATTATCCTGAAGAATTTTTACAATTAGAATATGCCGGTGGCGATAAACTTTATGTACCGGTTTCTTCGTTAGATCTGATCAGCCGCTACAGCGGCAGCGATCCTGAACATGCACCCTTGCATCGTTTGGGAACAGACCAATGGCAGAAAGCTAAACGCAAAGCTGCCGAACAAGCCGAAGATGTGGCGGCTGAATTATTGGATTTGTATGCCCAACGTGCCGCTCGAAAAGGTCATGCCTTTCCACTGCCGGATGAGCAATACTTTATATTTTCAGCGGGATTTCCTTATGAAGAAACGCCTGATCAACAATCCGCGATTGCGGCCGTCATCAAAGATTTAGTTTCAGAACAACCCATGGATCGGCTCATTTGCGGCGACGTGGGTTTTGGAAAAACAGAAGTCGCGCTGCGTGCGGCCTTTTTAACCGTGCAGGGCGGCAAACAAGTGGCCATCTTGGTGCCAACAACCTTGCTGGCTCAACAACATTACGAATCGTTTTGCGATCGATTCGCCGATTGGCCGGTGAGTGTTGAATTATTATCGCGCTTTCGAACGAAGAAAGAACAAACTGATGTCATTGCCCGTTTAAAATCAGGCAAAGTTGATATTCTGATCGGCACACATGCCCTCCTCCAATCGCAAATTTGTTTTAATGATTTAGGCCTCTTGATCATCGATGAAGAACATCGTTTTGGTGTCAATCAAAAAGAACGCTTAAAAAGCCTGCGCGCTGAAGTGGATATTTTAACCCTCACCGCGACGCCAATCCCGAGAACCTTAAACATGGCGATGTCAGGTCTGCGCGAATTATCGATCATCGCGACACCGCCTGCACGCCGTTTATCGATTAAAACCTTTGTGCATGAACATCAACCCGCTTTAATCCGTGAAGCGGTTTTGCGGGAAATTTTGCGCGGTGGTCAAGTGTATTATTTACATAATCGTGTTGAAACCATCGAAAAAACCGCTGAAAAATTACGCGAATGGGTCCCTGAAGCGCGGATCCGTGTCGGCCATGGTCAATTGCATGAACGTGAACTTGAGTCCGTCATGTCTGATTTTTATCACCAGCGTTTTAATGTGCTAGTTTGCACGACGATCATTGAAACGGGAATTGACGTTCCCACAGCAAATACGATCATCATGGATCGCGCAGATTTGTTTGGATTTGCGCAATTACATCAATTGCGAGGCCGCGTCGGTCGCTCGCATCATCAAGCTTATGCTTATTTATTGACTCCTGATCCTAAAACATTGACGAAAGATGCCGAAAAGCGCCTCGATGCATTTTCAGCCTTGGAAGATTTAGGGATTGGATTTACATTGGCCACGCACGACATGGAAATTCGCGGTGCAGGTGAATTGCTGGGTGAAAATCAAAGTGGACATGTTCATGCGATCGGTTTTTCTTTGTATATGGAATTGCTGGAACGTGCAATTGCCATGATTAAATCCGGTGTTACGCCTGCGCTACAACAACCTTTACGCCGTGGTGTAGAAATTGATCTGAAAGTCTGCGCGCTGATCCGTGAAGATTATATGCCCGATGTGCACCATCGTTTAGTGTTTTATAAACAATTAGCCAGCGCCGTTGATTTGAAAAAAATGCGTGATCTGCAAGTTGAAATGATTGATCGTTTCGGTTTATTACCGGATGTCACCAAACATCTTTTTCGTATCGCCGAACTAAAACTTCATGCAAAACCGCTCGGCATTAAAAAAATCGAAGCTGGCCCTCAAGGCGGTTCCATCGAATTCGATGAAAAACCCAATATTAATTTTGATAAGTTAATGTCTTGGATCCAACAAAGCCCTCAAAAATATAAATTCAATGGGAAGAATCGATTGGCGTTTACCTTGCCCAGCGAGACCTTTGAAAAGCGCGTCGAATTGGTTGAGGGGTTGTTGGGTGAGTTGCATTTCTGATATTCATCAAGTACAAAGAAGACTGCACCAATGCGCGTTGTGGCATTGATGCAGTCTTCTTTGTACTTGATGAATATCAGAAATGCTATAAGGATAGTATAAAGGTGAACCATGTTTAGTCAGGCACAAAAAAAGCTTCTTTTCCTTTCGGCATTAGGCGGGGTTTTAGAGTTTTACGATTTTGTTATTTATGCCTTTTTGACGCCGTATCTTTCAAAAGAATTTTTTCCAACGCAAGACCACACCCTTTCTTTAATTATGACGTTTGCTACTTTTTCTATTGGTTATTTAGTTAGACCTTTGGGTGGTATTATATTTGGCCATTTCGGAGATAAATTGGGTAGAAAGAAAACATTTACTTTTTCTATCTTGATCATGGCCTTGTCTACATTAAGTATTGCGTTTATTCCTTCTTATGCAGTAATAGGCATTGCTGCACCGTTTATATTAATTACAGGTCGTATTTTGCAAGGCTTATCCCTGAGTGGTGAAATTCCGGGTGCTCTTACTTATGTGAGTGAGTCTATGCCAGAGAAAAAAGGTTTCGCTTGTGGCATTATCTTTTTTTCACTGATTCTTGGTATCGGTTTTGGTTCTTTGATTTTAGCAATGCTTCAAGCTTGTTTTACTGAACAAGTTTTACTAATTTGGGGTTGGCGAATTCCATTTGTTATCGGTGGGATTTTTGGTTTATTAAGTTATTTTTTGCGCCGTCAATTAAAAGAGTCTCAACTGTTTCTTAAGATAAAGAATGAAACTGCCCGTTTCCCAATTATGGATGTTTTGTTAAAAGCTCCTCGAAATTGCCTGCTTGCTTGCTTTTTGACCGGTTCCAGTGCTGCCGCACCTACTTTGCTTTTGTTATTCACGCCAACCTACATCACGAGTGTATTAAATATAAGTTCTAATTCCTATGTTTGGTGGAATACTGTAGCTGTTTTTTTAGCTGCTTTTTTTTCTTTTGTACTAGGATTGCTTGCGGATAAAACAAACCTTAAAGCTTTATGTTTTATTGTGCTTGTTTCTACAATCATTCTTGCTTATCCCATCTTTATCATTTTTTCAAATTACTTCGATTTTTACTTTATCGCTCTATTTATGTGCGCTTTTTTAGCAGGCGCCTATGGTGGTAGCATACCTGGTTTTTTACCTGAATTATTTGCGACTTCTTATCGTTATAGTGGCATTGCTCTAAGTTACAATGTGGGTTTTGCTATTTTTGGAGGATTAGCCCCACTTGTTGCAATGATATTAATTAATAAAACCAATTCTGTAACTTCACCAGCTTTATATTTAGTTTGTATATCGGCTTTAGCAGGTATTGCCTTATATTTTCTTAAGGCAACCAAGCTGGAGAAATGCGAACAGTCCAATGACGATCCTTATTTAGAATAAACAACTTTCTCAGATTCTGGCTGACAAAAATAGTTTGTATAAACCACCTCATCCCATTGTTGAATCCTATTGTTATGTAATGTAAATATTGCGATAGTTGTTGTTGGATAATAGGTTCCGCGATTGTCATAAATATCTTCATTAAAATGCACAATCAATTTATCATCAGCGCTCATAACTTCAAGCAAAGGAAAGCGAATTTTTCCTTGAATATTTTTTCCAACTTGAGAAAAATGAGTATCAAATTGATCATAACCTGTATATACTTTTTTGCCATTGATAATAAGGGTCGTGTTTGGCTCAAAATATTTTTCAGTGATATTACGCGAAAGTATTTTACCTTGAGATGCCCAGGCTTTATTAATATACGTAAACGTACCAATGATTAATTGTTCCTGAGCCTGAGTTACAGGTCCATCTGTTTTTGTTATAAGTGCTTGAGCTCCTTGTGCAAAAGCATTTAAACTCATTGAACATAAAAATAAACTGATAACTAAGCGTTTTATTTTTGACATACTCTTACTCAGCCACTTCTGTAAAATGTCCTGCTGCATATTCGTGCAACACACTAGCAATAAAGGTCTGGTAAGGTAATCCTTTATAGGCTGCTTTTCGCTTTAGGCGTTGTAAATCTCCGCTTGAAAGACGCAGGGTTACTCGCTCATCTTTACGAAGAAAATTAGCAGCAGCCTCCTTGGCAAAAGCTTTTTCTTTCTCAAAATTTTTCACGCGTTTCCATTCGCCGCGCTCAACAGATTCAAGAAGTTCTTGCTCTTCCGGGTCAAGTTTCACGTCAAATACTTTTCGTTTCGTTTTCATCATACACCTACCTTAACTAAATATTTCTTTGTAAGCTTCCGGCTTGGAAAAATGGTTTTAAGAAATACCGTTTGTTCATTTTTCGTCACATAAGGCACTAAATATACATACCCATCGATATCAACAACATAAATTTTTTGGTTTGGATATTTTACTCTATTAGGATGATCGATAACGTCCAACAAATTACCATTATTCAGAGCTACGACCACATCTTCAAAGCTGATATGGCGCCCTTTTATTAAGAGCTGATTTTTATCAGCTGAAAATTCGTAATCTGGTTTTGGACTCTCCATGTTCTAAAGATAACACAATGTTCGACTTTTGTCAACTCGTTCATTAGGGTCTATATTTTTAGCTGTACCCATTACAACACCGCCAGCGCCTCATCCAATTTACTCACAGCAATCACTTCGATGCCCTCAGGTGCAACCTTGGGTGCATTTCCCTTGGGCACAATTGCCCGTTTAAATCCATGTTTAGCGGCTTCACGTAAACGTTCTTGGCCGCTGGGGACTGGTCGAATCTCACCGGCGAGACCAATTTCACCAAAGACGACTAAATCCTGTTCCAAACTACGCTGCCGCAAGCTGGTTAAAACTGAACAAATGATCGCTAAATCAGCACCGGGTTCTACTACGCGGATCCCACCAACAGCATTGACAAATACATCTTGATCATAAGTCGCCACACCGCCATGACGATGCAAAACCGCCAATAACATGGCCAATCGATTTTGATCGAGCCCTACGGTTACGCGACGCGGATTGGCTAAATGGCTGGTATCAACCAAGGCTTGAACTTCAACCAACAACGGCCGACTACCCTCCCAAGTCACCATGATCGTACTGCCCTTGGATTCTCCGTGGTGCGATAAAAAAATGGCGGAAGGATGACTCACTTCGCGCAATCCTTTGTCGGTCATCGCAAAGACACCCAATTCATTGACGGCACCGAAACGATTTTTCACAGCGCGGATCACGCGAAAACGGCTATCGCTTTCACCTTCAAAATATAAAACCGTATCGACCATGTGTTCTAAGACGCGAGGACCTGCTAGTGTTCCTTCCTTAGTCACATGTCCAACCAAAAATAAAGCCGTGCCCGTTTGTTTAGCAAATTGAACTAAGCGCCCTGCACTTTCGCGCACCTGCCCTACGCCGCCGGGTGCGGATTGTAGATTTTCAGTGTGCACGGTTTGAATAGAATCGATCACAATGATCTTAGGCAATTCTTGCTGAGCAATACTGATGATCCGCTCTACAGAAGTTTCTGCTAATAATTTTAGATCCTCACCCAATCCCAAGCGGCGAGCACGGAGCGTGACTTGAGTGAGCGATTCTTCGCCCGTGACGTAGAGCGCAGGAATAGAACGTTGCATATGGCAGAGGGTTTGTAAGAGTACGGTGGATTTTCCAATCCCTGGATCACCGCCGAGCAGGACGACAGAACCTTCCACCAAGCCGCCGCCGAGCACGCGATCCAATTCGCTCAAACCTGTAGGCATACGCGCTTCATGTTGAATGTGAACCTCACTCAAACGCATGATTTGAGAAGTTGTAGCTGCATAGCCTTGAAACCGCGAAGATTTAGGAAGCACCGCTTCTTCGGTAAAGCTATTCCAAGCGCCGCAATCGGCACATTGCCCCATCCATTTGGGCGAAGGTACACCGCAGTTTTGGCAGACGTAGTTGAGTTTTATTTTTGACATGAGCTTAGACTATTGAGATTTGAGGAAGAAAGCAAGTCGGACTTGAGTTATAAAAGAGCAAAAAACTTGACGTTAAAAAATTAGTCATTTATAGTCCTATTTCAAGTTGGGACAAACTTTGCTTGATAAAAATATTATAGTAAAAATGCTAAATGGAGAACAATGATGAGTTATTTGAAACTTTTCGCCGATCTGAAACCGCTTACCGAATTCAAGGGAAGTATTAGTGACTTTCTTAAGTTTACAGGTGACTTTAAAAAATTAGAAAAAATTACCTTGGTAAATGTTAAACAACATTCTGTACTTGAGTTAAAAAACAGAGTTAACCAGCTGATTAATAAAATTCCTGAATTGGTAAATTTACAATCATTCAAGTTGGAGAGTTTTCATTATTATCAAGATGAAGAGACCTTTAATGATTTATTTAAAGCATTACCAGTCGATCTAAATTCTCTTGAACTGCCACATTTTTTAGTTGACAGTGCTGATAAGGTGGATAAAATAGCGGCATTATTTTCTACGTTTCCGAAAGGCTTAAAATCGCTTGATTTATCAAACAATAACCTTTTGTGCTATATAGTACCGTTATTCGAGAAAAATTCACACGCTACCCCTTTTTCAAATCTGCCTCCAGAATTAGTTAACCTAAATTTGTCTGAAAATACTTTGGAGGTAACCTCCAATGATCGATCGGGTTATCAAATAAGACCAACATGTGCTGTAAATAACACTCTCTCTCAATTGCGAGAAAGGAAGATAAATGTGTTACTGACGACAGTTGCTGATCTTGGTGAACAAAATGAAATTGAGTTTAAATTTTAATCAACTTATTCCGGCTGGTCTTGCCTCTTAAAACGCTTAAAGTCGAAACTGGCCGGTTTAAATGTTTTGCCAAAACACGAAGGACCGCTTAATTCGCTTTATTATTTTCTGGTGGTGCTTTTACGTAAACCAACAAGACTTCTTCGCCATTGGAAAGCGTTCGCATGTCGCCAATCCGATCGTTGGATGCGTTTGGCATAACTCGAATGGCAAGGGTTGTTTTATGTTCTGGCATCATGACAACTTTTAAAAGTAGGTTGGGTTAGAACAGCCGACAGGCTGAACGTAACCCAACAAGCTCTGCAAAAAACAAAAATGTTGGGTTACGCACACCCTTCGGGCTTTGACGATTCTAAGTTGGCAACTTAGAATCGTCAGAAATTGATGAAAAATGATCAGATAACTTAAACTGTTCCGAAACCTTCTGCATCAATTGATGTTTCTCATCGATCCAAGCTTGTGTTTGCGAAATTTTCTCATGAAAAAAGGCAATCTCGTGATCGAGCTCGGCATCATGAGCATGTGCAATGGTCTCGAGCGAGAGCGCTTCATAAACGCTTTCATCAATGGCATTTGAAAATTCTCGCATTTGCGCAAGGCTTAATTCTTCAAGGGTACAATTTTTCTGCGTGCAGTGTGCAACCATCTTTCCAACGATTTCATGCGCAGTACGAAAGGCAACTTTCTTTTTGACGAGGTATTCGGCTAATGCAGTTGCATTTAAAAAGCCTTTTTGTGTAGCGGTAAACATAGCTTGACGATTAATGGTTAAACTACTTAATAAGGGCGTATAAACAGTCAATACTGCCTGCAAGGTTTTTACCGTATCAAACAAGGGTTCTTTATCTTCTTGTAGATCACGATTATACGTTAAGGGTAATCCTTTCATTAATGTTAAAAGATTCATTAATGATCCATAAACCCGCCCTGTTTTTCCACGCGTTAATTCTGCCACATCAGGATTTTTTTTCTGCGGCATCATGCTACTGCCTGTGCAAAACGCATCACCCATTTCAATGAAATTAAATTCTTGGCTGGACCAGAGAATTAATTCTTCACTCAAACGAGACAGATGCATCATGATGAGGCTTGCGATGGATAAAAATTCAATCACAAAATCACGATCGCTGACTGCATCCATATTGTTTAAATATACAGCATTGAACTTTAGCAATGAAGCCACATCGTGTTTATCAATCCCAAAACTACTGCCATTTAAGGCCCCTGCCCCTAATGGTGATTGATTGACACGCGACCAAGTAGATTGTAATCGTTCACTATCGCGTTGCAACATAGCCGCATAAGCTAGAAAATATTGAGAAAGAATGACTGGCTGAGCTCGTTGTAAATGCGTATAACCTGGCACAACTACGTCGCGGTGCGATTGTGCGAGTTGGACTAATTGTTCTTGTAATTGTAGCAATCGATCCAGGATATCTACAGTTTGGCGACGCAGATACAAATGTAAATCCAAGGCCACTTGATCATTGCGGCTGCGCGCAGTGTGCAGTTTTCCAGCAACGTCCCCTATTTCCGCATGAAGTAAACGCTCAATATTCATATGAATATCTTCATCTTCCATGCGAAATTGAAGCTTCCCTGCTTCTATTTTTTGTGCAATTGTCGCTAAGCCATGTTGTAAAATTTGAGCATCGTGCTGATCTAAAATCTGGCGCTGACCCAACATCGCTGCATGCGCCATGCTGCCCAGGAGATCATCATAGGCGAGCGCCTGATCAACATGGATCGATGCTGTGAATTGCTCGACTTCAGGGTGTGTGCTCGCATTAAATCGACCTCCCCAGAGTTTTTTACTCATCCCCTTCTCCGTTTTGAACTCTATGATAAACCTCCGTCGGCAAGCCGAAAATTTTAATAAATCCTTTAGCTGCTTCATGATCAAATTGATCAGAGGCATCATAGGTGGCTAATTTTTTCACATAGAGCGAGCATGGCGATGTTCTCCCCACAACCGTCGCATGGCCTTTAAATAATTTTAGCCGAACTATTCCACTGACGCGCGTTTGCGTTTCTGTTAAAAATGCTTGGAGGGCTGTACGCAAGGGTGAAAACCAAAGCCCATCATAAATTAAATTCGCAAATTGCTGATCGATCACCGGTTTAAACCGTGCCACTTCACGCACCAAGGTCAAGGCTTCAAGAGCACGATGTGCGGTAATTAAAGTAATAGCCGCCGGTGCTTCATATACTTCGCGTGATTTAATGCCGATCAAGCGATTTTCAATATGATCGATCCGCCCAATGCCGTGACGGCCTGCACATTGATTAAGTTGTTCAATGCAATCTTCAAATGATCGTTGCTGTCCATTGAATCCTATGGGAATTCCTTGCTCGAATTCAATTGTGATTTCTTCAGGCGTTTGTGGTGTTTCGGCTACAGGTTGTGTCAGCGCATAAGCAGCTTCTGGCGGTTCGACCCAGGGATCTTCAAGGACGCCACATTCACAGCTACGTCCCCAAAGATTTTGATCGATGCTAAAAGGATTTTCAAGGTTAACGGGTAATGGGATCCCATGTTGCTTGGCATAGGCGATTGCATCCTCACGCGCCATAGGATGTTCTCTGGCGGGTGCGATAATTTGTAAATTGGGCGCGAGTGCCTTAATGCTGATATCAAAACGTACTTGATCGTTGCCCTTCCCTGTGCAGCCATGTGCAACTGCAACCGCACCTTCTTTTTTTGCAATGTCGACGAGTGTTTTGGCAATCAATGGGCGTGATAAGGCTGAAATCAAGGGGTAAACACCTTCATACATGACATTGGCATGCAAGGCTGGTGCAAGAAATTCTTGTGCAAATTGTTGTTTTAATGGCAGTGAATAATGTTTGATCGCACCGACTTTGAGGGCTTTTTCTTCAATGGGTTTGAGATCTTTACCTTCGCCAATGTCGGCAGTGACGGTGACAACGTCATAGCCATAGCGTTCTTTGAGCCATTTAACAGCACAGGATGTATCGAGTCCGCCGGAGTAGGCGAGAATTACTTTTTTATTCATTACTGACTCCTTTTATTTTAATAATAAATCTAACAAAATCGCTTTCTGGATATGCAAACGATTTTCACTTTGTTGAAAAACGACGGAGCATGCGCTGTCGGCCAGTGAATTGCTGACTTCTTTATCGCGCTCCATCGGCAAACAATGCATAAAAATTGCGTCAGGATCTGCATGTGCCATTAAGGCTTCATTGACTTGAAACCCTTCAAACACATGATCCGCACGCTGTGCTTCAAATCCCATGCTCGTCCAAACATCCGTATAGATAGCTTGTGCTTGTTTAACCGCTGCTTGAGGTGTTAAAAAAGCTTTAATATTGCCGCTATTTGATGTTAGTCGCCCCAATGCACGTGCAAGAATCCCAGGATCAGGCTGGCGGCTGTTTGGACAACAATAATGCACATTGATGCCCATTTGTGGCGCTAATAATAGGAAACTATGTAACATATTATTACCATCACCGATATAAGTCATCGTCAATCCAGAGAGTTCGCCCCAACATTCTGTGAGCGTCAATAAATCCGCAAGCACTTGGCAGGGATGATGTAAATTAGACAACCCATTGATGATCGGTACTTTCGCAACACGGGCCATTTGTTGTAAGGTATCGTCTGCGTGGGTACGGATCATGATGCCATGGCAATAACCGCTTAAGACATTGGCATAATCTTCTGGCGTTTCAGATTTACGCGTACTTTCGATGCTTTCAATGACATCGCCACCGAGTTCCCGCATCGCGATGGTAAAGCTAAACCGCGTCCGCAGAGATTGCTTATCAAAAATCAGTGCCAATTGTTGGCCGGATAAATCGGTTCTGAGTTGGTGGACGCGACGTTGGGCTTTGAGACGGATGGCCGTATTGATGAGAGCTTGAATTTGGGCTGGCTTAAGTTCTTCGCCCGTAAGTAGGTGCTTGTGATGGGTTGTAGATTGCATTTTGGGCGTGCTTTTAACACAAAAAAAAGGCCTTGTGGCAAGCTTTTGGGGCTTTACAGCCAAGTGTGTTGCATGTTTCATAACCACCTCGTCATTGTCGATTGAATAAATATTCAATATAATGTATTATTATACACTCAGAGATGTGAGAATGCAACCCCAAAAAAGAGGATTTATGAAAAAGAAGATTGAAAAGCCTAATAAAACTCAATTGATTGTCGCCATCCAATCGATGCTGCGAAATGGATGTTTTGAAACTCAGGACGACATTTGCCAAGCCCTTGAAAAAAAAGGGTTTGACGTCACTCAGGTGACGATTTCACGGATCATGAATAAGTTGGGTGCTGTGAAAATGAATGAAGATCAGAAGATGGTCTATCGATTACCGGTCGAAACAACGTCGATCAAGGCGCAAGATGCCTTAAGTCAATTTGTACTAAACATTCTGCGTAATGAGGTACTGATTGTGATTCATGTTGCGCCCGGCTCGGCCCAATTGGTTGCCCGATTATTGGATCAGCAACATAAATTGGGCATTTTAGGTACGATTGCGGGCGATGATACGATCGTGGTGATCCCTGAAAAAGTGGCTCAGATTGATCAATTAATGAAGAAGGTTTCGGAGCTTTTGTTGGGGAAAGGTGTTTAGTAAAAATAATGAAGTTGGCTTTTTGAAACTGGATTCCCGCCTCCGCGGGAATGACAGGCCGTTGTGGAGGTTTCAATCCCGAAAATTATCAAATTGCAGAGGAATATCCAGTTTTTGCTCGCGTAAAAAACTGATGGCTTCTTGAAGGTCATCACGTTTTTTGCCGGTGACTCTGACTTGATCACCTTGAATAGAGGCTTGAACCTTGCTCTTTTGTTCCTTGATCAATTTGGATATTTTCTTGGCATTTTCCGTATCAATACCCTGCTTGATTTCCACAATTTGTCGTGCTTCATGCAGACTCGTTTGGACATCTTTAAAAACAAGGATCCGAATATCCAATTGACGGGCCGCAACACGTTTTTCGAGGATATCTTTCATTTGCTTGAGTTGAAAATCCGTCGGCGCGCTCATCGTGAGCTTTTCATCTTTTAATTCAAACTTGGCTTTGACGCCCTTAAAATCAAAACGGTTATCGACTTCACGTTGGGCTTGATCAACGGCATTGGTAATTTCATGTTGATCAACTTTTGACACGATATCAAATGATGGCATGATTTTTTCTCCTAATGATTTTTTTCTAAAATCCACACTAATCCATTAATAGTGCTCTCTTCCTGTCTACGTAGCGCGACAGATTCACAAGCCCACACTGAGAAACCATATTTCTGGATCAATTCTAAAACATATTGCTCATGATGTGCAAAGCGGGCTGTGGTTTCTAATTTGTAAGGATAGTGAACCGATTTTTCCACCGTAAAGCAAAAAAAGCCTGAAGTTTGAAGCAAACGCATGGCTTCACAAAAAACAGCGTCTAAATCACCCACATAAATAAACACATCAGCCGCAAGAATAAGATCGGCTTTTTCTTGAATATTCACAAGTGCATGGAACAGATCATCTTCAATTAATTGATCATAAATCGATAGTTGTGCAGCAATCGCGAGCATTTTTTTTGATAAATCAATCCCAATTAATTTTCCGGCATAAGGCTTGAAGAGTTTACCACATAATCCTGTACCGCAACCGAGATCCAAGATCCGTGCAGCTTGAGGCTTTAATGAAGTCACGCTTTGAAGGCTTTTGAGCAATAATTGCGGCGCTTGATAACCCAGCGTATCGACCAAATGTCGATCATAATGATCGGCATAACGATCAAATAAATGCTGAATATAATCAGATGGTGCGGATGAAGGTGTGCATTCTTGTTTCATCGCTTGCAGCATGTAGGCGACAGAATGATTATTGGGTTTTAAAGCAAGTACACATTCATAATGTGCCATTGCTTTTTCTTTTTCTTTGAGCTCTGCATAAAGATTGGCAATGTTTTGATGCGCTTCCGACATGGCAGGATCCAAATCAATCGCTTTATTGTAATGCAAAATCGCGAGCTCTTTTTCACCTTTTTGATGAGCAATCACACCTAGATTGTATTGTAAATTAGCGGATTGATCACTGATGTGTGCTGCTTGTTTAAAGTAAATATCTGCACGGTTTAATTGTTGTTCCGCCAATAGGACAACGCCCAAATTATAAAGCGCTTCATAAAAATCAGGTTGGCGATCGAGGACTTTTTCATAATGATCGATGGCCAGTGTGTATTTTTCTTGCAATTGATAGAGTTTTCCCAATTGAAAATGCACTTGAGGCAAATGAGGGGCAAATTCTAGGATACTTTTTAAGCAATCAATGGCCCGATCAAATTCTTTTTCTTTATCGAAGATGCGGGCTAAATTATACCAAGCGGCCAAGTAATCTTGACGAAGATCCAAGGCTTTTCTGTAGCAATCCTTTGCCGCTTGAGTCTCATGAAGCCGATCATAGGCATTGCCCAGATTGTTATAAGACTCAGCATGGTTGGGATCACATTCCAAAGCTTGCCGATGGACGGCAATGGCTTCGGTAAATCGTTGTTGCGCCTGCAAGGTATTACCCAAATGATTATGGTAAGCGGGTTCATTGGGATCTTGTTCAATGGCCAAACGTAGGTAGCGCTCAGCTTGAACAAAATCGGATTGTTGTGCTGCAATGATCCCTAGCATATGGATCAAATCTGCCTGTGCGGGCTGGACTTCATGAGCTTGCTCAAAGAGTGCTTTTGCCTGATCAAGCTGCTTGGATTCGAAGGCTTTTTGCGCTTGAGCAAGGGTTTCTTCAAAAGATGAGGAGATATTTTTAATCATGATTTCATATTAACTCGAATCAAACCCCTCTGCCTACCCATCATAAAGAAACCGCTTGCATTAAGACTGAACATATGTTCTAATTTGCCGAGTTTGTGCCCGAGTCCTCACTGGGTTGCAGAAAGTAAAAAGTTTGTTCAGAGGAAAGAAATGTTAATACTTACAAGACGTCCGGGCGAATCCCTCGTAATTGGTGATGATCCTAAAGTGGAAATTATCGTGCTAAGCACGCGTGGTAACCAAGTGCGAATTGGGATCAATGCCCCTAAGGATGTTTCCGTGCATCGCGAAGAAATCTATAACCGGATTAAAGAAATGGAAGGAAAATCAAATGGCATTAAGGAAGCTCAGGGAGTTACTACTTCCGTAGATGAATAGGCATAGTCTTTGCAAACTCGGTCAATGATTGACCGAGCTGACTTTTAACTACTTATGAATTTTTCACTTCTCGTTAAAGTCGCACCCTTCGCTCATCAAGGCTCACTCACAGCTTATCGTTTCTGTATCGCCGCATTATCTTCTGGGCATTGCATTCTTCAAGTCTTCTTTTATCAAGATGGTGTCTATAATGCTTCATCCCTTAATACACCTGCTGGTGATGAGATTGATCTACCTATGCTCTGGGCCGAGCTTGCTAAGATCCACGGCATAGAACTCTCTCTTTGTAGTGCTTCTGCTGTTCGACGAGGCATCTTGGATGCTGCTTATGCTGAACAATTTGAAAAAACTGCTCATAATTTGCTTGCTCCCTTCAAAATCGCGAGTTTAACGCGATTTTTTGAGGTGGCTTCTCAGAATCGTTTGGTTGTTTTTGAGAGTTAAGTAACTCAAGTAATGCAATGACGGGATAACCTAGAAACTTGGAAAACTGATGAAACGAATCCTTTTCATCTTCCGTAACCCACCCTATGGAAATTCTACTTCCTCAGAAGGTCTTGATCTTCTACTGGGAGCCAGCGTCTTCGAATTTGAACTCAGTTTAGCTTTCATTGATGATGGTGTTTTTCAAATCAAATATAATCAACAAACGGATCCTCTTGGACTTAAAAACTTCTCTGCTATTTTAGCTGCCCTACCTCATTATGGCATCGAACACATCTATGTCGAACAAGAATCGCTGCAAAAGCGAGGTCTTCTTCAAACTGATCTGATTATTGAAACTAAACTCATCAGCGCTGCGCTTCTGTCTGATCAAATAATAAGCAGTGATTTTGTGTTTCATTTCTAATGCTATACTTCAAAAAGGCTGCGCTAACCCAACCTACGTCCTTATGAAAGAGCAAGCTTCATGAGCAAACCCGTAATCAATCTCATCTTAATTGAAAATAGTCAAGAAGACAGCGCCCGACTAATCAAATTTCTGGAATCTTCCGAAGACATTCACTTTCAAATCACTCATCTTCACCTATTACGGGAATTTGAGGCTTATCCCGATCAAACGCACTTCGAAATCATGCTGCTCGATCTCAATCTTCCCGATACGCGCGGTATTGAAACCGTGACCGTTGCACACATCAAAGCCCCCGAACTACCCATCATTGTCCTCTCTTCTGAAGAAGAAGAATCGTTGGCCTTGAATGTGGTACAAGCAGGTGCTCAAGATTATTTAATCAAAAAAGACCTCGATGCTCACGCGCTCATACGAACCATCCGTTATGCCATGGAACGCAATCGATTAATGGTGGCCTTGGGCGAATTAAATCGACGCCAACAATTTCTCGCGACCCATGATCTCCTTACCCATCTTCCCAACCGCCAACTCTTGCAAGATCGTCTTGAACAAGCACTCGTACACAGCCAACGCTATAAACAATTATTTGCTGTAATGTTCATCGATTTGGATAGTTTTAAAACGATCAACGATTCACTAGGGCATGATTATGGCGATCAATTACTTAAAATGGTCGCAGAACGATTAACGCACTGCATTCGAACCACAGATACCCTCGCCCGTCTGGGTGGTGATGAATTTATTGTTGTCTTAACACATTTAAATGATCTCGAATCTATCAACCGCGTCGCTGAAAATATTCTTCAAATTTATACCCAACCCTTCATGCTTAAAGAACATGAGGTTTACGTGACTGCCAGTATCGGCATTGCGATTTATCCACATGATGGCAATGAAATAAAAACGCTGCTAAAAAATGCAGATGCCGCCATGTACAGTGCAAAAGCCCTCGGGCGTAATAATTATGCGTTTTATACACCCGAATTACAGATCTCTTCCTATCAAAAATTGACCTTAATTAATAATTTGCGCCGTGCTCTCGAAGGCAATGAATTTATGATCTATTATCAACCACAGATTGATACACAGACCAATAAACTCATCGGCTTAGAAGCCTTACTGCGATGGCACCATTATCGACTAGGTTTCATTGAGCCGCAAAATTTTATTAACGTTGCTGAAGAAGCAGGCCTTATTGTGCCGATCGGTGCCTGGGTCTTAAAAACCGCCTGTGAGCATTATTTAGTCTGGCAAGAAGAAGGCATCGCCCCACCCTTTCTTGCAGTTAATTTATCCGTGCGGCAATTTTCTCAACCTGGTTTTGTCAGCACGATTAAAAAAATTCTAGATGAGGCTAACTTTGATCCGTGTCATTTGGATTTAGAGTTAACCGAAAGCATCATCATGAATGATCCGGAAGAAGTCATTTTAGAATTGCATGCTTTAAAAAAATTGGGGATTCATATTTCGATCGATGATTTTGGTACGGGTTATTCTTCCTTGAGCTATCTTAAAAACTTGCCTATTGACACCCTGAAAATTGATAAAAGTTTTGTCACAGGTTTAGCTGAAGATGAAAGTAATACAAAAATTATTCAGGCTATTATTGCCCTAGCGCACAGCCTCGGGATTGATGTGCTTGCTGAAGGGGTTGAAACGATAGAGGAAAAGAATTTATTGATTGCTCGTGGATGTACGCGGATGCAGGGTTATCTTTTTCATTATCCAATGAGCATGGAAGAAACGGGGGATTTTTTGCGAAAACCGCAAAAAGTCAAAAAGACCTTAATAACTCAAAAGAAAACCTAAAAAAATCCAAGCACCTACCCAATGATTATTAATAAAAGCTTGTATATAGGCTTGGTGCTTCCTCACTAAGACCTGTTGATAGATAAAATGAGCCGATGCAGCAGCAATGCAAACATAATAAAATGGTTTCATATTCAGAGATAGACCAAGTGCTATAAAGCCAAGAATAAAAATAACTTGAAGTATCGCAATAATGAAACAATCCCATTGAGCAAATAAAATCGCCGTTGATTTAATGCCTGCTTTTAGATCATCCTCGCGATCAGCCATGGCATAAAAGGTGTCGTAGATCACGGCATAAAGAGTTGCTAGCAGATAAATCCACAGGGCAAGCCAGGAAAGATGTCCTTGGACGGAAGCAAAGGCCATAGGAATACTCATATACCAAGCAAGCCCTAAAAATAATTGAGGAAAATAAGTGTATCGTTTCATGAAGGGATAAATCATCCCTAGAAAAAGGGCAATGGGAGATAATAAGAGGGTGAGCCGATTTAATTGCAAGACTAAGATCAGTGCAATGCTGACCAATAAACCAAATAAAACCCAAGCTGATTGCAGTGAAAGTTCGCCTGTTGCCAAGGGTCTTTTTTGGGTACGTTTAACTTGTCGATCAAAATGCCGATCAGCAATATCATTGATCACGCAACCCGCGGATCGCATGACGAGAACGCCTAGTATAAAAATGATGATATTTTTAATGCCAGGCCTACCCTCACCTGCTATCCATAGAGCCCATAATGTGGGCCAAAGTAGCAATAAAATGGGCCAGGGGCGATGGAGACGCATGAGACGTACGTAAGACGAGATCTTCATTAGGTATCCCTTCGAAAAATCATTCGGCCCTGAGCCATGAAACTGATGATGAATAAAAAAGCATCGGCCATGATTTTTGCAGGGATCACGCTGATCCCAAGTCCTTGGTTCAATAATTTAATCAATAAATAAGAGGAAAGCATAATCCCTACAGCTAATATGCCATATCGTTTGAGTTCTCGCCCAAGTTTTGATCGGTGTGCTTTATAAACAAGATATTTATTGTTATAAAAATTAAACAGACTTGAAATAATGCGCGCGATGACGACGCTGCTGATTAAATTAGCGCCAGAATAATGGCAAAGTGAAAAAATACTTAAATCGATTAAAAACGAAAGAAAAGAGATGATGATAAATCGAAGAAATACAAAGTAAACACGAAACGAATCGAGAATGGGATTAAAATGTGAAGATCGATTATCATCAATGTAGACCGTTGAAATGGTGATTTGTTGAACATTAATTGCTTGATCAGCTAAATACATTAAACATTCCAATTCAAAATCATAGCGATTCGAGTGAAATTCAACAAAGGCGCTTAATAAAGCTTTGGGGATAGCGCGTAACCCTGTTTGTGTATCGCTGACTTCTCGTTTGTAAATTTTTTTAAACAGCCAGCGTGTGAGTTCATTACCGAACTTACTGCGCGCGGGTGTTTTTCCACTAAATTCACGGACACCCAAAATAAAATGATTTGGATTTTTTTCAAGGGCTTGTGCCAATCGAATGACGTCTTGAACCAGGTGTTGGCCGTCGGCATCGAGGGTGACGACACCAAGACAATCGGGGGCGTGTTCGAGAAGGTAATGAAATCCTGTTTTGAGGGCAGCACCCTTGCCTTGGTTATGGTCATGGTTCAATACGGTAACATTGGGTAGTTTTGCACAGGCTTCAAAAAGAGGTTGCATTTTTTCATCCGAACCGTCGTTGATGATCAGGGTAGGATATTCTGCCGTGGGTAAGTGGGTGATGAGGGTGAGTAGTTGCTCATCGGGGTTATAGGCCGGGATGAGTAGATAAACTTTGGAAGGAAGTTTATTGTTCATGTGGACTCATTGGCCTCTTCTTCGTCACAAAAATCGTAGAAGTGTTGTTCCGTCACTACACCATCGAGGAATACATCGTGTTTGTGTGTCAAAATTTCGTCAACCTTTTGAAGTTCATAGGCTAGCCCGAGTAGGTAGGGCTTTGTTTTTTTTGCCTGTGTAAGTTTAAACGAAAATGCGCGATCATAGTAGCCTGCGCCGCGTCCTAAGCGAGCACCTTTGTGGTCAAAGGCGACAAGAGGAACGAGGACGAGATCGAGTTCAGCGGCTGGGATAGCCTGTATATGTGCTTGGGGCTCGAGGATGCCATGAGCATTGGGGTGCAAGGACTGATTTTCGGTGTAGTGTTGGAAGATGAGCGTGGGTGGTTCTGCGTATTGAATTTTAGGTAGATAGAGTGTTTTACTCATTGCCCAGGCGAGTTTGATGAGTTCACTGGGGTCGACTTCTCCGTCTTGGGCATGGTAGACGGCGATGCTGTGGCTGGCTTTGAAGGTGTTTTGTTGGGCGATAGTGGTCGCGATGGCTTGGGCGGCTTTTTCTTGGAGGTTTTTGGGAATTGCTTTGCGTGCATTGCGAAGTGTTTGTCGTAGGTCTTTGGACATTGTCATTGCCTTAGAAACAAAAACCCCGCCATATCGTGACAAGCTTCATTCTGAACCCGGGAGTCCAGGTGGGGCAGATGCGGGATGTATCAGGCGTTCTACTCAAGGCAGACATGCACAACAACTCCCTAAATTTTAGCCCCTTATCGTTACTTATAGGTCCAAAGAACGATCACTTATTCGTAAACACAGCGGGATTAGTTACAGTATAACAAATTTATTCTTAATTACAATTTTAAGGCGTTGTCATTCTTGACAGCTTTTTTGCTAAATGAGTGTGAAAAGTGGTATAATGCCTCATTGGCCTTCTAGGGGGAAATATGCAAGCACAACGGACACTCAATTTCAATGATATAGGCTCTGCCATTGGCCAAAAACGTATTTTTTCAGGCCCTTCTTATGCCCACGGTTGGCTCTGTGGCATGATTTGTGCGGGCAATAAAATGAATGGTTCATCTTGGGCGGAATTACTCCTGGGCATCGATGATCACAGCAATCTTAAAGCTCTAGAAAGCCGCCAACTCTTGTTGGATCTTCACCGTGCTAGCTGTGAGCAATTACATAATTTTTCATTTGAGTTTCAAGTCCTTCTTCCTGATGATGAGAGCGACCTCATGACCCGTGCAACCTCACTCAGTGAGTGGTGCGAGGGTTTTCTTGAGAGTCTGGCTCTTGCAGGCATTGGACTCGGCACCGGCCAATTGAAGGAATGTCAAGATGTGTTGCGTGATTTTACTGAAATTGCAGCTCTTGATTATGACCAAATTAAGGCATCTAAATCTGATCAAGAGTCATTCGAGCAAGTTGTTGAATATGTCCGGATGGCCGTTCTGTTGATTTACACTGTTATGACTACGAAACAAAATCGTTCACGTCGTTTTTCACCGGAATCAATCACGGAAGATTATTTGCATTAGCCTCGATGTCATTCTCGCGGAGTATAATGTAGTATATCGTCATCCCGGGATTTAGTCGTTCTTCGCGCGTACTCGCGCGTTAGAACGACTTAATACCCGGGATCCAGGAAATAAAAAAAGGATTTTTTCACCAAAAGAAAAAATCCCTTTTTATAAGACTGGATTCCCGCCTCCGCGGGAATGACGAGTGTTATAAATCCCGGGATGACGACATGGCGCAGGGGCTACCATGAAACCCATCATCACCACCGAAGAATACACACAGCGTCGTCGTCGCTTGCTCGATGCAATGGGCCATTCAATTGCAATTATTAAAAATGATCCCGAACGCGTTCGAAATGGCGATGGCCATTATCCCTACCGTTCAAACAGTTCATTTTATTATCTCACCGGATTTTCTGAACCCGAGGCTATTTTAGTTCTTATTAGAAGACTGGATTCCCGCCTCCGCGGGAATGACGTTGGGGAATCTATACTTTTCGTTCGGCCACGTTGTCCCGCTGAAGAACAATGGACGGGTCTACGCGCAGGAACTGAAGGCGCGGTTCAAGATTATCAAGTTGATCAAGCTTTTCCTCTTGATGAATTTGATACACGTTTACCTGAATTATTGAGCAATCAAACCCGTTTAATGTATCAATTTGGGCGTGACCCACAGTGGGATGCGCGCATATTAAATGCTTTAAATGCAGCCCGTCGTTTTATTCGCCAAGGTAAACACGTGCCGGATCAAATCCTGTCCATCGACACGCTGCTCGATGAAATGCGATTAATTAAAAGCCCCTCTGAAATTCAAATGATGCGATACATTGCCGATCACTCTGCTAAAGCCCATGTTCGCGCCATGAAGCATTGCCGCCCTGCCCTCAATGAATATCATTTAGCAGCTGAAATTCATCATGAATTAGCGCTTGAGGGATCGCATGAAACAGCCTATCCATCTATTGTGGGCAGTGGTGCGAATGCCTGTATTCTTCATTACACCGATAATAAAGCTATTTTGCGCGACGGCGATTTAGTGTTGATCGACGCTGGCGGTGAATATGGAAATTATAGTGCAGATATTACACGAACATTTCCGATCAATGGAACCTTTAATCCACAGCAAAAAGCTCTGTACAATCTTGTGTTAAAGGCACAAATGGCTGCGATTGAATTAATTAAACCTGGATTAATATGGTCGGCGATTCAAGAAACGATCGTAAAAGTGTTCACAAAAGGTCTTATTGAATTAGGGATTTTAAATGGTAAGTTTGATGATTTAATTCACAAACAAGCTTATTTGCCCTTCTACATGCACTCAAGTGGGCATTGGTTGGGGCTTGATACGCATGATGTCGGTTCTTATCGCAAAGCTGATGGACAATGGCGTCCTTTAGAAGCTGGCATGGTGTTGACGGTTGAACCTGGCTTGTATATTTCGCCCGATGCTGAAAATATTGATCCGATCTGGAAAGGGATAGCCATTCGCATTGAAGATGATATTCTCGTCACAAGTTCGGGTCATGAAGTATTAAGCCAAGCGGCACCGAAAACGGTGAAAGAAATCGAAGCGTTGATGCAAGGTTAGTTATGGATAATCATTACGATATTGTGATCGTCGGCGGCGGCCTGGTGGGCTTAAGCTTGGCGCATGCCTTAGCCGATCTTCCACTTCGTCTTGCACTGCTTGAATCGCCACCGCCTGAATCAAAAACAACCTCGACCTTCGATGCGCGCAGCCTAGCATTGTCGTTGAGTAGCCAACATATTTTGGAACATCTTGGGTTGTGGTCTGAATTAAGCAATGTGACACCGATTAAACAAATCCATATTTCAGAACGTGGACGTTTTGGCTCCACGCATTTGCGTGCGCAGGAACAAGGTGTTGACGCGTTTGGGTGTGTAGTTGAGATTGAAACGCTGGCTAAAAGCTTGGAAAAAAACCTCGCTCGTCATCCGCAAATCACGCGGATCATGGCGCAGGTTGTGAGTGCTGAAAATCAAACAAACTCAATGGCATTAACACTTTCTACAGGTGAAACCATTCATGCAGATCTTGTTCTGGCTGCTGATGGTGCGCAATCTTCGTTTCGCACGCTATTTAATATTGGGGTCACAAAAAAAGATTATCAACAAATGGCGGTGATTGCTAATATTGGTTTGCGACATTCACATGGTCATCAAGCTTTTGAACGATTTACACCGCGTGGCCCGTTGGCTTTATTACCCTTGAGTGATGATCGAATGGCCTTGGTTTGGACATTCCCTAAACATGAGGCTGATTTTTTCTTGAAGTGCAGTGAACAAGAATTTTTAGATGAATTGCAATCGCAGTTTGGCACTCGATTAGGGCGATTTAAAAAATTGGGCGTGAGGCAGAGTTTTCCTTTATTTTTAATCAAGGCACAAGAACAGATCCGCCCTCGCCTCGTGATATTAGGTAATGCCGCTCATGTGTTGCATCCGATTGCAGGCCAGGGATTTAATTTGAGTTTGCGTGATGTCGCGACGATAGCAGAAGTATTGCGAGATGCTTTAAATTGCGGTGAGCGTATTGATTCACTTTCAGTGTTGCAACGGTATTTGAATTTACGAAAACAAGATCAGCGGCGTATTCTTGGGTTTACGCGTGGATTATTAGGTCTATTTTCGATGGATGTTTTGCCCTGTTCGTTGATGCGCAGCGCGGGCTTGGGTAGCTTGGATGCGCTACCTGCATTTAAGCGCGCGTTTGCGCAGATGGCGATGGGCTTGTCGGGCCGCGTACCTGATTTGGCGTGTTATTATGAATGAAAAAAATTACGATATCATCATCATCGGCGGCGGTCTCATCGGCCTTGCCTTTGCAAAAGGCTTAAAGCAAGCCCTTCCTGAATTATCCATGGCCGTGATTGAAGAAAAATTGCCGATCGCCAATAAACGTGTCAGCGCCATTAATCGGGCATCCCAGCGTTTTTTAAATGATCTCGGTGTGTGGTCCGTGATATCAAAACCCTCCCCCTACCGACGCATGAAGGTCTGGGATCAATGTAGTCGTGGCTCCATTGAATTTGAGTCCAATGATTTAGCGCAATCTGAATTAGGTTTTATTGTTGAAAATGAAGCCATCACCTCGGCGCTGCGTGAAAACTTAAGGGGAATCGATTGGCTCTGCCCTCTTCGCTTGATTAACCTACGTGAAGATAAGGATGGAATAATATTACAAGCTGAAGATGATCGTACATTCAAAGCTCCCTTGGTCGTGGGTGCTGATGGTGCACATTCTTGGTTACGTACTCAACTCAATATTCCGCAAAAATCCTGGGATTATCATCAAAGCGCGATCATCGCAACCGTTGAAACGCAAGTGCCCCATGATCAAACGGCACGACAATGTTTTTTACCGACAGGTCCACTTGCTTTTTTACCCTTATCTAATCCGCATCATTCTTCAATTGTCTGGTCGACGACAGAATCCGATCGACTATGTGCCTTGAGCGATGAAGAATTTGGTAAAGAATTAACAAACATTTTTGGGAAATTCACCGGCGATGTAAAACCCTTAGATCCGCGCCGTGCTTTTCCTTTAACCATGCGCCATGCCGATTATTATGTTCGCGAGCATGTGGCTTTGATTGGCGATGCCATTCATACAATTCATCCCTTGGCTGGCCAAGGTTTGAATTTAGGTTTTCAAGATGCGCGTTGTTTGATTGAGACGTTAGCGAAAGCGCATGTGAAACATCCCAATCTCGGGCGTTTGTTGACATTACGATCCTATGAGCGTGCACGAAAAGGTGAGAATTGGCAAATGATTGCCGCGATGGAAGGTTTGAAACGTTTGTTTAGTTGTGATACGAGGCCTGTTAATATGATGCGAGGATTAGGATTAACGGCCGTCAATCATTGTGGGCCTGTGAAGCGATTGTTGATTAAACGAGCGATGGGGATATAAATAAAATCATGAATAACCCAGAAACCCTTATTTTCGTCTGCTGTAACCAAAAAGCTACAGGCAAATGTTGCGCGAACAATGGCGCTGAAGAAGCACTTGAATACCTGCGTGCAGCCATCAAGGCCAGAAAAGATACCACCTTTCAAGGCAGAAAAGTTAAAGCAGTCAAAACGTCTTGCCTGGGACGATGCGCCCAAGGGCCGAGTATTCTGATTGTACCAGATCAAATTTGGTATACTTTTGAAACATTAGCGGATCTCAACGAAATCATTGAATCGCATTTGATTGAAGGAAAGATTGTGAGGCGCTGCTTAATGTAGGCCTTCAGCCCAGAACTATAACACAGCTCTTTTTTAACCTAAATTGCTAAAGCCCCCTTTTTGTGTTAGGATTGCTCATATTGTAATACATATACCCGAAGCGAATGAGTTTTCGGGTATATAAGAAATCACTTAGAAAATTGGTTTAAACTAAGGCATGATCCTAATAATAAGAGGTAGTTAAAATGAGAAGAAATGATGATCGTTCAAAAATAATACGCGAAGCGGAAAAACTAGCGCAACTAAAAATACTACAACTAGGGCTATATAATAAATTATTTTCATTAAACCGCGAATTAGGACCTATTTTAAGCGGATGTCAAATTACAAAAAACCTTATTGATGACGCTTTGGCACAGCTTTTAAGAAGTTGCCTGGCCTTTAAGGGCCAAAGGATTATCGATAGTAAAGGGAAGGCAAATGGTCCAGTTCTTCAGGGTAATACTAACGGATTAGGGGTAGTGAAAACACTCATTAATCTGTTTTCAGCTGAAATCGAAAGCGTGCAAACGATAAAAAAATCAAAAATAAAAGATACACTGGTTTATACCCCTCAGGAACTTGCCACATTAAATTGGCTAGAGTCGTTAGAAAAATTTTATCCCAATGTGATAACTTTACTTGACCAATTTGTTCAAGACGTTGAAAACTTAAAGGGTCATTCAGCTCAATCTCAGAATACTGGGGAAGAACTAATACGATATAGTCTTGTTACGCAGAACCGAATTTCTAACAATAATAACAATCAAGATATTAGCAGCTCAAATAACAACAATAACAATCGAAATATTTTGGAACCTCATAATTTGTCGGAGGCAATAGAATCAAAAAATTTTGAAAAAGTTAAGGAATTCATAGAGGCTGATCGAACGCTCTTGAATCCTGATCCGCATCATGGAGTCTCACCGCTTCACAATGCTGCAGCGCATGGTTCTGCTGAAATTGTAAATTACTTTGTTAAGGAATGTGGGATTAATCCAAGTCTACTAGATAAGAATGAAAGATCAGCCCTTCACTATGCAGCCCTCCATGGAAATTACTATGTATTAAATGAGATTTTTGATGAAATTCGTAAAACTCAACAAGATCTCAACAAATTTATCGATCAAAAAGACACTGATGGTAATACCGCTCTGATTTATGCATTACAACGAGGTTTTTTTGAAGTCGCTACTCTTTTATGCACTCTTGGTGCTGATGTAAGAATCGGAAACAATGTTGAAAAACACCCCATTCATTTTATTGCTGAAATGAGTGTAAATCCCAAAAATGACGAAAAACAAGAAAAACAAGAAAAACAAATTCGTGGACTTATGGAACTACTTGTTTGTTTTATTAATGTTTCTGAAAAACAAGCAATGCTTGCCCTTACCTATAGTCGAACTGAAATGACACCTATTCTAATGGCTGCACAACAAGGAAATTATGTTCTTGTTAATTATTTAATTGATCAAGGCGCTGATCCAAGCAAGGCCGATGCTGAGGGAACAACGATACTCCATTATGCAGCAAAATCAGGGAATCTAAAGCTGTTTAAGTTTCTTATCGAAAAATTAGATTCTCAGTCCTCCTTTCAGAATAATTCTTCCCCTCTCTTTAGCTCTAATATAGGCTCAAACCCTCTTCTTTCCATTAAAAATGTTCATGAAGAAACAATTCTGATGTATGCAGCACAATCGGGCAATCTTGAACTTGTTAATTTCTTGATTGCGCAAGAAGTTTCTCTGAATGACTGTTCTAAAAAAATGGTTGAAAGTGCTCTAGCAGTGAATAACCAAACGGTACGGAGAACTGCTCTCCACTATGCAGTGCAATCGGGTAATGTCGATGTCGTCAGCGCCTTATTTAAGGCAGGAGCATCGATATCTCTGGAGGACGAAGGTGGGAAAACCCCTATAGATTATGCAAGAAAGAGTCAAAAGATGGTAGACGTGCTCTTTGATACTCGTCCTTTTCAGCGTTAACTTTTAAACAACCTAAAAAAATTCTGCGTCGTGTGTTGTGCAATTGTACTCAATTCACATTCTCGCAACGCAGCCAAAAATTCCGCCGTGTGTTTCACATAGGCGGGTTGATTAGGTTTTCCACGCATGGGAACCGGTGCTAAATAAGGCGCATCGGTTTCAATGAGCATGCGATCCAGCGGAATCTCTTTGGCAACCGCTTGTAATTCTGTAGCATTGCGAAACGTCACAATCCCTGAAAATGAGATATAAAACCCAAGGCTCATCGCAGCCTTGGCCATTTCCAGGGTTTCTGTGAAACAATGCATCACACCGCCGACTTCTTCGGCTTTTTCTTCCCGTAAAATTCTCAAAGTATCTTCGCGTGCATCACGGGTATGAATGATCAAGGGTTTTTTCAATTCGCGGGCTGCACGAATGTGGCGACGAAACCGCTCTTGTTGCCAAGTCAAATCACCCTGAACATGAAAATAATCCAGACCTGTTTCGCCAAACGCAACAACGAGCGGATCGCTGCCCTGCCGAATTAATTCGTCAAGCGTCACTTCGGGTTCATCTTGTTCCGTGGGATGAACCCCCACAGACACAGAGACATTCACAAAACTTTTCCCAATTTGCAAAATTTCAGGGAAAGTACTCATTTTTGTGCCAACCGATAAAAGATGAGACACGCCTGCTGCTTGTGCAGTTTCGATCACATTTTCAATGGCGTGACCATGTAGGCTGAGATCAAGCATGTCGAGGTGGCAATGGGAGTCAACCAGTAATGTCATGTTTTTTCCTACAATGTATCCGTCGATTTTTCACTGTGCAATAGTCCGACTAAATACGTTTCAATTTTATTGCGCAAATGTCCTGCATCGTCATGAGTAAATTGTACACCGATGCCCGCTCGTTTACGTCCTTGTGCATGTTCAGGTGTGATCCAAACCACACGCCCAGCAATTTTGTATTTTTCCTTTTCATCCAACAATTTGAGCAAAATAAAGACCTCATCGCCGAGGTTGTATTTACGATCAGTGGTTACAAATAATCCGCCACCTCGGACAAAAGGCATGTAGGCAGCGTAAAGATCTTCATTGGTTTTAAAGTCCAATGAAAAAATACTGCTTTGCTTTTCATCACCGAGTCCTGTGAGTTCGACAAGCATAACATTCCTTCCATTGTTGAAAAATATGCTCCAACATCAATTGTGCATTAAGCGTCGTGCGTTGCTGCTCACGCATCAAGATTTGAAGTTCATCATAAAGTTGATAGGCTGACCTTAAGTTTAGCTTGGGCTGGGGTGTTTGCAATGTGGGCTCAAATTGTTGTTTGATCGCTCGGGTTAACATGAGGATTAAAAAAGGAAGTGTGATGCTCAAGGCTTGTTTGTTCCATTTTTGTGCAAGCGCGAGTGGATCAGTGTTTAAATTAAATTCAAAGAGATCCGCCTGCAAGGTTTGTAATTTTTTATCTTTATCTTGAGCGATCGCTAAGGCAGCTAGCGGCGCGCCACCCGCGAGATTTAAATATAAATCAATCTGTCCGTCTGGAATTTTTTCAGCCAGCCATTGTAGGGTTGCCTCATCGCGTTGAGGCGCAAACCGGAGCACATGGCAACGGCTGCGGACCGTTGCAGGCAGAAGCATCATCTGGCTGCTGATCAGCAAAAAAAAGGTGGATGGATTAGGTTCTTCCAGATTTTTGAGTAGCGCATTGGCGGTAGCCATGTTCATTTTTTCGGCAGAATCGATTAAGACCACTTGATTGTGTCCCAATTGCGGGGCTTGAGGTAATTTTTCTAAAATAGCCCGCAGGGCATCGATCTTGATGGTTAAACCCTCAGGCTCAAGAAGATAAGAATCGGGATGATTGCCTGCCGCAAGGACAGAACAGGAATGGCAAGCAGAATCTATTTTTTGGCAACTTGTTTTTTTGGATGCGCTTTCAACACACAATAAATCCTTGGCCATTTGTTCAGCAAATTGCCGTTTACCCAGTCCTGCCATTCCGCTGAGCAGGAGCGCTTGCGGTACTTGCTGCCAGCGTTGCACAACCTCAAAGGGGGATTGCTGCCAGGGAAATGGTGGGGATTCAAGCATGTTCAAGCCTTCGGTGAAAGGTTCGATGCTAGCGAATTGGCATGGTTTTTACAATAGAGTCAATCGCTCTGAATGAGTCATTTTGAAATTCATCCCCTAGAGTTTGATTTCGGGGTGATAGATCAAGGAATAATCCCTGGTTAGAGAGGTTTTGGCTTACCCCAGAAATTATGTCATCTCCTTGAGGTTCGGCAACTGTTTTGATCTCGTCTTCTTGGTTTGAAAATTCATTTTTTCGTGTATTTTTATTTTCTTCAGTGTCATTTAAAAGATATTGTTCTTTCGAGAATGTTGGATCAAGTTCTGATAGAATCTCTATACACGTATCTATAAAAGGTTGGAATGAAAAGTCTTTTTTATCTTTTGAATATAAATTGCTAGCAGCTGTTTTAAACCGCTCGAGAAAAATTTCAACTTCAACTTCACTTTCTAATAATTTTATTATTTCTTTAAAAGAAAATATCATTTTCTGAAAAAGAAAAAAATCACTACCTATGTTTTTTTGTTCATTGCGATGTTCTCTTGAAAAACCAAAATCAATAACATTAACATCAAAAAACCCATCTTTTTCAACAAATAATATAAAATTATCTTTTTTTATATCGTTATGAGAAAAACCAATTTTATGCAATCTTTCAACACTAATTGCCGCACCCAGAATGGTTTTTAACAGGTCGGAAAAAATTTTTTTCGAATCCATGCTGTTTTGGTTTGAACCATTAAGCTCATATTCATCCCAATAATCATCTAGATTCTTACCTTTGAAATTTTTCATTAAAAAAACACCTTTATAAGGTGAATAATCTTTAAGCTCAATATAGCAAGATTTTCCAAAATATATTCTTGAAAAAATATATGACTCCCTTTCTTCAGAAAGCATTCTAAATCGTGTTAATTTCATTGATTTTTTATTAAAAACATTATCCTTCTCTTGCAGATCATATGGTTGTCCATTTTTAAATAAGAAAATTATTTCAATATTATTTTTTATTTTTTTTATTTCGTAAACATCACCTTCTTTATCAGCCTTAACACTAAGACTAACTTCAGAAAAAATGCCAAAAGCACCTGATTTTCTATCATTTTGATCTATGATACTTTGGTGATAACGAGTTTCACCTGGATTATCTGGATTCTTACTGTCAACTTTTAAACCAATAATTTCTTTAGCTACACCATTTTTTTCCTGAGTACGATATGAAAAACCTCGTTGCTCAGTTTGTATGACCAATTGCGATGCTTGCCTTAGTATTTTTAGGTGTTTAGGTGTAAGTTGCATGATTTTTATTTCTGTTTTGTTGTTATTGTCTCTTGGTGTTTGGCCAAGATTCATTTTTAAATTATACAGAGTAAAAATTAAGCAGATATTAATTATCTAATCGGTTGGTTTTGATGGAAAAATGGAGAAGTTATTTTTTTGAATCAATCAATACTTGTAACTGTGTTTTAATTTTTTTTTCTACAATTTCAAGGGGTTGGCTTGCATCGATCACACAAAAACGAGGATCGTGAGCGGCTCTGCGCAGGTAAACTGCTCGGGCACGCTCAAAAAAATTCATATCTTCTTTTTCGATACGATCGGGAGAGCTTCGGGTTTTTGCCCGAGTCATCGCTAATTCGACAGATGCATCCAATAAAAATGTCAGATCAGGCTTAGCCACTTGCCCCATCCAAGCTTCTAAAATAGCCACCCTCTCTTCACCAAGCTCCCGCCCTCCTCCTTGATAGGCATAACTCGCGTCGATGAAACGATCCGAAACCACCCACTGCCCACGCGCCAAAGCAGGTTCAATGACGTGGCGAATGTGCTGAATTCGACCTGCAAACATCAGAAGTAACTCAGTTTCAGGCAGTAAAGTTTCTTCATGATGCTCAAGCAAGAGCTGGCGAATTTTTTCAGCAATGGCAGTTCCACCTGGCTCACGCGTGAACAGCGCATCGATCTTCGTAGCTTCAAATTGAGCGCGTAGCGCTGCAAGGGCTGTTGTTTTTCCAACACCCTCGATACCTTCTAACGTGATGAAACAGGCCTTATGCATGCTTTTCCTTTAAATCCTTAAAAGGTTTAAGATGAATTTCTAATTTACAACCAACCGCATGTGCATATTTGCGTAATGTATTAAGACTTGGTGAATGTTTATCACGAGCGCCAGAGGATTCTAATCTGGCAATAGCCGATGCCTTAGTACCCATGCGCTGCGCAACATCCTCTTGAGTTAATTCTGCACGTTTTCTAGCGCGAAGCATTTCTCTGAGTAATTGGTATTCTTCCTCCAAAGCATCATATTCTGCTTTAAAAAGAGGATCGCTCATCCATTCTGCCACCATTTCTTCATGGGTTTTAAGAGTAGGGCTTCGTTTATTTTTTTCGTTGCTCATTTTTCACCTCTTTCATCCGCCGTATCGCAATCGTTAGTTCTTTACGCGGTGTTTCCTGAGTTTTTTTGATAAGACCATGCAAAATTACAATTTTTTTACCCACCAATGTACAATAAAAAACCCGAGCAATTCCTTCCTTCCCTTTTGGACGCAGCTCAAATAATCCATCTCCCATTGCCCTTGAATGCGGTAAATGTAAATCTATACCGAAATCAGTTAATAGACTGGTCAGCTGAGCATAGGCAGCTCCAATACCTCTTGGCATTGCTGCTATCCAATCTTGTACATGTTGGTTGTAGTACTCAATGGTCCATTTCATAAAATTATATAACAAATTTGTTAAGTTTTCAAATCTAAGAGAGAGATGCCGTTTTGGTCATTGTACTGGCCAGGCTGCCTAATGAAAAGTGTAAGCAAATCTCAACAGACTCTAGCATCTTACGTAACGAGCAGTATAATGGGTCTTTCCAGGAACCACCGAGAACACCATGCAAACCATCTCCCGCCTCCAGGCCATGAAACAAAAAGGCGAAAAAATCGCTTGCCTCACCGCCTATGATGCCCTCTTTACCTATTTTGCGGATCAAGCTGGACTTGACCTGCTCTTAGTCGGCGACTCCATGGGTAATACGGTTCAAGGTCATACCGACACGATCCCCGTCACCCTCGAGGAAATGTGTTATCACACGCGTTGTGTTGCAAGAGGGAATCAAAATGCTTTTTTATTAGGCGATCTGCCCTTCCTTACCTACACCAATCCTCAGCAAACCTTGGAAAGCTCCGCAAAAATCATGCAATCCGGTGCTCAAATGGTGAAATTAGAAGGCGGCCGTTGGTTGGTTGAAACATTTGAGATTCTCACGACACGCGGTATTCCTGTTTGTGCGCATTTAGGTTTAACCCCTCAATCAGTTCGCCGCTTGGGCGGTTATAAAATTCAGGGGCGGGATCAAAACAGCGCGGAACGTATTTTCGAAGATGCTCTCTTGCTTGAAAAAGCAGGTGCCCAACTTTTAGTGCTGGAAGGGATCCCAAAAATCTTAGGTAAACGGATCACCGAGGCTCTTAAGATCCCAACAATTGGTATCGGTGCAGGCCCGGATTGCGATGGTCAAGTTTTAATCCTTCATGATCTTTTGGGGTTGATCCGTGGAAAACCTCTCACTTTTGCTAAAAATTTCTTACAAGATTCAGGTAATATTTTAGAAGCCTTTAAAGCTTATCGAGAGGCTGTGAAATCGGGATCGTTTCCAGGTCTTGAGCATTGTTTTGACTAGGAAATTCAATGACAACGATCCTGACTTCAATTGAGACCTTGCGCGAATACGTCGCCAATGTCCTTACGAAAAATCAAACCATTGGGTTTGTGCCTACCATGGGGAATTTACATCGCGGCCATTTAAGCCTTGTCGAACGTGCGCAAGCTGAATGTGATGTGGTGATTGTCAGCATTTTTGTCAATCCCATGCAATTTGGGCCCAATGAAGATTTTTCACGTTATCCACGTACCTTTGATGCTGATTATCAAGTGCTCACTGCACAAAAAACAGATGCTGTTTTTCTCCCGAAAGTTGAAATGCTCTACCCTCGCGGACTGGAGCATCACGCCTTTATTGAAGTGCCTGGTTTGTCCGATGATTTATGTGGTGCTTCTCGACCCGGACATTTTCGCGGAGTGTGTACCATTGTTTTCAAATTACTTCAGCTCGTCAGCCCCGATGTTGTTTTTTTAGGTGAAAAAGATTTTCAACAGTTGACACTGATTCGGCAGATGGTGGAAGATTTGTATTTACCGGTGCGTGTTGAGGGTGTTGCAACGGTTCGCGATGCAGAAACAGGGCTTGCTTTGAGTTCGCGTAATCAATATTTGACAGTGGAAGAACGATCCAAGCCCTTGCTTTATCCAATTTTGTGCCATGCGCGTGATCGGATCCTTGCAGGTGAACGTAATTATGATCAGATTATTAAAGAAAGTTTAGAAAAATTTCATAAAGCTGGATTAAAACCGGATTATTTTGAAATTCGTCGACAAAAAGATTTAAGGCCTGCAGGAATTGATGATCAGGCTTTAGTGATTTTGACAGCTGTGCAAGTTGGAAAGGCGCGGTTAATTGATAATGTGAAGGCGACATTTTGACGCCAAGACTGTCGAGGATGACATCGGAGACGAAAATGACGATCTTTTCTGTATTTTAATTCTCTGCAATAAGGAAAAACTACTTATGACTCTTAAAAAAAACCTCAACATCATCGGTTGCGGCAAATTAGGTAAGACCATCGGCTTCCTGCTGAAAGACAAAATAACCATCAATGCTATTTTAAATACCTCTCTGAACAGCACCCAAGAAGCTCAAACCTTCATCGGTGAAGGTCATGCCATCAGTGATTATTCACAACTTACCCCAGCTTCGCTTTATCTGATTGGAACACCCGATCGACACACAGCTGAAGTGGCTGAACAACTCAAAGCGTCTGGGAAAATTCGCCCCGGCGATTTAGTTTTTCATTGTGCTGGTGCTTTAAGCGTGGAAGTACTTCAACCTCTCAAAGATTGCGGGGCTTTAATTGCCAGCGTTCATCCCTCAAAAAGCTTTGCTGATCCACACAAAAATATCACCAATTTTAAAGGCACGATCTGTGCTATTGAAGGGGAAGCGACTGAATTATTATCTCTGCTGTTTGAAAGCATCGGTGCACGTGTCTTTGAAATTAAATCGGATGCAAAAAAAGCTTACCATGTTCCCTGCGTGATGGCGTCAAATTACCTGGTCACGCTGGCCGCTATGAGCCAAGAATGTTATCAAGCCGCAGGGCTTGAGCCTGATCTTGCTCGCGCATTAACATGCTCTCTCATGGAAGGAACACTTGCGAATCTTCGTGATCGCTCACCTGCGCAAGCCCTGACGGGGCCGATCGCTCGTTGTGATCTCGAAACATTACGAGGACACATGAAAACATTGGCATTTAATCCAGAACTTCAAGCGCTTTATGCGGCTCTTGGAAAATATACAGTGGGTTTGACAACACATGATGCGGAAAAGAAAAAAGAGATGTTGGAGGTTTTAACTTTTTCCTGTCAACCTCAAAAATAATTCTTCAAGACGATTCGACTTATTACGAAGACTTGCTATCTTTATACCAGAAACCGACAAACACTCAAACAACTCATTCATCAAATCTCCCTGATTCACATCAACTTCCAAGGTTGATGAATCAATCATCCGACAAGAAAAATGATTCAAATTCGGTACTTTGGTCATTGGAACGCTCGTATATAAAATAAAAGTCTCCATGTGCAATTTCGATAACAGGGTCCGCATATCACTGTGCTCGATCAATTCGCCCCGATCAATGATCGCAATCGTCCGACACAAATGCTCAGCTTCTTCCAAATAGTGCGTTGTCAAAATAACCGTCGTTCCCTTTTGGTTAATTTCCTGAATAAACTCCCACATGGAGCGACGCAATTCAATATCCACACCCGCTGTAGGCTCATCTAAAATCAACAATTGTGGCTCATGGATCAATGCCCGAGCAATCATCAAACGCCGTTTCATACCACCTGACAATTCACGTACTTGATGGTGGCGCTTATCGTACAGACCCAATTTTTTTAAATAATCCCGTGCACGCGGTGCAGCTACCCGCCAAGGCACTCCATAGTAACCGGCCTGCGTGATCAAGACGTGCTCAACTTTATCAAAAATACTGCAATTAAATTCTTGTGGCACCAAGCCCAATAATCGTTTTGCATTTGCACTATCATGATCAATATCATGGCCAAAAATCGATACTTTTCCACTGGTTTTAAGCACCAAAGATGTTAAAATCCCAAGTGTTGTGGTCTTCCCAGCTCCATTGGGCCCTAACAAAGCAAAAATTTCTCCAGGTTCTACGTTAAAACTCAAACCTTTTAAGGCTTCAACCCCATTAGGATAAGATTTTTTTAAATGTTCAATTTGGAGGGCGTAGGTCATTTGATTACTCTTTGATGGCGTATGAAAGATACTGTTTTTTGGCCATTATTGGAACCCCTGAGTAAAGAATTATAAAGATTCCCTCTTTCTTTAGGAGCAGTCTTGCACTTTTCCCACCGATCCCATAAAATTCCCGCCATGCTGGTGTAGCTCAGTTGGTAGAGCAGTTGATTTGTAATCATCAGGTCGTAGGTTCGACTCCTATCACCAGCTCCAGATTTTTCAAAGACTTATAATAAAACTCGTAGGTTGGGTTAGCACAGCCGATAGGCTGAGCGTAACCCAACATTTCCTTCGTAACTGTTCACCGTATAGTTCGTCATCCCTAGTGGCTCTTCATAGGCTAGTTCTTAAGGAGAGAGAAAATAGGCGTCAAGCCAGACTGCAAGCGGCCTTGGAGGCGATCTCGTTTGGGGCGAGATCGCTTTGCATTGTTCATTAAGAAGTTAATCAGCCCGTCAATTGCACGTTGAATCTCCCTGAGTTTTCCTCCAATCAACGCATCCATTATTTTTTCAAAAAAACGATAACCATATGAAGAAACCAAAAAATTATCTGATTTAAACGTGAATTTCCAGACATTCATCAGCTTTTAACGGAGCCTCTTTTAAGCTTCTCGCCTTCAGTAAACAGTCTTCTAGTCGATCTAACAACTCTTTGAGCTCCAACTCTCCCCCACTGCAAGTAATACGTACGTAACCAAGGCGAGGGGAAATCCCAAAATAAGAAAGCGGCGCAACCATGATCCCCTCATTGAATAATAAATAATAAATAAGATGTTCATCCGTCTCGATACGGCCTATTTCCCCAAAAACACGTTCCATCCCCGCAGACATTGGCAGGCCAAATAGAGCACTCAGATCCGCCATTACGTAAAAGGTTCCCTGAATGGTATAGTGTGGATCAGGCATAGCGGCGCCAATTTTTTTTAAACGCTTCACCACATAATCAACTTGGGGTTTATAAAAACTGATTAACTCATGAAGTTCATGATTGGTGAGTTGGAGCATTGCCTCTGAAAAAATAATCTGCGATGAAATGGGTGCATGTCCGCAACTATTAATATTTTCTTGAATAAATTGGGTCATTAATGCACTATCAAAGGCAACCAAGATCCCCATCCGCTCCCCTGCTGCTGAAAGCGCTTTGGTTGCTGATCGCAATAAAATAATACGTTGTTTCAAGTCAGGCGCTAGGCTTAGTAAAGAACAATATTTTTCGCCATTTAATTGCATTTCGGCATAAGCCTCATCAAGAATAATATAAAGTTTTGGATATAGCCTCAAAACTTCTGCAATGTTTAACAATTCGTCAGGAGGAATAACCGTTCCTAAAGGATTATTAGGATCGCAAAGTAATAATGCACTTACAGAGGTTTCCTGTGTTTGTGCTAGTGAATGAGCTTCTTCCAAACTCTTCGCTAATGCTGCCGCTGTTAAACAATAACCGCTTAAACTCATCACATCGATGGGGTGCAAATGATTCGCTCTATGTGGGCCAACATACAGGCTATAATGCGGAAAAGGCGTAACGATGAGGTTTTTGGGATCTTGTCGATTTAGCACTGAAAAAATATTATGTAAGGCACCAGCACCACCCACAGTAAATAAAATATGCTCTGATTGAATATTGACTTGTTCACCATACCATTGTCTTAGGGCTTGAGCCATTTTTTCTCGTGCAGATAATTCACCTTGTGGATCACCATAATCAATAACGGCACCAATCTCTGCAATTTTTTCGTTTAAAATAGCGCCCGCATCGTTATGCTGTTGCAATAAGCTTTTTGCCTGCTTCGCTTTCGAATAAATCGATTCCCAATAGCTTAATCCCACCTTTGCGGCATGGTAGTTGATCGGAAAACTGGGTTTACCCATGCCTGCACTGATGATCTTTTTTTGAGAAAGACCTGATGCCTTCGATTCACTTTGAAGTTGACGCGCCCACATTGCAAGGAGCATGACTCGATCTAAAGATTCAATCGTGTTGCCGTTTGGTGTTTTGAGCATCGTTTTTTCCTCATCATTGGGTATAAACAAACATCTCTCGTTGAAACGAAAACCATTTTTATTTCAATAAGTTAGCGAATCGGGGCAGCTTCATTTAAGCAAAAAGTAGTTCCCTTCTTGCGCCGATCGCCTTTTATGTTAGACTAACTAGAGGCACGCTTTGATAGGCAAAAATGCGGCTCTATGACAATCGCTGACATGAGTCAAGCGATGTTGCTTCCAGAATATCGATTATATGGACTTCAGAAATGGTTAACAATCTCACGTTGGAAAATCTCGGTATTTTTTTGGAGCAGCTAGCCCAAGCGAGCGATAATGTCTACTGGTTGAGTAGCCCCGATCTAAAAAAAATTGAGTACATCAGCCCTGCTTATGAAAAAATATGGGGCCGGTCGCGTGAAGATCTCTACAAAAATCCAGAGTTATGGATCACCTACCTACATCCTGAAGATGTAGAAGGTTACAATCCACTGCATCTGTTTTCTGAACAGATAGTAGCCTTAGGCCCTAAAGCACGTTACAACGCTGATTATCGGATTATTCGACCTGATGGAGAAATTCGATGGCTGATCGACCGAGGTTTTCCCATTTATGATAATACAGGTAAATGTTGTGGTGTTACCGGCGTTGCTGTTGATGTCACAAAAGAAAAACTCGCTGAAGCTGAATTACGAAAAGCAAAAGAAGCCGCTGAAGCTGCAAGCCAAGCAAAAACTGAATTTATGGAAAATATGCGCCATGATATTCGCACGCCCCTAACAGGCATTGTGGGTTTTGCGCAAATCATCAAGGAAGAAACCAAAGATAATAAAATAAAAGAATATGCAGATAATTTAACAGCCTCAGGAGAAACACTCTTAGAATTTTTAAATGAAATTCTTGATGCAGTTCGATTAACCACGGGTGATCTACCTCTGAATAAACGAAAGTTTAGTTTAAAAGAGAGGCTCGAAGCTATCCGATGCACACATTTATTGCGCCAAAAGCCAGCCCTCATATTGAAGTTCAAATTTTTGCAATCCACGCAACATAGTAATTGGACCGGGAGGGCTTTC
>JAKBBU010000021.1 GCA_021808365.1 Pseudomonadota bacterium
AAATCGGTTGAACTCAGATGTCAATACATTTATTTACTAGTCACTACACTCCGACTTTTTCTGCAAATCCAGGCCCCATCAGCCTTCAGCGCTCGTTAGTCGGGGAAAAGTGCGGAAGTCAGGAAGAAACGGAAGAAATCGACGATTTTTCCAAGGAAGGAGTTTTTATTAACTTGAACCGGGACGGCTTTGAAGAATGTAGGGGCGGCCGTGTTATTAAAAAAACTGTTAGAACGAAGCTCTTTAATATCTCCTTCGTCGGGTCGATTGCTGATTAGAGGTTCTTTTGTAGGTGTTTGTACTATACCTGTGTAGTAGGAGCTGTAGTTTCAAAACTAAAGTGGTTCGAAGGTTCTACGGTTAGTTTATATAATTCTTCTTTTATTATGAAATAGGTTGAAGAAAAGTGCGCGTAATGTTGGATCAATAGATCCCTATAAGATGTACCATCTTTCTCCTTACCATTAATGGTTCCAAACCATGAATTTAATTTTGCATAATTGCAAGACAGCTCTAATGTACGTTCCAAGTGTTTCAGATCCTTAATTTTTTCAGGATCACTAGGTTTTTTGTCCTGTTCTTCGTTTAATTTCGCACTAATATCACGTTTTAATTCTTGGTATTTACTTCTCAAATCTATAAAAGCTGTATTTTGGTCTTTTGCGCTTAATTTTTTTATACCACTAGCCAAACCAGTTATAACCTGATCATTTGGGTTGTTTATACGGTAATTTACATTAGTCATAAAAATCTCCTAAGTTATTGTAATGAGTTTAAGAAAACGTTTGAGCGCCTTCTCTTTTTGCCCTGTACATTTTATATACAAAACATTAAGGGAAGATTAAGACGAAGCAAAGGTTTTTAGTTCATGGGTAGCAAGCAGGTATAACTTGTTGAATTTGTAAGAGAAAGTTGGTAATCGTTTACGGTCCCTGGTTCGTCATTCCCGCGGAGGCGGGAATTCAGTCTTTGAAAAAGGATTTTTTTCCTTTTTCAACGTACTCGCGTAACCGACTGTTTTTGCCTAGGGAAGGTTTTTCAGGCGGGCAGGTAAGTTTTATACCTTAAAATCCCCAAGCTTCTTCTCACACAGTTGATTCTCAAGATGAACATACTGCGGCAGCCCATTCACATAGGGTGGATAATCTTCGCCTTGAATTAAAGGTGATAAATAATCACGACAGGCTTGGGTAATATGATAACTGTTCTCTGTAATAAAATTACGAGGAAGCGTTTGTTCAATGCGGGCAACGTCAGCGAGTGGTGCAGTGCCAATATCCCAACGATAGGGCGTACTTGAAACACGTTGCAAGGTCAACATGACAGCATCTTTTCCTTCCAATGCAAATTTAACGGCGGCTTTGCCAAGTTCATAAGCTTGGTCGACATCAGTTTTGGATGCGATATGTCGCGCGGCACGTTGGAGATAATCAGGCAGGGCCCAATGATATTTAAGCCCAAGTTTATCTTTAATTAACTGTGCGATGACAGGTGCAACACCGCCGAGTTGGGCGTGCCCAAAGGCATCGCGAAGGCCAAGATCGCTTAAAAATTGGCCTTGCGCATTTTTAACGCCTTCGGAAACTACGATGGCGCAATAACCATGGCGTTCAACACAGGATTTAACTTGAGCAAGAAAATTTTCTGGATCGAACGTCATTTCAGGAAATAAAATCAAATGAGGCGGTTGCCCTTCTTGTTCAGCCGCTAATCCACTGGCTGCGGCAATCCAACCTGCGTGCCGACCCATTACTTCCATGATGAAAACCTTGGTTGAACTTTCAGCCATGGAGGCAACATCTAAACCGGCTTCACGGATTGAAACTGCCACATATTTTGCAACAGAGCCAAACCCTGGGCAATTGTCGGTTAAGGGCAAATCATTGTCGACGGTCTTGGGCAGGCCAATGCACACGAGAGGATAGCCTAACTCTTTGCTGATCTCTGAAACTTTATGCGAGGTATCTTGTGAATCACCGCCGCCATTATAGAAAAAATAGCCGATATCATGCGCAGCAAAAACATCGAGCAGGCGTTGGTAAACTTGGCGATCTTTTTTAGGATCGGGCAATTTGTAGCGGCAAGAACCAAAAGCGCCGGCAGGTGTGTAACGTAATCCTGCAATGGCTTGTGTTGATTCAAAAGAAGTGTCAATTAATTCTTCGGTCAATGCGCCGAGGATCCCACTGCGGCCTGCGTAGACTTTGCCGATATTAGGTCGGGCTGCTCGTGCTGCCTCGATGACGCCGCAGGCCGTTGCATTGATGACTGCGGTGACACCACCGGATTGTGCGTAGAAAATGTTTTTAGCCATGTTTAGATCCTAAATAGACGAGTTTAGTTTTGCAGTTAATTGGAAATTTGTTCAGTCTGCATAGTCTCAGGTAATGGGCGCTGTTCACGAGTATGCCAAATTCGTAATATATAAATGCTTTTTTTTGATAGTTGATAGCGCAATTCATAATGACCGATGATTATACGGCGTAGTTCTTCATCGTGTGAAAAATTTGAAAGTTTTTCACCTAAACGGGGATGTTCTGAGAGACGAGCTACTCCTTTAAGGAGTGTTTGGACAACACGTTTAGCCGCAGCTCGGTTTACATGAGCTAAAAACTCATGAAGCCGATCAAGATCAGAGAGTCCTTTATCTGTCCAGATTACTTGCATGAATAGGGAACCTTTTTCGGGTTTTCAGTGTCTAGACTATCGGCCCAAGCTTGCACGGCCTCGTGAGGAACAACTCTACCCGCACGAATATCCTCAAGCGCTTCAAGCGTCATGAGGTGGCGTTCTTCTTCTTGATTAACGTAATCGGTGAGCGCCTGTTTAAAAATCCAACCCTTTGAACGATCGATCCGGTCAGATAATTCTTCAAGTTTCTCAGAAAGAGGAATAGGTATATGGGCTGTTATAACTTTAGTTTCCATTTGGATTACCTTAAAGCACTTTAATCAATATTAATCATAGTGATTCATATTGATTAAGTCAAGTGAGTACATGTACAGTATTTTTATTTGGCGGAAGGGGTGGGATTCGAACCCACGGATGGTTGCCCATCGCTGGTTTTCAAGACCAGTGCAATCGACCACTCTGCCACCCTTCCGTTGCAGAAGGTGCACATGGTATTCAAATTTTTGGATGTACGCAAGGCCCTTGAATTCTCTACAAATGCCCCCATATCGTTAACACAGAGATGATCCGATGGAGTATCTATGAATAAAGACCACAATGTGAGCAACAAATGGCGAGATTTAGCCGAAGCGGCCGAGCAAGACGATTTTGATGAAGATCTTGATGAGGCGCAAGCTGCGCCTGCTGAGCCAGAAAAGCCTTCTTCTGAGCAAGGTTCTTTGTCGTTTGAAGATCTAAAAACGCAGATCCAGAAAGAAGAAGCCCGTGCCAATGAATATTTGGAACGCAGTATTCGTTTACAGGCGGATATCGAAAACATGCGTCGTCGGTTTGAGCGCGAAAAGGCCGATGCGCATAACTTTGGACTCAACAAATTTGCGAATGCACTTTTGCCAGTGATTGATAATCTGGAACGTGGCCTGCAAGCGGCTGATACAAATCCTACACAAGAGGCGAGGGTACTCCGTGAGGGTGTTGAGATGACTCTCAAACTTTTTCAAGATGTGTTGGTTCGTTTTGGGATCCAACCGGTGGATCCTCTGGGGCAGCCTTTTGATTCTGCTCATCATGAGGCAGTTTCAATAGCGGAATCTGATGCAGCAGCTGGGACGGTGTTGTCTGTCTTCCAAAAAGGATATTTATTAAACGGCCGCTTGCTGAGGCCAGCCATGGTGGTTGTTGCAAAGCAAAAAGTATAGATATGGTCTTGAAAATGTGGGCGAAACACCCCATATTCACAGTATAAATTTTTTTAGGAGAATAAAACAATGGGTAGAATTATCGGCATTGACTTAGGGACCACCAATTCCTGCGTGGCCATCATGGAAACTGCAGGTGCACCGCCTAAAGTGATCGAAAACAGCGAAGGTTACGCAACCACGCCTTCGATCGTGGCTTATGCCGCGGGCGATGAAGTGATCGTCGGTCATGCGGCAAAACGCCAAGCGGTGACTAATCCTCACAATACGCTCTATGCGATCAAGCGCTTGATCGGGCGCAAATTTAAAGATGATGTGGTTCAGCGCGATATTAAAATGGTACCTTACAAAATTATTGCCGCAGACAATGGCGATGCTTGGGTCTTAGTCAATGATAAAAAATTGGCACCTCAGCAAATTTCCGCGCAAGTCCTCGCAAAAATGAAAAAAACAGCGGAAGATTATTTAGGTGAGCCTGTCACTGAAGCGGTGATCACGGTTCCTGCTTACTTCAACGATTCACAACGTCAAGCAACAAAAGATGCGGGTAAGATTGCAGGGCTTGATGTGAAGCGGATCATCAATGAGCCCACAGCTGCTGCACTCGCATATGGGATGGATAAAAAACGCGGTGATCAAAAAATTGCAGTGTACGATCTCGGTGGTGGAACATTTGATATTTCGATCATCGAAATTGCAGAAGTCGATGGTGAACATCAATTCGAAGTATTAGCGACTAATGGTGATACTTTCTTGGGTGGTGAAGATTTCGATCTACGCTTAATTGATTTCTTGTCAGATGAATTCAAGAAAGATTCAGGTATTGATTTACACAGCGATCCACTTGCATTGCAACGTTTAAAAGAAGCCGCAGAAAAGGCGAAGATTGAATTATCGTCCACGCAACAAACTGATGTGAATTTGCCTTACATCACCGCCGATGCGAGTGGTCCAAAGCATTTAAACATCAAAATTACACGTGCGAAATTGGAATCATTAGTGGATGATCTCATCAAGCGTACTGTTGAACCTTGTAAGATTGCGATGAAGGATGCAGGTTTAAGTTTGTCTGATATTGATGAAGTTATTCTTGTTGGCGGTCAAACACGGATGCCGAAAGTCCAAGAAACCGTGAAAGAATTCTTTGGCAAAGAAGCGCGTCGCGATGTGAACCCTGATGAAGCCGTTGCGATCGGTGCTGCGGTTCAAGCCGGTGTTCTTTCAGGTGAAGTCAAAGATGTTTTATTATTGGATGTTACGCCATTATCACTCGGTATTGAAACCTTGGGTGGTGTGATGACGAAACTCATTGAGAAAAATACGACGATCCCAACAAAGGCGAGTCAAGTATTTTCAACGGCGGAAAATAATCAAACCGCAGTGACAGTACATGTGCTTCAAGGCGAACGTGAAATGGCTTCGGCAAATAAATCATTAGGTAAATTTGATTTAGCAGGGTTGCCACCAGCACAGCGTGGTGTTCCTCAAATTGAAGTGAACTTTGATATTGATGCGAATGGTATTTTGAATGTTTCTGCGAAAGATAAGGCGACAGGTAAGAAACAATCCATCGTCATTCGCGCATCGAGCGGTCTCAGTGAGCAAGAAATTCAAGAAATGATCAAAGATGCTGAAGCGCATGCGGAAGAAGATCGTCAATTCCATGAATTGGTGGGCGTGCGTAATCAGGCGGATGCCTTGATTTCTGCAACAGAAAAAGGCATGGCTGACCTGGGTGATAAGGTCACCGCAGAGGAGCGCAGTGCGATTGAAGCGGCGATTAAAGATCTTCAAGCGGTCCTTAAAGGTGATGATAAGGAAGCGATCGAAAGCAAGACGCAAGCTTTATCGCAAGCTTCTTCAAGCATGACAGAGCGCCTCTATAAGTCTCAGCAAGAAACGGAAGAAGGTTCAAGCGGCGGCGAAGGCGGTGAAACTGCTGAAAAGCCTGCTGACGATGTCGTCGATGCTGAATTTGAAGAAGTGAAAGATAACAAAGATAAGTAGAAAAGCCGATGAGTGATCGCGATTATTACGAAGTACTGGGCGTTGCGCGTAATGCCAGCGAAGATGAGATCAAGAAGGCTTATCGTCGAATGGCGATGAAATATCATCCGGATCGTAATCCGGATGATAAAAAAGCCGAAGAGCATTTCAAAAATGCAAAGCAAGCGTATGAAGTGTTGTCGGATGCTAAAAAGCGTACGGCCTATGATCAATTTGGTCACGCCGGTGTAGATCCACAAATGGGTGGACAGCCAGGTGGGCCAGGTTTTGGTGATATTTTTGGCGATATTTTCGGGGATATTTTTGGCGGCGGTGCACGAGGTGGGCAGCAACAGCACCGCGGGCAACGCGGCGCTGATCTACGTTACAACATGGAATTGTCGCTTGAGCAAGCGGTTCGTGGGGATAAAATGGAGATCAAGGTGCCGACCTTAGTTGCCTGCGGCGAATGCCAAGGTTCTGGTGCGCGCAAAGGTTCTAAACCGACAACGTGTCGTGATTGCGGTGGTGCAGGTCAGGTTCGTATTCAACAAGGCTTTTTTTCGGTGCAACAAACGTGCCCGAGTTGCCGAGGTGCGGGTCAAACGATCGGCGATCCTTGTGCGAAATGTTATGGCCAAGGGCGTTTGCGCGATCAGAAAAAATTATCAGTTAAAATTCCAGCGGGTGTGGATGAAGGTGATCGGATCCGTTTAAGTGGTGAAGGTGAGGCTGGTTCGCAAGGTGGCCCAGCGGGTGATTTATATGTTTCGATTCATATTAAACCGCATCCTTTGTTTACCCGTGAAGCGCAGGATTTATATTGTGAAGCACCGGTGAGTTTTGTGACAGCAGCATTAGGCGGTGAGATCAATGTACCGACCTTAGATGGCAATGTGAAATTAAAAATCCCCGCTGAAACGCAATCGGGTAAAGTATTTCGTTTGCGTGGGAAGGGTGTGCCTTCGGTGCGCGGTGCAGGGCAGGGCGATTTATTGTGTCGTTTAGTAGTGGAAACGCCAGTGAATTTGAGTCGTCAACAAAAGGATTTATTAAAAGATCTTGAGTCATCATTGAATAATGATCATGAAAAACATAGTCCTCGTACGGATTCTTGGATGTCTCGCGTGAAGCAGTTTTTTGATAGTATTAAGTCGTAGGGAATTGTTGCCTCACTGTCATCCCAGAATTTAGTGGCTCTTAGCGCGTACTCGCGCTTAGAGCCACTTCATAGGCTGGATCTTAGTATCCCCTTGATTTTTATAAAAAATAAAACTTTAAACACAAATGAGCTTCGTCATTGCGAGCGATTGTGCTGAATAATTTTGAAAAAAACACCAGAAATTTCAGCACAATCGCGCGGCAATCCAGGAAACCATCTTGAAAAGATCACTTCTTCATAATTGGCTTTGACGCTCTTTAAGTGCCATAGACAATCTCATCATCTTAAGTTATACTTTAATATAACTTAAGGAGCGAACTATGCATACCACCCATCTTCGTAAAGTTGGAGGCTCAATTATGTTAGCTGTTCCACCGGCCATGCTAGACATGCTTCATCTTACCATTGGGGCAACGGTTAGCATCAAGGCGGTCAATGGTCGCCTCATTATTAAGCCTCAGCAGCCGCCTCACTACACCCTCGATGAGCTGCTCGCACAATGCGATCCAAATGCACCTATGTCTGAGGCTGATTCGGAATGGCTTAGCGTTAAACCAAGGGGTGGTGAGTTATGAAACATGGCGATATTTATCTTGTTTCGCTTGATCCTACTGCGGGACACGAGCAGCAAGGAACTCGCCCCGTTCTCATTGTCTCTCCTGATAAATTTAATACGTTGACTAAAGTACCTATTGTTGTGCCTATTACTTCCGGTGGAAATTTTGCTCGTACTGCTGGATTTGCGGTATCACTCATGGGTGTTGGTACGAAGACTACGGGCGTGATACGTTGTGATCAGCCTAGGCCTCTTGATTTGATTGTGCGAAAAGCTCGTAAACTAGAAAGTATACCTTCTACGATCCTTGATGAGGTGTTGGCAAAAGTTGTTGTGTTGTTTATGCCTTAAATATCGGATAAAAACATCTTATACAGCCCACTGAAAGGTCTAGAAAAAATAACAGAAAAAAACTAAACTAGGCCTTCAACTTTTCAGGGATAGTACAATGAAGACAGGATCTATTTTGAACAAGCGGGGTATCTTTGCTTCAATCATCGGCAATGTGATTGAATGGTATGATTTTGCGCTATTTCTTTCATTGGCGCCTATTATTTCTAGTAACTTCTTTCCAAAAACAAATAAATTGAGTGCCTTATTACTGACTTTTTTAGTATTTGCGATGGGCTTTTTATTACGGCCGATCGGCTCGATTATTTTTGGTCATTTAGGCGATCGCATAGGGCGGGCCAAAACATTAAAACTAACGATTTTTCTCATGGCAATTTCTGCTATAGGTATTGCCATATCACCAAGTTATCAAACTGCGGGTGTTTATGCTCCGATTATATTGACCTTGCTACGTATGTTGCAGGGTCTGTGTATTAGCGGTGAATTTGCAGGCTCAATGATTTACCTGACTGAATCTGCACCGGATAAAAAACGTGCCTTCATCAGTTGTATGACAAATAATGGCTCAAATTTGGGGATTGCATTGGCAACAGCATGTTCTGCACTTTTGGCGATGCTTATGTCTAAAATGCTATTTAATACCTATGGTTGGCGAATATTATTTATGTTAGGCGGCCTCATAGGTTTATTTGGTTTATGGCTACGAAGCGATATTCAGGAATCTGAGGTATTTAAAAAAATTCGGGCTAAAACGATTGATAAGGCGCCCTTGTTGACAGTGTTCCGCGATCAAAAACGATTAGTATTCAACATTTTTCTATTATTGATTATGAGTGCGGCGGGCACTTATGTGCTCATGGGATATTTGACCACGTATTTGCATGTCTACATGAATTATACGTTGGAAAAAGCGTTGCAATTACAAGCGATGCTCAATATTTTTATTCTTTTTTTAACGACATTTTTTTCAGTGATCTGTGATAAGTATGGCCGAAAAGCGACCCTTTATTTTGCAGCATTAGGTTATGTTGTTCTATCCATTCCTTGTTTTTATTTTTTAAAGACGTCAGGTCTCTGGTATTGGCTGTTACCTATGGTCATTATTTATGCTTCTGAGCAAGCGAGTACCCCCGTGACGATTGTGGAAATGTATCCGGGTTCGGCGCGCTATTCGGGTGTTTCTATAGGCTATAATTTATCAATGGTTATCATTGGCGGGACGGCGCCCTTAGTCAATACGTGGTTAATTAATACGTTTCATAACACCTTAATGATCGCTTATTACTTAATAGCTTGTGCCTTGATATCGTTAACAGTGATCATGTTTAAATTACCCCTTTATTTTGGGGAAGCGTTAGCGTTGGATTAGATGTGTTCGACCTGGTCGATTAAGGTTTGTAACTCGCCGGATTCATGCAGTTCTAAAATGATGTCGCAACCGCCAATCAATTTCCCTTGAATATAAAGCTGTGGAAATGTAGGCCAATTTGCATAGCCTGGCAAGGCTTGGCGGATTTCTGGTTGTTCTAAAATATCCACATAGGCAAATTTGGCACCGCATTCGAGCAGCGCTTCGCTGGCTCGGGCGGAAAAACCACAACGCGGCATTTCGGGTGAGCCTTTCATATAAAGTAAAATAGCATTATCCGCGATCTGGTTTTTGATGGTAGTAATGACGTTGTTCATGTTGTTTCTCGGTGTATAAAGGATCAATTTTAACCGATTTTGAGCAAGTTGTCATCTGCGATTTAAAAAATGTTGGGTTATGTCCAGCCGTAATCGTTCACGGTATAGTGTTCGTCATCCCGGAATTTATTTTTAAGTTGCCAAATAGCAACGCGCAAATGGTATGCGTTAACAGGTCGTTTGTCAATTAATTTCTTACAAAAACAATAGATTACATTTCAATGATTTAATGCTTCATCGATCGCCTTGCCTCAACGACACTGCGAATTTGACGCAGATGTTGAAGGATAGAATTTAATTCATTTAAACTGGATAATCGTAAGGTCAGTGTAATCGTCAGCTGATTTTCAGACGAATTAGGAAATGTCTGTAGGCCGAGAATATCAACATGCTCATGGCTTAAGGTCAGGGTGATATCACGCAGCAGTCCTGCACGATCATCGGCAATGAGATGCAGATCCACGGGGTAAATTTGTTTTGATTCACCCGTCCAATTTACTTCCATAAAACGCGCAGGGCTGTTTTCACGCATGGAATGAATATTACTGCAATGATGATGATGGATCGTTACACCACGTCCGGTCGTAATATAACCGATAATGGGATCGCCAGGAATGGGTTTGCAACAGCGTGCAATATGCGTGAGCAGATTATCGATACCTTGAATGCTGACAATATTATTAGTCGCATTTGTTGTCGTTTTTGCAGGAAGAATTGTCGGATAAACTTCTTCCTTCATAGTTTGTGTGGGTATTAAATGAATAATTTGGCTGGGTTTTACATCGCCACTGCCGACTGCGGCGATTAAATCGTCAGCTGTTTTATAATTCATTTTAGTGGCCATGGGATCAAAATCAGGTGTGGGTAAACCTAATTGTTGTAATTCCCGTTTAATGAGTTCGCGGCCCTGCGTTAAGTGTTGTTCATAGTCTGCTTGCCGGAACCAATGGTGAACTTTTGATTTGGCGCGTGAAGTTTTAAGATAACCGAGTTCAGAGTTCAACCAATCGCGACTGGGCTTGGGGTGTTTAGCCTTGAGGATTTCAATGCGATCACCCGTTTGGAGTGTGTAAGTGAGTGGCACAATATGCCCATTGACTTTTGCACCCCGGCAGCGATGGCCAATTTCACTGTGAATGTGATAAGCAAAATCCAAGGGCGTAGCAGATTGCATGAGATCGACAATATCACCCTCGGGTGTGAAAACATAGATGCGATCTTTAAAAATATCAGCTGGAATTTCAGAAACAGGAGTTGATTGGGCAGATAAATCTTTCTGCCATGCAATGACTTGACGCAACAGTGCAATTTTATTTTCGTAGCCTGCTTTTTGTTCACCTTCTTTATATTTCCAGTGTGCAGCAAAACCCATTTCAGATTCTTCGTGCATGTCAAAAGTTCTGATCTGTACTTCAAGGGGTTTATCTTGAGGGCCTATGACAGCGGTGTGAATGGAGCGATAGCCATTGGGTTTTGGGGTGGCAATATAATCATCAAATTCTTCAGAAATATGAGGCCAATTTGCATGAACAATACTAAGAGCCGCATAACAATCTTCGATGTGTTCAACAAGAATGCGTACAGCACTGGCATCAAAAATTTGATCAAAGCCTATTTTTTTACGTGTCATTTTTTTATAGATGCTGAAAATATGTTTTGCGCGTCCTTGAATTTGAGCATTTTTGATATTGGCACGTTCAATTAAGTGTTTTAATTCAGCGATGACATCTTGAATATAACGGTCGCGATCGATCCGCCGTCCAGCGACGAGTTGTGCGATTTCTTTATAAGTCTCAGGTTGTAAATAGCGAAACGCAAGATCTTCAAGTTCCCATTTTAACTCGCCGATGCCGAGACGATTTGCAAGTGGTGCATAAATATCTTGAATTTCATGCGCTAGTTTTTGGCGATAGACTTCACTCAGCGATGCTGCTTTTCGTAATCGATGTGTGCGTTCGGCGAGTTTAATGAAGACGACACGGACATCGTCAACCATACTCAAGAACATTTTTCTCAAGTGATCTATGCGATTTTTATCGAGACTTTTTTCAGTTTGTAAGAGGGCATCGATCATGCGCATGCGATCGACGCCTGAAACGAGTTTGGCGATGTTAAGACCAAAGTGTTCGGTGACATCGTCGAGGGTCATTTCGGAGTATTGGACGCCTTCGAGGATGAGGGCTGCAATGAGGGTTTCAGTATCCATGTTGAGATCGTTTAAGATCTCGGCCATAGCGATTCCTTGTTCGAGGCAGCCACCGCATTCGGGGTGGATGTGTTCGTTGTTGACGAGTTGGCTGAGAGTGCAGGCGTGGCGTAGCATTTGGCGATCGGCAGGTGGGCGGTTTTGGGTGATGTGGGTGATCCAGGCTTCGAGGTTTATTTGGCCTGTTGCGCGGTAATGTGGTGTTTCTTTGGGTTGAACCATGGAGGTGTCCTCGGTTTTTCCTGATGCCTTAATCGGGTTGATCGTTTTTAAAATTTGATTTTCCAAACACGCCGTAAATACTTCCCTGTAGGCTCAACGCCAGCTTCCCTGCTGGCGATGGTTTGTCAAATCAAATTTTAAAAACGATCAACCCGATTAAGGCATCTCTAATTTTGTTTAAATAGGGCAATCGTCTCAACATGAGCGGTATGAGGGAACATATCAATTACGCCCAGTGTGCTCAGCTCAAATCCAAGCTCATGTACGAGCAATCCTGCATCGCGCGCGAGAGTTGCAGGATTACAGGAAACATAAACCACACGTTCAAGTGATAAGTGATTAAATTTTGCGATGATTTCTTGTGCGCCACTGCGAGGTGGATCCAATAATACTTTATTGATTGATGCTGAAAACCAGGGTTGTGTTGTGAAATCTTGCGTTAAATCAGCACAATAAAAATTGACATTATTGAGATGATTATTGATCGCATTAATTTTTGCACGTTGGACCATGATGTCAGAACCTTCTACACCGATCACCTGTTTTGCTTGTTGTGCAAGAGGTAGTGAAAAATTACCAAGGCCGCAGAATAAATCGAGAATATGATCATCCGAATTTAGGGCTAATAAATCAAGCGCAAGAGGAACCATTTTTGCATTGATCTTCGAATTGACTTGGACAAAATCAGTGGGATGAAATTCAAACTTCAAGCCCAATTCGGGTTGCGTGTCGATGAGAAACGAGGGGCCATCGGGATAAATTTTTTTAATTGTATGTGGACCGCCGCCTTGCAGATAAATAGAATAATGCTGATTACGCCCAAACTCGATTAAATGGTTTTGATCCTGTTCAGACAGTGGGATCATATGACGAAAAACAAGAGCAACTTCATGGGTACTTGAGGCGTTGGCACTTGCGGCAATTTCAACTTGGGGGATCTCGCGATAGGCTTCAAGTTTCATCAACGCCGTTCTTAATTCAGGTAATCGATGTCCAATGCGAGGATCAAGAATTTCACAGGTTTCTAGATCGGCTAAGTAGCGACTTTGTTGCTCACGAAATCCGATTAATAGCTTATTTTTCTTTTCCACAAAGCGGATCCCAAGCCGTGCCTTACGTCGGTATCCAAGAGGCTCAGCCGTCAGCGGTGAAAGAATAGTTTTGGGAGTGACTTTTCCAAAATGCCGAAGTTGCTCAAGCACAATGCCTTGCTTGTATTCAATTTGTGCATCAACCTTCATGTGTTGAAGTGCACAGCCGCCACAAATGCCAAAATGAGGGCAGGGCGGTGCAATGCGATCAGGGCTTGGTGTGATGATCTGCGTGAGCCGACCTTCGTCAAAGCGAGATCGTTGTTTAGTGTAAATAAATTCGATCTCTTCATGGGGCAGGGCGCCACTGATGAAAGTTGTTTTTCCATCGATCGATGCAATGGCACGCCCATCATGACTGAGGGTATGGGGTTTTGCCGGTTGAGGTACTGAGCTGGATTTTTTCATAGGGAAGAACTATTATACCTTACTAGAAACTAAAAGGGAGTCTTTTTTATGCGGATGGATATTCAAATTACAGCTGACCATCGTCGTGATCTTGCGCGCTATCTTGGCAATGTATTGGCTGATACCTACACACTTTATTTGAAAACCCAAGGGTTTCATTGGAATGTGACCGGTCGTTTTTTTGCAACCTTGCATGAGCAGTTTGAGGGCCAATATCAAGAGCTGGCCGAAGCCGTCGATGCAATTGCTGAGCGGATCCGTGCCTTGGGTTTTCCTGCACCTGCCAGTTATTTGCAGTTTAGTGAATTGACGAGTTTGAAAGAAGAGACAGGTACAATCAACGCCGAAGAGATGGTCAAACAATTGGTCGCTGATCATGAGGCCGTGATCAAAACGGTGCGTAAGGTTTATCCCTTTGCGGAAACAGCACATGATGAGGCCACACAAGATTTGTTGACACAGCGTTTAGCCTATCATGAAAAAACCACGTGGATGTTACGTAGTTTTTTGAGTGAATAACGCTCATTCCTGCAAACTCGGGAATCCAGTACATCGTCATCCCGGGATTTAGCCTTCCAATTAGCCTTAAGTTTTTCTTGACGTACTGCTAAAATGTTGTTCATTAAATGAATAATTTGAAAATTCTAGGTATCGAAACCTCCACCCATGCCTGCTCCGCAGCTCTCTGTAGCGGCGAGCGTGTATGGGCGCGCTTTGAAATAGCACCTGCTCGGCACACGCAATTAATTCTTCCCATGGTCGAAGAACTTTTGCAAGAAGCAGGGTTTGAGCTTAAAACACTTTCCGCCATCGCCTTTGCTGCAGGGCCGGGGAGTTTTACCGGATTGCGGATTGCCTGTGGTGTTGCACAAGGCCTCGCATTTGGGGCAGGTCTTTCCTTGATTCCGATTTCAACCCTGCAAACCATGGCGCAAGGTGCTGCGAGAATATTCGGCGCTAAGCGGGTCATTCCTGCACTCGATGCACGTTTGGGTGGTTGTTATTGGGGTTCTTATGTACTTGATGAACAAGGCTTGATGCAGCCTCAGTGCGCGGATCAACTGACTGAACCTGTTCAATTACTCGAACATCTTGCTCAGAATGAGCAAGATGGATCGCTCTTGATCGGGCAGGGTTGGTCTGTGCCTGAACAAAATAGGTTACCTGAATTTCCTAAACAGGTCGATTTTTATCCAAATGCTGTGGATCTTCTTCCACTCGCTCGTCAGGCTAATCTTGATGGATTGGCTATCGCGCCTGAATTGGCGATGCCGTATTATTTACGTGATAATGTTGTATTGCAAAGCGGTTCAACCACAGTATAGAATGGAAAGCTGTGTCGACTTCATAAAGAGAAACTTATGGCCTGGAACGAACCTGGCGAACCTGAAAACAAGGATAAGCAAGAAAAAAAGCGAGATCCCTGGCGTTCGGACTCCTCACAAGAAGGTCCCCCAGACTTGGATCAGCTGATTAAAACGCTGCATCGCAAACTTACAGGTCGTATCCAAAAAAACGGACCCCAAAAACCTTCTGATCCTTCTGGATCAGCGCCATCGCCTAACCTTGGTAAAAAAGGTTTGAGCTATATCGCAGGGATTGCAGTGATTGTGATTGCTGTGCTTTGGTTCTTGTCGGGTATCTATATTGTTTCTCCCGCTGAGCGTGCTGTTATCCTTACCTTTGGAAAGTACATGAAGACCGAAGGACCCGGTCCTCATTGGATTGCACAAGGGATCCAACAAAAGATCGTCGTTGATGTTCAGCGCATCGATACCTATTCCTATGAATCGCTCATGTTGACGCGCGATGAAAATATTGTATCTGTTGCCGTTGCGGTTCAATATCGTGTAGCGGATCCAAAAAATTATCTCTTCAATGTTGTCAGCCCTATTGAAAGTATTAAACAAGCTACGGCAAGTGCGCTACGGCAAGTGATTGGTAATTCAACCTTGGACCAGGTGTTGACGACAGGTCGTGAACTTATTCGCGATCAAGTGTCACAACAACTGAGTCAAATTCTTGACAGTTATCAAGCAGGCGTGATTATTACTGACGTTGCCCTTCAACCTGCAAAAGCGCCAGATGAAGTAAAAGATGCTTTTGATGATGCCATCAAGGCACAAGAGGACGAACAACGTTATATCAACCAAGCACAAGCTTATGCCATGGGTGTTGAGCCTATTGCAAAAGGTCAGGCTTCGCGGATCCTTTCTGCGGCTTCAGGTTATCAAAAACAAATCGTTTTAAAAGCGCGTGCTGATGTTGCTAATTATTTAGCGCTTCTGCCCATCTACACAAAAGATCCCATTGTCACGCGCGAGCGTATGTACATGGATGCGATGCAAGACGTCTTGTCGCAAAGTAGTAAGATTGTTTTAGATACTGGGACAAATAGCTTAGCATATTTACCTCTCGAGCAATTGATGAGTAATCAAAATATGGTATCAATCGCGAAACCCAATCTGCCTACATCGACAGATTTAACAGCGTCAACAGCAGCCGTTGCATCAGCACCGCCATCGACATCCACTACATCCCAAAATACGGATCGTCCTGGCCGCGATGATTTTTCAAGTTTGGCTAGTCGTGATGCCTTTATGCGAGGAAATGCACAATGACACCTCGAAAAATTTTTGGGCTAGTTCTTGCAGTGATCCTTCTAGGGTTGGGTTATGCCAGTCTTTTTACTGTTGAGCAAGGCCATGAAGGTTTGCTGCTTTATCTTGGAAAAATTCAAACGAATAGTGACACGCAACAAGCCGTGATCAAATCACCAGGCTTGCATTTTAAATGGCCCTTGCTCAATGATGTCTTGATTTTTGATATTCGTTTGCAAACACTGGATATTCAATCGTCGCGCATCGTCACAGAAGAAAAGAAAGATGTGATCGTCGATTACTACGTGAAATGGCGGATTACTGCTCCTGCACTTTATTATACGCGTACAGGCGGTGATCAATTACGCGCTGAAACTTTACTTGAACAACAGCTTAATGACACGCTTCGTGCTGAATTTGGAAAACGTACGATTCAAGAGGTGGTGTCAGATGATCGTTCTGCTATTATGAATCGTTTGAAAATGCAGGCCGATATCAGTGCACAGAAATTAGGGATCCAAGTGATCGATGTTCGCATCAAGCGGATTGATTTACCCCCTGAAGTGAGTTCAGCTGTTTATGAACGTATGCGTGCAGAACGCGAACGTGTCGCTACGGAGCACAGAGCGCAAGGTCGAGCGCAAGGCGAAGCTGTGCGTGCACAGGCCGACGCTAATGCAACGGTAACAGTGGCCACGGCAAAAGAACAAGCTGCGCAGATCCGTGCTCAAGCCAATGCGGTGGCGGGGCAAATCTATTCAGATGCGTATGGAAAAAATGCTGATTTTTACGCATTTTATCGTAGTTTATTGGCTTACCAAGAAACGTTTAATAGCAAGAGCGATATTTTAGTGCTTCGTCCAGACAGCCAATTTTTCACCTATTTTGATCATATGGGTGATGCTAAAACTTCTGAGAATAAATAGAGAAAAATAATAAATGGGTAAAAGTATTGTGATCTTGGGTACCCAATGGGGCGATGAGGGGAAGGGTAAGATCGTTGATCTGCTCAGTGAACATGCACACTGTGTTGTGCGGTACCAAGGTGGACACAACGCCGGCCATACCCTTGTCATTGAGGGCAAAAAGACAGCGCTGCGTTTAATTCCCTCAGGTATTTTGCAAGGGAAATTAGCGTTGATTGGTAATGGTGTGGTTATTGCGCCAGATGCCTTAATCAAAGAAATTGAGCAACTTGAATCGTGCGGTGTTTCTGTACGCGATAAATTAAAAATTAGCCCTGCCTGCCCCTTAGTTTTACCCTATCACGTCAGCCTTGATCTCGCACGTGAAAAAGCTCGCGGACGTGAAGCTTTGGGTACAACGGGGCGGGGCATTGGTCCGGCTTATGAAGATAAAGTGGCAAGACGTGGTTTGCGGGTGAGTGATTTATTGAACCCTGCGGTCTTTGCTGAAAAATTAAAAGCAACGCTGGATTATCATAATTTTGTACTTGAACATTATTTTCATACTGAGACCATTGATATTCAGGTTGTGCTTGCACAAGCAGAGCAATGGCGATCGATCATTTTGCCCATGGTTGCTGATATTTCTGAATTATTACAAGAGCATCGCCGTGCCTCACATAATATTATTTTTGAAGGTGCCCAAGGTAGTTTTCTTGATGTTGATCTTGGCACCTATCCTTTTGTGACATCATCAAATACAACGGCGGGTGCTGTAGGTTGCGGCAGTGGTTTTGGCCCCTTATATTTAGATGAAATTTTAGGGATCACAAAGGCCTATACTACGCGTGTGGGTTCAGGACCTTTCCCCACAGAATTATTTGATGCCGATGGTGAGTATTTGTCGACACAGGGTCAAGAATTTGGAACCGTCACAGGACGCAAGCGCCGTTGTGGCTGGTTTGATGCCGTCATCATGCGCCGTTCCGTGCAGATGAATAGTTTATCTTCCTTGTGCATGACAAAATTAGATGTGCTCGATGGTTTGGAAACGGTTCGTCTTTGTGTGGCATACCGTTATCAAGGTGAAATCATTCATCATATTCCCGAACAGATCGAAAATTTAGCGCATTGTGAGCCCATTTATGAAGATTTACCGGGTTGGCAAGAAAGCACGCGCGGATTGACACAATATGATCAATTGCCCGAACAAGCTAGGCATTATTTGGCTCGAATTGAAGAATGTTTAGAAGTACCTATTGGTATGATTTCAACAGGACCTGATCGGTGCGAAAATATTGTGTGTCGAGAGTTGTTAAAGTAATTTACAGGTACCAAGGAAGAGTGCACCAATACCACAACACGTATTGGTGCACTCTTCCTTGGTACCTGCAAATATTTTTAAAAGGGATTTTTTTTCAATGAAAAAACCTGCCTTATTTCTCGATCGAGATGGTGTCATTAATGTAGAGCACGGTTACGTTCACCGAAAAGAAGATTTTGATTTTATCGATGGGATCTTTGAATTAGTAGCGCAGGCGAACAAGAAGGGTTATTGGGTCGTCGTTGTCACAAATCAAGCAGGAATTGGCCGAGGTTATTATACAGAAGCAGATTTTCATGCTCTGATGGATTGGGTGTGCGAACAATTTACTCTACGTGCAGGACGAATCGATGCGGTATATTTTTGCCCTGATCATCCTGAGCACGGTATTGGTCAATATCGTAAAGAAAATGAGTGTCGCAAACCTGGATCAGGCATGTTTTTTCAAGCGGCTGCAGATTTGGATATTGATCTTCCTGGATCAATCATGGTCGGCGATAAAATCTCTGATATGGTTGCTGCGCGTGGCGCAGGTATAAAAAATTTGTTTTGTTTGGGTGCTGAGGGCGGAGGAGATAGTCGCAGAGTGGAGAGTCTTTTGGAGGTGTTGGGATCTTTATAAAAAAGTAAACAGAACCAAGTATTTTTTCCAAGCTCAAGGCGCATGACTTCCGAGCAGCGGAGTTTATAGGACATAAATGAGCAGCGGAGGAAGTCATGCAACGCAGAGATTGGGAAAAAGACGAAGGTTATGTGCCGAGAAGAGGACTCGAACCTCCACAGGGTTACCCCCACAGGTATCTGAAACCTGCGTGTCTACCATTCCACCACCTCGGCAAAGGTTATGAACTTTAGAGTGGGTATATGAGAAAGTCAATATGAAAAAAACCGCATTTATTTTCCCAGGCCAAGGATCCCAATCCCTTGGGATGCTAAACGACATCAGTCTCAAACATGATCAGATCAAAAAAACCTATGCACAAGCCTCAGACGCACTGGGTTATGATCTCTGGACCCTCGTCCAAGAAGGGCCGCAAGAGCGTTTGGATCAAACTGAATTTACACAACCTGCACTGCTTGCAGCCAGCGTTGCCTTATGGCGCCTTTTTAAGCCTCAACACGTTGCTGTCATGGCAGGGCATAGTCTGGGCGAATATTCAGCCTTGGTGTGCGCTAACTCGCTTGATTTTTCAGATGCGATCAAACTAGTTGCGCTTCGTGGCCGTTTGATGCAGAAAGCGGTTCCAGCAGGCGAAGGTGCAATGGCAGCCTTGGTTGGTTTGGAAGATGGTATTGTTCGTACAGTCTGTGATGAAGCTTCGCAAGGTGAAGTACTTGTGCCTGCAAATTACAATGCTATTGGGCAGGTTGTTATCGCAGGAACCCGATCCGCTGTGGAGCGAGGTGTGACACTGGCAAAGGAAAAAGGTGCAAAACTAGCAAAAATTTTGCCAGTGAGTGTGCCCTCTCACAGTCCTTTGATGCATGGGGCGGCTGAAATGTTGGAAGAGGCGCTTGAAAAAATCGATATTAAACCGCCTCAAATTCCTGTAATCCACAATGTGGATGTCGCAACCCATACGGATCCACAAGCGATTCGGGCCGCATTAGTTAGCCAATTGTATGCGCCTGTGCGCTGGGTTGAAACTGTTCAGAGGATGGTTGCCGAAGGGATCAATCCTGTCATAGAATGTGGGCCTGGAAAAGTTTTAGCAGGGCTTTGTAAGCGTATTGATAAAAGCCTTGAAATTATTGATATAAAGGATGAATTATGACCCTCACGAATGAAATTGCTCTCGTCACCGGCGCAAGCCGAGGTATTGGCCGTGCAATTGCACTTGAACTTGCGCGTCGCGGTGCGCGGGTTGTTGGAACAGCAACAAGTGAACAAGGTGCGTTTTCGATTACTCAAGCTTTTGAAGATGAACGTTTGCCAGGGCGTGGTGTTGTTTTAGATGTTGCACGTCCTGAGTCCATTGAGATCGTTCTCACGGACCTTCGTGGCGCTGAAGGAGCGCCCAGCATTCTTGTCAATAATGCGGCGATCACCAAGGATAATATTTTTCTCCGGATGAAGGACGAGGAATGGGATCAAATCATCCAAACTAATTTGACCTCTGTTTTTCAGATGACTAAAGCTTGTATTAAAGACATGATTAAGGCCAGAAAAGGTCGTATCATCAATATCAGTTCCGTGGTTGCCTCGACAGGCAATTTTGGTCAGGCAAACTATGTAGCTGCGAAAGCGGGTGTCATTGGCCTTTCAAAATCGGTTGCACAAGAAGTGGCTTCCCGCGGGATTACTGTGAATGTGATTGCACCAGGGTTTATTGAGACCGATATGACGGCCGCGATTAATGAAGAAATTCGTACTCATTTGCTGGAGCGGATCCCGATGAAGCGGTCAGGGCGCCCAGAAGATATTGCCAAGGCCGTTTGTTTCTTAGCTTCCGATGAAGCTTCTTATATTACGGGCGCGACCCTGCATGTGAATGGCGGGATGTACATGGCATAGGGGATGAGCTTTTGGCCCAATTGCCGTACACAGCTGAGTAGTAACGTTTTTTTGCTTGATATAGGCCAAAAGCTCCCGTACAATCGTTGCGGTCGATAGGTTCTAGGGCCTATTGTCGTGGTTTATCGAATTATGTGATAATGCGCCGAGCTAGGGATTCCTAGTTTAGGCTTTTTTTATATAGAAAGAGGATCCTTCATGAGTAATGTAGCAGCACGTGTAAAAAAAATTGTTGTTGAGCAACTGGGTGTTGACGAAAAAGAAGCAACTGATGATGCTTCATTCGTGGATGATCTAGGCGCGGATTCTCTCGACACCGTTGAGCTGGTCATGGCCTTGGAAGAAGAGTTCGGTTGCGAAATTGCTGATGATCAAGCAGAAAAAATCGCAACCATTCAACAAGCTATCGATTATATCGAATCCCACATGGCTAAAGCGGGCGAAGGCGAAAAGCATTAAAAAGTGTGAGTGAAGGCTTTGCCTTTGCGCAACATACAAACAAGAAGAGGTAGCAGTTTTGATTGGACGTCGTATTGTTGTAACCGGTATGGGCATGTTGTCGCCCTTGGCGAACAACGTCCCCGATACGTGGGCGGCCCTATGTGCGGGCAAAAGTGGTGTTCGAGCCATCAATAATTTTGATGCGAGCGCTTTTCCTTCACGGATCAGTGGAACGGTTCAAAATTTTGATCCACTCGAGTACATGCCTGCCAAAGAAGTTCGCAAGTCGGATTTATTTCTACAATATGGCGTTGCTGCTGCAAAACAAGCCGTTGTTGATTCGGGTATTGATCTTGAAAAGATTGATCGAAAACGTGTCGGCATTGCAATTGGCTCGGGTATCGGTGGTATTCCAGCGATCGAAAAGAGCCATTTGCAATATATCGAACACGGTCCTCGCCGGATTTCACCCTTCTTTATTCCGGCTGTCATCATCAACATGGTGTCCGGTTACTTGGCTATTGAATATGGTTTTAAAGGTCCAAATATCGCCATCGTTACGGCGTGTACCACGGGTACACACAATATTGGCGATGCAGCACGTATGATTGCTTATGGTGATGCAGACATGATGTTAGCCGGTGGGACTGAAATGGCCACCTCGATCATGGGTATCGGTGGATTTTCTGCTATGCGTGCCTTATCAACACGTAATGATGATCCTTCCAAAGCGAGCCGTCCATGGGATCGTGATCGTGATGGTTTTGTCTTGGGCGACGGTGCAGGTATTGTTTTTCTTGAAGAATATGAGCATGCCTTGAAGCGCGGTGCGAGAATTTATGCTGAATTAGTGGGTTATGGGATGAGCTGTGATGCGCATCACATGACCGCACCGGATTTAGAAGGCCCCATGCTTGCCATGCAGAATGGTGTTAAAGATGCTCATTTAAATCTTGATCAAGTGGATTATATTAATGCGCACGGGACATCAACACCGTTGGGTGATCGCAATGAAGCACTGTCTATCAAGGCAAGTTTTGGTGATCATGCCTATAAATTAGCGGTGAGCTCAACGAAGTCAATGACAGGACATTTATTGGGTGCTGCGGGTGCTGTTGAGGCTATTTTCTGTGTTCTTGCTATTCGTGATCAAATTGCACCACCTACGATTAATCTTGAGCATCCCGATGAAGATTGTGATCTTGATTTTGTTCCTAATGTTGCTCGCCGAATGAAGATCGATGTTGCCTTGTCGAATTCATTTGGGTTTGGAGGAACTAACGGGAGTCTAGTATTTAAGAAAATTTAAAAAGGAAAAATCCTTTTTTATTTTCTGGATCCCGGGTATTAAGCGGTTCTAAAGCGAGAGTACTCGCTAAGAACCGCTAAATCCCGGGATGACGAGCTCATTTTTACTCGAGACAAACCTTGCCAAAAATGAACGTTTGCTTGATTAACGGTCATTTCGAGACCCACATTTATGCGGGTGATCGTGGATTACACTACGGCGATGGCCTGTTTGAAACCCTGCGTATTGAACACGGTCAACTTCGCTATTTAGAGCTTCATTTGGCGCGGTTATTTCAAAGTTGCGAACGTCTTGCACTCCCTGCGCCTTCCGAAGCTTTATTACGTCACGAAATTAAATATTTTCTTGGCAAATTTCTTTGCCAAGATCATAAAAGCGCGGTTTTAAAAATTATAATTACGCGAGGTGTCGGCGAGCGCGGTTATGCCTCGCCACAACCGATGCAACCTAGCCGTATTTTGCTCCTTTATCCCTTCCAAGCAGCTCCGGCACATTACTATGAGCAGGGTATTCGGGCACACCTCTGTGAGCTGCGTTTAGCACACCAGCGGCGACTAGCAGGTATCAAACATTTAAATCGCCTTGAAAACGTCTTGGCGCGCCAGGAATGGGATGATCCGGATATTCCCGAAGGACTTTTATTTGATCAGATGAATCATCTGATTTCAGGGGTCAAGAGCAATGTCTTCATCGTTAAAAAAGGGCTGTTAATTACCCCTGATCTTCATCAATGTGGCATTGAGGGTGTGACACGCCGATTGATCTTAGAATCTGAATTTGTTCAGCAAGAAGGTTGTATGATCAGAGCAATTTCACGCGCCGAATTGTTCGAGGCGGATGAAGTATTTGTTTGCAACAGCCTGATCGGTCTATGGCCTATTCGTCAAATTGGTGATGTTTGTTTTAAGGTAGGACCAGTGGCGAAGAGATTGATGGAATATTTATATATTTATCATTAATCATGCTACAATCAACGCTTAAAATCCTTGTTTTTTAGACTAAAAAGTATTGTATCGTACACACGGAGACTTCATGAGCGACACCCCTATCCCAAATCCGATTCCAACCTATGACTCCTCAAATATCAAAGTCCTCAAAGGACTTGATGCTGTTCGCAAACGCCCAGGCATGTATATCGGAGATACGGATGACGGCACGGGTCTACACCACATGGTCTTCGAAGTTGTCGATAACGCGATCGACGAAGCGCTTGCAGGTTACTGTAATGCGATTGAAGTGATCATTCATGCCGATGAATCTATTACCGTTACCGACAATGGTCGTGGGATCCCCGTTGATCTTCATGAGGAAGAAGGTTGTTCAGCGGCTCAAGTGATCATGACCATCCTCCATGCAGGTGGAAAATTCGACTCCAATTCCTACAAGGTATCCGGAGGTCTACATGGTGTTGGTGTTTCCGTTGTCAATGCACTCTCCGATGAATTGCACCTCTTGATCCGCAGAGATGGAAAAATTCACGAACAAGATTATCGCTTGGGCGAACCCGTGGCTCCTTTGGCGGTCACCGGCGACACCGATCAACACGGTACACTCGTACATTTTAAACCTAGCCCCACTGTTTTTACACATATCAAATTTCACTACGATATTTTGGCACAACGCTTAAGGGAATTATCCTTTCTTAATTCAGGCGTACGTATTCGTTTATATGATGAACGTACCGGTGCAGAAGATATTTTTGAATATGAAGGTGGGATCCGTTCCTTCGTGGAACATATCCATGAAAATAAAACGCCAATCAATCAAAAAATCTTTTATTTTTCATGCGAGCGTGATGGGATCACCGTTGAATTAGCGTTGCAATGGAATGATGGTTTTCAAGAAACCTCATTTTGTTTCACAAATAATATTCCACAAAAAGATGGCGGAACCCATTTAGCTGGATTTCGAAGCGCGGTAACGCGAACGCTGAATAATTACATTGAAAAAATTGGATTAAATAAAAAGGCAAAAATTTCCACAACAGGCGATGACGCACGCGAAGGGTTAACCTTTGTTTTATCCGTTAAAGTGCCTGATCCTAAATTTTCATCACAAACCAAGGATAAATTAGTTTCTTCTGAAGTCAAAAGTGTGGTTGAAGCAGCTGTTTCAGAATATCTCGAAAATTATTTGGAAGAAAATCCTCAAGAAGGCCGGGCTATTACCGAGAAAATGGTTGAAGCTGCCCGAGCACGCGAAGCCGCACGTAAAGCTCGCGAAATGGTTCGGCGAAAAAGTGCACTCGATATTGCTGATTTGCCTGGAAAATTGGCAGATTGTCAGGAAAAAGATCCTGCATTATCTGAATTATTCTTAGTGGAAGGGGATTCAGCAGGCGGCTCGGCCAAGCAAGCCCGTGATCGCCGCAGACAAGCGATTCTTCCTTTGCGCGGTAAAATTTTAAATGTTGAAAAGGCACGATTTGATAAAATGCTTGCCTCAACAGAAGTAGGAACATTAATTACCGCATTGGGTTGTGGCATTGGACGAGAAGAATTTAATCCCGATAAATTGCGTTATCATTCCATCATCATTATGACTGATGCCGACGTCGATGGTTCGCACATTCGTACATTATTATTGACATTTTTCTACCGTCAAATGAAAGAATTAGTCGAGCGCGGCCATATTTATATTGCTCAACCGCCTTTGTATAAAGTCAAACGCGGCAAGCAAGAACAGTATGTCAAAGATGAAGATGCGTTTGAAAATTATTTATTTCAAGTCGCAATGGAGGATGCAAAATTATTTGTGCATCCCAATGCACCAGCGATTCAAGGCGTGCAACTTGAAGGGTTCATTAAAGAATATCGCGCGATTACACAATTGTTTAAGCGCCTTAAGCATCGTTATCCATTAATGTTATTAGAAGCCTTGCTCGATGCTCATACGCTTTTAGAATCGGCTTTTATTGATCAAGAAGCAGTATCAACTTGGAGTCAGGCGCTCGAAACCACGCTGGAACGGCATCATGTAAAGGGTACGCATTTTAAAGTCACCGTTGTGTTTAATCCGGAACAACAAATTCATTACCCACATGTTCAGATGATCAGTCATGGTTTAAAAACAGAGTATACGCTGACACGTGAATTTTTTGCATCGTCGGAATACCGCCAGGTCGCGGAATTTGCCGGAAAGTCGCGAGATTTATTGGGTTCAGAGGCTATCGTTCAACGCGGTGAGAAAAAACGTCCGGCGGTGAGTTTCCGCGAAGCATTAAGTTGGCTAGTAGAAGAAGCGAAACGTGGTCAGACGATTCAGCGTTATAAAGGTTTGGGGGAAATGAATCCAGAGCAGCTTTGGGAAACAACGATGGATCCAACCACGCGCCGCATGTTGCGTGTTTCGATTGAAGATGCTGTTTCTGCTGATGCGATCTTTACAACCTTGATGGGTGATCAAGTGGATCCACGGCGTGCCTTTATCGAAAAGAATGCGCTCTCGGTGGATCGGATTGATGTGTAGGTTGGGTTAGCGTACTCGCGTAACCCAACATTCTACTCATTTATTTTTGTTGCGCTCATTGATAAATATGATTACTCACCCGCTTAGCCAACATATCGCCCTGAAACTGAGTATAATCTTTTTCGATGCAAGCAGTGATGCAATCATGAATACGATCATTGCATGCTCCTCGCAACAAGCCCATAAAATGAGGGCTCGAGACCAAGATCAAATGTTCATAGCAATGCGATGTGCGTCCTGATTCCAGCATTTGAGCCAATTCATGAGCAAAGCGGGTTTCCTCTACTTTCTTGGGTTCAACACAAGCCTCATACGAGGCAGAACCTGCATTATTGCCTTGGAAATGACCCGAGCGGTCGGAGTTGAGCTCACCTGCTTTTAGGCGGCTTGCGGGATGATCAAGGGTTTTAAGGAGTTCGAGGTGGCCACCGTTTACGCCCAGATGGGCCTCATAGAGCTGTGCTTGGCTGGCATTGGCAACAACTAACCATGTGTCTGACATAATATTCTCCTCGATTGGATCCACTTGTATAATTATAGACCAGAAATGCCTTGTAGGAATCAAACCATGCCCATTCTTCATACTGTTAATAAGTCACCTTTTCTGACCACCACCCTCGAAAGCTGTCTACGGCTCGCCCAGCCAGGTTCAACGATTCTTCTCATTGAGGACGGTGTCTACGCGCTTCTGAGCCCACTGCTTAACGAATATTCGAATCTATCGTTTTATGCCCTGGCTGCCGATGTGCAAGCTCGAGGGCTTTCCGATCGGCTTCCAGCTCACATTCAGCTTGTGGATGATCAAGGTTTTGTACAATTGACGGTAGAGCATGATCGTGTTGAGTCTTGGTCATGAGTTACCACTCAGTACTTCAGCATTATGTTAGGTAAACAGTTATGACGAATTCAGGCGAGATTCTTACGGAGAAGGGCTATCTGAAGCGGTTTTCAGACTGGAATTTAGAGATTGCTAAGATGCTTGCTGAGCGAGAAGGGCTGGTTTTAACAGAGCAACATCTTGAAATATTGCGAGTTTTAAGAGGATTTTATCAAAAATATCAACGAACACCCACAATGAGGGCGCTGTCTAAAGAAATTAGCCTTGTTTTAAATGCAGAAAAATCAAGCAGCCTCTATCTTTTCGAGCTTTTCCCCAACGGCCCCATCCAACAAGGCTGTAAAATCGCTGGACTACCAAGACCTGCGCATTGTTTATAATGTCATTCGGGGTTGGATCAGGGAGCCTTCGGGTTCTAATCCAAGCTACACTTTTTAATTTTTAAAAGTTCTTTATTTACAAAGTATTAAATTTAAATTGCTCATACTCTTGCTGAATTGGAAAAACAATTGGGATTGGAAGATACAAAATTTATAAATAAAAAGAAAAAGCGATAAAACTCTAAATTGTTCCTATCGAAAAGAATATCGAAAAGAATAGGTTGCAAATAGCAGCTTGGGCGATTAGTCTATAAACCGTTTACTCTGATTAATCTTTTATTCTAACAAGGAGCAATTATGAAAGAAGCCAACCCACAAGAGAACAAAATCGAATCGCAAAAGGAAAAAGATAAACAACCTCTCACTCGCCTTGGGGCCGCTAAGCAAGTTACAGTTGATGCAGCAACCATGATCGCTGCCTATACACTCAGCGCTACTGTGGTTTTTGTTCTCTTTTTATTGAGTCTTCTCAGTACAAATGAAGAGGAGAAGGCTGGGGCTTCTTTAGCCTCAGTGATTATGAATTTAGTGATGGTGCTGGGTGTTGCTCTTCTTTTGGCAATTGCTGCTAGAGTCGCTCACTATGAAGGGAAAATCAAACTCCTAAGGGAAGCTGCTCCTAAAAAAGAAATAGAACTCGAAAATATTCATAAGATAAAGGAGGATAGTTCTCCTGAGCTCGAAGACGACAACTTCAGTGATGAGATGCTAGAGGAGGGTTTTCTCATGCTCGAAGAAAATAAGTCGGGAGAGGAGATACTAATTGAGAGTTTTCATACACGCGAAAATGATAGTGTGATTGTTGTTTCTGAGATCGGAAATAACAATAATAAAAAAGATCCTTTTACCGAAGAAGAATATAGAGATTTGGTGACTTCTATCTTTAGAGGAGGGCTCTACAAGATCCCGCCACTGGCAACCCTGATGATGGCAATATTTTACTATTCAGAAGAGATCTTGGTGGTGCTTAACCAAAATAAAGAGGCTGCTCAATATGCTTCAGAGTATTTAAGAGTTTATGCACTTGCTGTTATTGGGATCCTTCTACGGGTCACTCAGGAGCAAACGCTTTTTGGGCTTGGGCATGGAAAATTCGTGATGTTCGTTGCACCGATTGACTTTTTTCTATGTTCATTATTGGCGGTCTGGCTTGGTTTTGGTGGTCTGGGTATGCCTCGCTTGGGACCAACAGGCGTTGCAATCGCCTATGATATAGAAAGTTATTTGACCTCCTTCTTTTACTTTCTTCGCCTGATGCTCAGTAAAAGTCTTCAAGAGTATACATTTTTCAATTTTTTTAAGCACGTTAGAGGTGCTCGGGATGAGTTTTTGGAAACGTTCAAACGCGGTGCTGGAATTCTATTTGCACTGTTTAATCAGCTCGCTCTGACGATTGCAACTACTTTATGTTCAGGCCTTTTAAATAATCTAGACCAAGCAACTGCCTGGGGTGCCGTGCTGACACTCCTTTCTTTTTTCCTTATTATCACAACCGCCTATGGACAAGCTTGTGCGATGAAGGTTGATGGAAACATCGGAAATTATGAGGTGGCCAGTCGACTGGGGATATGGGGGTGGATTGCTTCGCAATTGATTGTTACACCTCCCTTGTTAGCGGTCACATTTTTTCCACAAATTGTAAGCACCTTATTGCGTTTAGATGAAGCAGCAAGTGAAATATTCAAAACGCTGATCCCCATTATTTCTGTGGGTCTGTTTGCTAGCAATATATTTTTCAATCTCATTCAACAGTTAAGACCATTAGGGCGGGATTGGGTTTCAACATTACTGCCTTTTTTAATGACGGTCTTTGGGGTGCCTGCTGCCTGGTTTTTGGGAGTGAAGACACCTTCGTTCCTCAGTGCGATTGCGGGTGATTTGGGTATTGGAATTGCCTATACAGGGGTGACCATTGCTGCAGCGGGCGCTGCGTTTTGGGACTGGAAGACCCATATTAAACCTGAGCAAATTCAAGCAAAACATGAGGAAAAGCTTAAAGCAGAAAATGAGGCAAAGCTTAAAGCAAGCAATGAATTTAATTTGCCACAGCAATCATCGTATTGCTGGCCATTAAATTGGTGCCCTAATACGTTTAAACCAAGTTCTGAAAATCAGCAGCTTCTTCCAACCAATAAAACTCATGCGTCAAAGCAGTCATCGAGTTGGTTTCTAAGTTGGTGCTGCACATTGGCGTCATTGAGCTCGTTGCCAAGTTTCTGCTATACATTTGTATTTGGGAAAAAGCAGGAAGAGGATCACTTTGATCATACACAGGGTTATGGATTAAACTGAAAAATTGTTGGGTTACGCGCATTGCGCTAACCCAACCTACTTCTGAGGCAAACTCAAGCTTCAAGCTTCAAAAATCCCTGTCGCACGGCCTCTATTTCTACCAACATCTGCTCATAAAGCGCAGGTAAAGCTTCTGTTTTATGAGTACGAACATAATCCTCAAGTCGTTCACAGGATTCCTTCAAGCGAGGTGTGCCACAGTAACAAGCGCCCCCTTTCATTTTATGCGCCCAATCAGAAACAGCTGTCCAATCCTGGGCATCATGTGCTTTTTTAAGTGCTGCTAATTCTTCATCAAAACTATCCACCAACATCGTCAACATCTCAAGTGCCAATTCTTTACGGCCACCGAGTAATTGTGCACCTAATTTAAGATCAAGGACAGGACCTTCCAAAGTCAACAAGACTTGAGCTGCATTAGTCGCCGCTGCTGTAGGTACTTCTTTTTCTTGTTCAACCTTCAATGCACGCTCAGGAATAAAGGCATTCAATAAATCTAACGCCTTATTCTTGCTTAAGGGTTTAGAAAGCACTGCATCCATACCTGCAGCAATACAACGTTGTTTATTCTCACTGTCAATGTGTGCCGTCAATGCTAAAATTGGGATATGTTTTTCAGAGGACCACTCTTTCAAACGCATCTCTCTAGCCACGCGGCAACCATCTATATCGGGTAAACCGACATCCATGAAGATGAGATCATAGATTTGCTCACTTGTTTTTTGTAGCGCTTCTTGACCATTTGTTGCAATATCAACGGTACAATTTAGACTTTCAAGAATACTTTTTGCGACTTGTGCAGCAATATGTTGATCTTCAACAATCAATATCGATGTTTTACCATCTACAACTCCATAGGGTTGTTCTGATTTTCGTAATGTTGTGCCTGCCGTTATTTCTTCGCGACGTGGTGTTGGTTCTGCACCATAGCTATCCTCTAATAGAGCTGCTTTTAATTGGAATAAACAGGTAAATAAGGATCCTTCCTTCGGTTTGCTCTCCACATAGATTTCAGCACCCAGATCATCGATAAATTGTTTTACGACGGACAAGCCTAAGCCCATTCCCTTATAAACCCCTTCATAAGAGGGCGTTAATCGTTTGAAACGAGCAAAAATATTGTCTTGTTGTTCAGGAGAAATGCCGATCCCTGTATCTTTCATCGTGATCTTGATGACTAAATCACGCTCATTTTTTTTAGCCAAGTGAGCACCCACAACCACAGAACCTTTGTCTGTAAAATTCAAAGCATTGGTGAGTAATTCCAACACAATCCGATGGATCCGCTTTGAATCACCCACCAAATACATGGGAATATCTTCATCATAATCTAAGGTTAGATCGATTTTCTTTAAGCGCGCTTTGGCTTGCATCAGATGGATCACATCTTCTAATTTTTCTTCTAAATTAAACTTCTTTCTAAAGAGAGGAATTTCACCTGTCGTCATGCGAATGGTTTCTAAAATTTCATTTAAAAATTCCATCAACGATTGGCTTGATGCAACAAGATTATCTGCATATTCTTTAATTCGCATATCTGAAGTTTCATCACGGATAATTTGCGCAAACCCCACAATTCCTGTTAAGGGGGTGCGAACATCATGACGCATATTTTCCAAGAATTCAGTTTTTGCCTGATTTGCCGCCTCAGCTTCTTCCTTCGCAACACGTAGAGCTTCTTCGGCTTTTTTACGATCGGTGATGTCGAAGGAGGTTCCTACGGTTCCGATGATTTCGCCCTTGGCATTACGAAGAGGGGATTTTACGACGAGGAAAGTGTGGATTGTTCCATCGGGTTGTACAACAACTTCTTCTTTTTTTTCAGGTTTTCCAGAATGAATAATTTCATGATCATGTTTTACTAATTCATTAGCAGATGCAGCCCAGGGTAGTTCGTAGTCGGTTTTACCAATAAGAAAATTTTTTTCAAGATTTAACATTTTTGTTAAATTTTCATTACAACCGCGATAAACTCCATTAATATCTTTCCACCAATAATTTCCAGGAACAGTTTCTTGTATACAATTGAATAAACGCCCAAGATCCCCCAATTCATTTTCTAGTATTGATTTTTTCCCAATCAATAAAATTTCCGGGTGGTCGCTGCGAACTACCTTCCATTGAATAAGCGGGTCGTTATTTAAAGTTCTATCACTGCTGCATTCGTGAAGGAATGATTTTTTAGAAGAGAGGGCTTCGTTACAAGCAGAGAGGAGGTCGGGTTTTGCTCCTTTGCTCTCCAGCCAATCTTTCAAGTTAGCCGATTGAAGTGTTGAGGATTCGACAGAAAAATAGTTTTGTGCTGCTTGATTTAGCCGCAAGAGTTGACCCTCTGCATTAGCAAAAATGACCAACTCACTGAGCTGATCGCTAAATTGTGCGAGAGCTAATAAAATCTTATCCATGAAAGCTTCCTCGGAGGGATTCAAACGATCAATCTTAACGATTCTTTGGGGTAAAATCAAACTAGGAAGATTGCCAGATTCAGTTACTTTAGAAGGTTAGTTCAACAGAGGAACATTTTTTAGTGTGGAAAAATTTAAAGTATCCGTTCACGGTATGCTGATATTCTACTTCAGCATATCTGACGTTCACTATACCGTGAACGGTCACAATTTAAATCTTACCAATTGTTTGGATCAATGAACGATCTTCTGATCTATCTGTTTTGCAGTAATATTTTTATCCTTGCAATGCTGAATCAAATGCTTCAGGCAATCTAAGTAAGTTTCTCCCCAGGCGATCATGCTTTCTTGATTGTTATGAACTTTATTATAAGTCAAGAACAGCCTGAATTGTCCTTCCTTAATACAAGAAAGCAATAAGAGATCCTCGGTCGTATGGCTTTTTCCATCAATACCTCCCTCAAGATCAAGATTCATGAAACGCCACTTGGGCGTCATTTCAAAGTCTAAATTCCACTGCCCCATATAATTAAAGTTAATTCGAGGTTCCTTGGCTTTTCGCAAGTAAGCGGTTTTAGGATCATCAGGCGTTAAATATTTAAGTAGGCCGTAGCCAACGCCACGGTGAGGAATGGCCTGAAGTTGGGCCTTGATACATGGAATTAAATATTCAGGATCGCGCTCTGCAAATTCCAAGTAAACGGGTGCGATGCTCGTAAACCACCCCACAGTTCGTGAAAAATCAGAATCTTCTGCAATGAAAGATTCTCGTCCATGCCGATCAAGGAGCAAGGCTAATTCTTGTTCTCCTTGCAATTGCTGAAAGAGGCCTGCAAGGGCGGCTAATAGAATATCGTTGATTTCGGTATTATAAGCCGTGTGGATCTCATGCAATAAGGCATTTGTTTCTTCTTGATCGAGAGAAAAACACAGTGTTTTGCAATTTTCAAACCGATCATACTCTGAATCTTTTTCCATGAATGAACAAGTGCCTGTCATCATCAGGACAGAGTTCCAATATTCAAGTTCTTCCCAGAGTGCAGGTTGTTTTAGAGTGGCCTGAAGTTTTTCAATCCAAGCCTGGTAAGAAACCGTTTGAGTAATTTTCGGTTCTTCCTGTTGAACATAGGCGTGGTAAAGTTTTGATAAATCTTCCAAGATGATACGCCAAGAGATGCCGTCGATAGCAAGATGATGAACAGCAATATAAAAATAATAGGTATTTGAAGAAGATTGATGAAATAAAAGTGCTTGGGTCAGTAGACCTATTTTAATTTATCACCCATCCAACAATGGTTTTTTGAGT